>JAJFUT010000079.1 GCA_021372315.1 Methanobacteriota archaeon
CGCTTGACTGGTACGATCCGTCATTGAGAACGTTGAAGAGGAACGCCATCGTGGCTCTCGGCAACACCGGAGATTGCTCGACATTGAGCGCTCTGGAGCCGTTCGCGATCGGCAAGGACGATGACCTGGCGGAACATGCCAGATGGGCGATGGACCGGATAAGGCTGAGAGAGAGCGAAGCCCGATGAAGTTATCGCATCGAAGAAGAGTGGAAATGGAGCTGGGACCGCGATTTGAACACGGGTATGCGGATATCCGCCTATATGGCTGCAGTCCGCCACATGGCCGCTCTGTCATCCCAGCTTGGATGAGCTGAATCTGTCCAATATATTAAAACCTTTTTTCGTTCAGGCCCGTGATCTTACTCGGGGTCAGATGGACTGCCCATCCTCATCCTTGTGAACGCATCTCTGGTTCTCTGTCTCTACATGGATCGTCAGGTCTATCATCGGCATCCTTTCCTTCAACCTCAGCTCGATCCTTTCCGTGAGCTCGTGAGAATCGTAGACCGACATGTTCCCGTCGACGCATAGATGGAACATGACGTACACCATGTCTCCGCTCTTCCTCGTCTTGAGGTCGTGGTATTCGATGTGACCGTTTATGCTGTCCAACGTCCTGATGACGATGTCCTCGCACTCTGGACAGTTGTGATCGAGCAGGTCACCGCACGCCTTCGTGATCAGGTCGTACCCCATCTTGATGATGCCAGCCCCGACGAAGAACGCCATGAGAGGGTCCAGGATGAAGTAGCCCGTGATCGTCGCTATGAACAGGCCGATCACCACTCCCACCGAGGATATGACATCTGAAAGCAGATGTTTCGAATCACCCTCCATCGCTATGGAGTGGATCCTCTTCGATTCTCTGAAAAGCATTACGGCAAGAGCCCCGTTTATCGATGTCGCCAGGAGCGAGACCGTCATGGCCAGATCGACGTCCGTGAGGTTCACCGGATCGATCAGGCGTCCGATGCCGGCGATCATTATGAAGATCGCCGCCATGATGATCAGTAGACCTTCGACGAGGCAGGAGACGTTCTCGGCCTTCCTGTGGCCGAACTCGTGGTCCAGGTCCGGGGGCCTCTCGGCGATCCTTAGCGAGATGAAGAGCAATAAGGAGGCGACGATGTTGATGATCGATTCGAGCGCATCCGACAGGAGCGCTATCGAGTCCGAGACGAGGAACGCCACGAACTTGATGAGGAACACCACGATCCCCCCGATGATCACTATCATCGCGATTTGGCTCTTTTTCACCATTGCGAACTAGGCTCACGATTTAAGTAGATTTTGGTGAAAATGCGTGAAAAATAATGAAAAATTTGTTTATCTGGCCCTTCAAGGTGTTTATAGGGAGACCTAAAGCCGGACGGTGCCTTCCTTGTCCTTCGGTTTCTCTGCCGCGAGCCCTGCCTTTCGGAGGATCTCCCTCGGGTCCTTCTCGACCTTCGATGCCTTCGCCGGTTTCTTCGCCTTGGGCGCGGCGACCTTGGTCTTCCGCCCCTTCCTCCATGCGATGACCTCCTCGGCCATGACCTCGTTCACAGCGTCCGATATAGATTTCATGACCTCGACCTTGTGCACGAGCTCGTCATAAGTGATGACCTTTGGCCCCCTCTGCCCGCTGCCATACCCGACGCAGCCGTTCGTGAAGACGATGAAATCGAGATGCGCCACGCTGTTGCGGAGCTGCCTGTCGCACGCGTCGGCGACGAACCTGAAGCCGTTGTCCTCGAGGAACCTCAGCTTGTTCCAGAGGCTGTCCTCCTCGATCATCCCCATCGATCCGGCCTGAGGACCGTGCTCTGACATCGCCTTGGACGAACGATAGGTGGCCCCGGTCCCGGAGAGGAGATAGCACACCAGGTTCACCTGGGCCGTGTAGACCCCCTCGACCAGAAGGAGGTAATAGTTGAGAAGCAGCCGGCTCTGCTCCTCCAGTCCGCCCTTCGCCCCTGTGTGGAACCTGAGCATTATGATGTAGAACTCGAACGTGTTGTGCAGCTTCGCTTTGATCTGCGGCTCCCAGTGGGTCCTCATGATCTCGTCGGCCTCGGAGCTCATCCCTTTCTCGACGAGCCTCTTGATGGGCGAGGTGACGACCTTCCTGAGGGCGGGGTCTACCGGCGGGAACAGTTTGCTCCAGTTGTCGTCGACATACTTCGCCTTGGCCTTCTGTTTCAAAGCAACGAACGATTCGATGTTCTCCGGGTGAAGAGCTCTCAACCTCTCGGTGAAAAGCCTCTCCCTTATCGTGCCAACACTTACCTGAAGGTCCTCTGCCATGCCCATCCCCGACGTTCAAGGTGATGTCGTGCTAGGTTATCTCGTTTTTCACTGCTCCTATAGATGAAAGAATGATAAATTCGCAGAACTCAGCAAGATTATTGGTCTTACGCTTTCTAGAATAGTCACAGTAAGTTTATCATCATTGTAATCCAAGACACCCCTGGAGGATAGTCATGAGCGAGATGAAGAAGAAAAAGAACGCAAATGAACCGCCAGTGAATAAGAACAGGTCGGACACGAAGAACTCGAAGACCCCGATCGTTGACACGACCCCGGCAAAGGGGAAGGGCAAGAAGTAGTGGAATACATGCATCCGGTGAAATAGCCATGATATGGTGACCTTCACCGGATCGTCAATTTAATCCAAGCTTGGCGATATATACCATTCGCCTAGAGGATCGATCTATTTGATATTTTTTATAAAATTTGATCTTCACGGTCCATCCCAATTCGGCCGAAGGTGCGTTCAAACGCCTCCCTATCGCCGTAGGTCCTCGCAACGTTCATCGTTCGATCGGCCCGATGTTCTCTAACGGGATACGTATGGGCAGGGCAAGGGCGTTCAATGTTCCGGTCAATGATATGGCCTCTGCAAAGCGATTCTATGAGGATGTCTTCGATCGGGAGATATCTCCCATTCCAGGGAGCGGAGGTGAGCATCATCATGCACGAACATCGTCGAGCGATGCTTGTGGAGAGCCGCTCGAAAAGGGAGCGATAAATGGCGGCCTTTTCTTAAAAAGCACGAACGGGATCGATGATGTGTTCTTGGAGATAGAGGTCGACGATCTTGATGGAATGATATCGAAGGCGGTCTCGATTGGGGGAAAGTTGGTGAAGGAAAAAGGACCCCTCTTGGACATCGTCCAATTCGCCATCGTCCAGGACCTGGACGGGAATTGCATCGGTCTGATCGAGCTCAATAGATGATGCCCATCGGTCATCGCACTGGAACGATCCCCCTGGACCTCCGAACTTATCGTATCCGTTCCAAAGAGGGCGGCCATCATGACCTTAGGAAAATCCTTTAACTTATTGACCGGTTCTAGAAGCCGATGATGCCTGACCATTGCAAGGACGTCTCCTTCAGGGAGGTCGATTTCGATCTCACGGAAAAGAACATCCGCTCCGGATCGGAGGGAAAGTTCGCCTACACCAGGACGGACTTCATGATCCTGAGGCATGGGGAGGAGACGGCCGTGATCAGGGTGCATAAGGCCAACGGCAAGGACCTTTTCCGGGCAGTGACGAATGTCGAGGTGGTCTCGCTCCCGTCAGATACCGTATTCATCCGCGACGAGAGGATCGACGTCCTGAACGTGGCCGAGCTGGCCGAGCTCGTTCGATCCAATGGGGGAAGGACCGTCGTCGTCTCTGGCATGTTCAATCACGTCTCGTTCCTGAAGGCGGACGAACTGCTGAGACTGAGGGTCTTCGATGTCGTCCCTCCCTCACCTTCTAAGCTTTCAGTGCTCGTCCGCAAGGCCATGTCCTCGGGGATGGTCGAGCTGCCGATCGTCACCGAGCGGGTCGACATCGACCTGAACGAGAAGGAAAGGATGGTAAAGACGGACGCGGTCATGTTCCCCTGCAGGGCCTCAGGCCTCGTCTCCAGGAAGAGGATGTACTATCTGGATGAGACGCCAGACATCGAGGGCGACGTCACCCTCATCGGATGTGACCTGTCCAGGAGGATATTCCGCTCTATATATGGGAGGGACGTCCCGAACGTCGACATGTGCCCGAAGAACCTGGTCAAGGACGATGGGACGCCGACGATCATTAAATGCTGCAAGGTCAAGGTCGGCCACGAGCTCGTTGGCAACATGGCCTGCGTGCCTTGGGGTGCGACCGTTCAGGATGTCGCTGGAGCATTGAAGGCCTTGTTCGAAAAATGATCACCTGGACTGAAGCTTGCCTTTCCTTGCCGCGAGAGATTGGGCGTGCCGCATCGCCTTGAACCCCTCGTCCGTCCGCCCTATCTTCATCAACGCCTCGGCCCGGAGGTAGTTGGCGTCGATGTCGTCCTCGTAGACGAACAGATGCGCCTCGAGGAAGTCCAGCGCCTTCTGCAGCTCTCCGCGGACTATCATCTCCCTCGCCCGGTCGGCGACCGTCCTCTCGGAGTCCATGATGAGCGCCATCTCCTCCTGCGACCTCTTGAGGATGACGTCCACGGCGTTGTCGGTGAGCCAGGGATACTGCCCCCTGAGCTGCCTCCTGAGCTTCTCCGCCTCGGCCGGCCGAACGTCCGAGGTGCCAGGTTCGAAGAGCTTGAGCGGGATGTTCAGCTCCATCTTCCCATGCTGCACCTTAATGAAGTTCGACCTCGGGGCCATGATGCATGAGGATGGATGTCATCGATATTTTTCCTTTCCTTCGGCAAGGCTTATCTAGCCCTACCAAGAATCCTTGGCCAATGCAGATGATCGCACTGAGCCCGTACAATCCGAAGATCGACGCGAAGGACGTCATCGTCTACGACTCGACGTTGAGGGACGGGGAGCAGACTCCCGGCATCTCCTTCTCCTTGCAGCAGAAGGTCAAGATCGCCCAGATGCTCGACGAGATCGGCGTGCCCGAGATAGAGGCGGGCTTTCCGGCCGTGTCGGAGAACGAGCAGAGGTCTGTCAAGGAGATATGCTCGATGGGGCTTGACGCCAAGATCCTCAGCCTCTCCAGGATAACCAAGTGCGACATCGACGCGTGCGTCGACGCCGGAGTGGACATGGTGCTCCTGTTCATCGCCACTTCGGACATCCACCTCAAGTACAAGTTCAAGAAGCCCCGCGAGTTCATCTTCGACAAGGTCCAGGAGGGTCTCGACTACTGCAAGCAGAGGGGCGTTGAGGCCAGCGTGAGCGCCGAGGACGGCACCAGGACGGAACTGGACTTCCTGATCCAGGTCTACAAGAAGGCCGAGGAGGCCGGGGCGACCAGGCTTGGGATCACCGACACCGTCGGCTGCGCGTCGCCCGAAGCGATATCGCACATAGTCTCCAGCGTGAAGAAGGAGGTCAAGCTCCCGTTGGGGCTGCATCTCCATAACGACTACGGTCTGGTCCTTCCGAACGCCATAGCGGGGGTCAAGGCCGGCGCGACCGCTCTGACGACGACCGTCAACGGCATCGGCGAGAGGGCTGGAAACCTGCCGCTGGAGCAGTTCGCCGCGGTCATGAAGTACGTCTACGGGAACGACCTTGGCATCAGATGCGAAAGGCTGACCGAGATCTGCGACCTCGTCGCCGAGTACTCGGGCCTGCCGAGGCAGAGGAACCAGCCCCTGGTCGGGCCGAACGTCTTCGCGCATGAATCCGGCATACACGTCGCCGCGATACTTGAATGCCCCATGACCTACGAGAGCATACCTCCCGAAGCGGTTGGGAACAAGCGGTACATCCTGATGGGCAAGCATACCGGGATGACCTACGTGAAGAAGCGCGTCGAGGACCTGGGACTGAAGGCTTCGGACGAGCAGCTGAACTGCATACTCAATGAAGTGAAGACGCTTGGCGAGAGGAAGGGAAGGGTCAGCGACCCAGAGTTCAAGCAGATCGTCGCAAGGACATTGGACTGCACGCTATCATAACTTTATGATGCGCCCTGTCTCGTCCCTCTTCGATCTTCCAAACTCGTCCATCTCGTCGATCTCCCTTCCGAGGAAGATCGGCCCGTCGGCGCACACACGCCTCCCGTCGATGACGCAGGAGCCGCATAGCCCGGAACCGCATTTCATGAACCGCTCCAGGGACATCTGGCATTCGACGCCGTGCTTCTTGCATACCTGCAAAAGGTAGTACAGCATCCTCTCCGGTCCGCAGGCGATGATCTGGGAGTAGGACCTCTTAGCAAGCATCTCGTCGACCATCGCGACGACCGTGCCGTGATATCCATGGCTTCCGTCGTCCGTCGATATCATGACGTTGTCCGATGATCTCCTGGCCCTTTCTTCGAATATGATCTCGGATCCGCTCCTCGCGCCGAAGGCAACATCAACTATCGATCTGTCCTTGGCCATCTCGATGGCTGGCATGACCGCCGCGATGCCGGTCCCTCCTCCGACGACGAGATAGACGCCGTGCGGCTGCGCGAATCCCTTGCCGTACGGGCCCCTGACGCCGATCAGGTCCCCGACGTTCAGCGAGCACAGCGCACCAGTCGCCTCTCCTATGTCCTTGACGGTTATGCCCTTGACCTTGCCATTGTAGGATGCGGACATCGGGACCTCGTCCACTCCCGGCACCCATACCATGAAGAACTGCCCTGGGCGGACAGTCCTGTCGAGCTCGAACCTGAGGGTCGTGACTCCCTTGCCCTCCCTCACGACCTCGGTGATCCTGACGACCTCATTTCCGTTCATTGGCCACCCCCACGAGGTCCGAGATGGACTTGACGCCGTTCGCTTCCATATAATCCCTCATCCCGGTCTTCACATCCTCGAACACCCCGAGGCCCTTCCTTCCGATTGCGCTGCCGACCTGAACGGCCCTGGCACCGGCCATGATATACTCCATGGCATCCCTCCAGTCGTCGATCCCGCCGACCCCTATGATCGGGATGCTGACCTTGCCGTAGAGGTCGTAGACGCTCCTCAGGCCGATGGGTTTGACGGCCGGACCGCTCAATCCTCCGTAGATGTTCGATAGCACCGGCCTTCTGAACTCGACCGATATCGCGATGGCCTTGACCGTGTTGATCGCGACGATGCCGTCTCCCCCGGCCTTCTCGACCGCCAGTCCGACCTCGACCAGCCTGTGCGTGTTGGGCGTGAGCTTCGCGAATACGGGTATCTTGACGGACCCCTTGACCTCCTTGACGATGTCGTGGACGATGTCAGGATCGATGCCCATCTCCATCCCGTAGCCTTTTGCGTGGGGGCAGGAGAGGTTGAGCTCGATCGCGTTCGCGCCGTACTCCTCCATCTTGCTCGACACGGAAATGAAGTCCTTGATGCTGGCAGCGAAGACGCTTGCGAAAATCGGGACCTTGGAGGCCCGGGCCAGCTTCATCTCCTCCGCATAGGCATCCATGCCAGGGTTCGGAAGCCCCATGGCGTTGACGTAGTAACCATCGGTCTCGAAGAGCGTCGGGTTGATGTAGCCCGTCCTCGGCTCGATACCGACGGACTTCGTGACCACGGCCCCTGCCCCAGCAGCCGCGACCTTCGTAAGTGAAGCCCCGGTCTCGCCCATCATCCCGGAGGCTAGCATCGTAGGGTTGTCCAAAACGACGCGTGCAAGGACCGTCCTCAATGAGTTCATCGAGGATGGGTGAACACTTATCTGATAATAATCATGTCGAGGCCTAGTCATCTCGGACCCGAGTCCTGAGACCGTTTCCAACCGCTATCAGTTCCGATGATTCGTGAAGCAGCACCGCCGATGCCACCGTCAATATCCCAGAGAGCGACGACGGGATCAGGATGGCGAGGGCGATCAGGGAGAAGACGATATTCTGCTTGCTGATGACGTTGGCCTTCCTTCCGATCCGTAGTGCGTAAGGCAGTTTCGTCAGCTCGTCCGCCATCAGCGCCACGTCCGCCGCCTCGATCGCCGCGTCCGTGCCTGCCACGCCCATGGCGATGCCGACGCTCGATTCGGCCAGCGCAGGTGCGTCGTTGATACCATCGCCGACCATCGCTACCGTGCCATACTTGGACCTTAGATCCATTATAGCAACGATCTTGTCCTCTGGTCTGAGACCTGAGAGAACTTCGTCGATCCCCAATTCCTTAGCGACCGATGAGGCCGTAGCCTCGTTATCCCCGGTCAGCATCGCCACCTCGATGCCCATCGCCCGGATCTCGGTAATGATCCTTTTCGACTCTGGTCTTATCTGGTCTTTGAAGGCGATGACGCCTATGACCGACTCGGCCGTCCCAACGAGATCGACCGTCTTTCCTTCAAGACGGAACCTTTCAGCTTCCTTCGATCCGTTGATGAAGTTCTTACGGTCCTTGAACATCTCCGGGCTTCCAACGAATATGTCCACGCCATCCACGGTCGCCTTCGCTCCCTGACCGACCAGGGATTGGAATCCTGTTGCGGATGCTGTATCGACCCCTGCCGACCTCGCCCTATCCATGACCGCTCTGGCGAGGGAGTGCTCCGAGCCATACTCGACACTGCTGGCGAGACGTAAGATTTCATTTTCATTGCCGTTCAGATTGACGATGTCGGTCACTTGTGGCTTTCCCATCGTCAGCGTACCGGTCTTATCGAATGCCACGACCTTCACCTTTCCGAGCGTTTCAAGGTGTATCCCGCCCTTGATGAGAACGCCGTTCTTTCCTGACCTTCCAATGCCAGCGGCGATCGCCACCGGGGTCGACATGACCAGGGCGCAGGGCGCGGCGGCGACGAGGAATATTATCGCCCTCTCGAACCATTCGGAACCGTCCCAACCGTTCAGATATGGGATGGCCATGAGCAATAGGCCTGCTACGAGGACCAAGGGCGAATAGCGATCACCGAAGCGGTCGATGAACTGTTGGGCATTGCCCTTCCGCTCCTGGGCCTCCTCGACCAAGTGGATGATCTTTGAGACAGTGTTGTCGTCGAATGAGGACGTGGCCTTTACCTCGAGAACGCCGTTGAGATTCAAGGTCCCTGCATAGACGCTAGCTCCTGCATTCTTGGACACGGGCATTGACTCCCCGGTCACTGGAGCCTCATCGAGGCTCGACCTGCCTTTTATGATCGTCCCATCGGTCGCCAATGACTCCCCTGGCCTCACGATGAAGACATCGCCCTCCCTTAGCTCGATGGCTGGTACGATGGTCTCCTTTCCATCCTTGATGACGGTTGCCTCCCTAGGGACCAGGTCCATGAGGGCTCTGATCGAACCTCTGGTCCTGGCATATGTGTACTCCTCTATCCCCTCGGCCGCACCGTACAGGAAAGCCAAGAATGCCGCCTCTTCCCAAAGACCTAGGATGGCGGCTCCGGCCGTCGCGACAAGCATGAGGATGCCTATGCCGACCTTCCTCTCATACATCAGATCTTCAATGCCTTCCTTGATCCAGATATAGCCCCCCAAGACTATAGCGATAAGATATGCTGGGATGGCTATGAAATTAGGAACTGAGATGAATATGGAGATGGCGAAGGTCGCTCCTGTGATGACCGCCGATAGGATGGCATTGCGTATCGGCCCATACTCGTACCATGAACTTCCGAGGGCCTCCTCAATCTCCTTCTCTTCATCGCACCCGTGGCACTCGCATTCATCTTTCTCATGTTCATCATCAGAATCCTGGCAGACGTACCCGTCCTCGCCGGATTTGTCATTATCCTTCATCCCACAGCTCCCTTCATTTAAAGTCAGTCGGTGAGGTCTGACCATTATACCTGACGCAGCGGCATATCCGATCGCCGACCTCGTCGAGGATGAGATCGCCAACGTTCAACAGTCTTTGGACGCGCGTGCTGGCTATCGAATAATGCATATTTTTTCCCTCGCGCCTGGAAACGACAAGTCCGCATTCCTTCAGACAGGAGAGGTGATTGGAGACGTTCGATTGGCTCTGATCGATCAGATCCGAGATCGCGTTGACGGTCTTCTCGCCGCTCCTCAGAGATTCCAATATGGAGAGGCGAGTGGGGTCTGCGAATCCCCTGAACATCTTGGCCTTCAGTTCCAGATTGACAGGAGCATCATACATATCATCAATTAGCCATATGATGATATATAACGATTGTTGTGCGTTCGACCATCGGTATTACGATCGGCTCCCTAATGGCGTCTGGGCGGAGAAAAATCGGACCTTGCCGAGGACGTCTGGCATCACATCTAGGAACGCCTTCGCCTCGTCCATCGTGCTGAACTTCGACAAGGATATCCTCAAGGAGCCTCTGGCCTGATGGTTCGCAAGTCCTATAGCCTTCAGTACGTGTGATGGTTCGAGGGACTTTGAGGAGCAGGCAGAACCGGTCGATGTCATGAAACCTTCGGAGGAAAGGACGAGAACGAGGGCCTGGCCCTCCACCCCTTCGAAGCTGAAGTTGACGTTGTTGCACAGACGGGCCGTCCTGTGACCATTGAGCCTGCATCCTTCGGCCGAGCTCAGGACCCCTTCGATGATCCGGTCCCTGATCGACGCCATGCGTGGCACCGACTCGTCCATCTCAGCTATGCCAAGCTCCAGCGCCTTGGCCATGCCGATGATCCCCGGGACGTTCTCGGTCGAGGACCTCATCCCTCTCTCGTGACCTCCTCCATAGAAGATGGGTCGAAGGGTTATGCCCTTCCGGACGAACAATGCGCCGACCCCCTTCGGGCCATGGAATTTATGGCCGCTGATGGATAGGAGATCTATGTTGTCCCTGCCCACATCGATAGGTACCTTGCACAATGATTGGACCGCGTCCGTGTGGAAGGCCACCTTTCTCTCCCGGACGACGCCGCCGATCTCGCGGATGTTCTGGACGGTGCCTATCTCGTTGTTCGCGGCCATCACGCTGACGAGGATCGTCCTTTCGCTCATGGCCCTCTGAACATCATCGACGGATACCGATCCGTCCTTGTCGACCGGCAGGTAGGTCACCCTGAAGCCCTGGGACTCGAGGAACTCGCAGGTGTTCAGTATGGCATGGTGCTCGATCGCCGTAGTGACGATATGGTCGCCCTTGCCTCGGTTGGCGAATGCAAATCCCTGTAAGGCAAGATTATCGGATTCCGTCCCTCCCGAAGTGAAAACGATCTCCCTTGGACTGGCGCCGATGGACCTGGCGACGGATGCTCGTGCCTCGTCCAACGCCTTTCCCGCTTGGATGCCCATCCAGTGCATGCTCCCCGCGTTGCCGTACGACTCGTCATGATAACGGTCCATCACCTCGCGGACACGGGGGTCGACCCTCGTCGTCGCGCTGTTGTCGAAATATGTCATGGACAAACGAACGCCTTCCTGCTGACACAGCCTTTCAGGATATTTCAATCTGCTTCCGTTCGAACGCTCATCGGAACGCAGGTCACTGGACCTTGCCCGATATGTATTGACGATGGCCGAAGCTCACGAGACCTTCCTTGGTCTTCTCGTAGGGGAGTAACTTGTACTCGTAACGGGTCCTGACACCAGTTCCCAGTGCGCATGAACATATCTTGCATAACCTGTTCGATCTCTGGACACGACCTCGAGGACCGTTCGGACAGGTGCCGCCCGTCATCCTAGGGCATACCTCGCATGCTATCCCGCAAACGCCTACCTTCATTCTATCGAGCCATTGAACCGCTTTGTACCTGTTCAACGTTTCTGGTCGTCCGGGGGTAGGCGGGCAAAAATGAAATATGAGGGCTCCCGCTTCAAGTGACGTCATAACATGGACGTGGCCAGGGTTCGTCAGGATTTCAAACTGCTCCAGAAGGAGGAGCGTGTCGTCTATCTGGATTCGGCATGCCAGAGCCTCAGGCCGAGGCAGGTCGTCGAGGCGATGGACGAATATTATTATGATTTCCCCGCCTGCTCGGGCAGGAGCGTCCACAGGCTCGCGACGCAGGTGTCGTTCAAGATCGATGAGGCCCGCGAGAAGGTCGCCTCGTTCCTGAAAGCTTCGGACCCCTCGGACATCATCTTCACGAAGAGCTGCACAGAATCGCTCAACCTGGTGGCCAAGGGATTGGACCTCCGCAAGGGCGACACCATTGTGACGACCGACATCGAGCAGAACAGTAATCACGTCCCGTGGCTCGATCTGGAGAGGCGGGTCGGGATAAGGAGGAGGCGATCCCGCTCGACCGAGGACGGTACCTTCGACATCGAATCGTTCAAGGCCTGCATGGACAGGACCGTCAAGGTCGTCAGCCTGGCCCACATGAACAACGTGAACGGTGCGACCGTCCCGCTGAGGGAGGTCGTGGAGATAGCGCACGACAATGGCGCGCTGGTCATGGTCGACGGGGCGCAGTCTGCGCCGCATATGAAGATCGACCTGAAGACGCTCGATGTGGATTTCTTCTGCATGTCCTTGCACAAGATGCTCGGCCCGTCGGGGATGGGCATCATGTACGGACGCTCGGGGCTCCTGAGAACGCTCAGGCCGCTGATATCTGGAGGTGGAAGCGTCCTCGAGACCACATACGATTCAGATACACCGCTCCCATCGCCCGAAAGGTTCGAAGCGGGACTTCTCAATTACGCTGGCATCATCGGGTCAGGCGCCGCGATCTCTTACCTTGAGAAAATTGGTATGGACGAGGTGACCGAACATACGAGGAGGCTCAACACGAGGATCACGTCGGGCCTGAAGGACGTGCAGAAGATCGACGTCCTGAGACCGTTAGCCCCCGACAAACGGGGCAGCATCTACTCGTTCAACGTGAAAGGGCTCAGGTCGCACGACGTCGCGATGATATTGGACGAGATGTCCAGGATCATGATCAGGTCAGGCAACCATTGCGCCCACCCTTACTTCACTTCCAGGGGCATCGATGGCTGCGCGAGAGCCTCTCTATACATCTACAACGACGACAAGGACTGCGACATCTTCGTAGACTCGGTCAAGAAGGTCGCGGAAACGTTCGCGTCCTGAACCTCTAGAAAGCACGTTCCCGCTCCGATTCCCTTCGTCAGCACCACGAAACCGTCCATGTGAACGGTGACAATGCCGTCATCGATCGGCGTTCCATCTTCGCCGAGGACGACGATGCCTTCGTTCATAGATGCCGCCTTGTTTACGTTGCTCCCGATCAGCCATACGCTCCCGTTCCTGAAATCGATCCGCTCCTCATCGCTATTGACGACCCCGGCCACCGGGATCGTTAGCTTCGAAGCCCCCTCCAGCCTCAGGAAGCCGTCTATCTCTTCCACGAACGAGCTGAAGGCCGCGTCCCTGGACCTATGCTCGGAGGCGTCCCCCAACCCGTCGATCGATGTGGTCACGGCGCCTAGAAGCACCAGGGCGCAGATGATCGCCCAGAACTTCGACAGGAAGAACTCGATCATATCTCGACCTCGATCGAACGGCCGGAGGGTCCCTCGACGCATCTGAAGCACATCTCGCAGCCAGGGCCTTCGATGACGAGCCCCCCGATCGTGGGTGTGACGAAAAGGACATTGGGGTCTGTCAGATAGTATCTGACGACCTCCCCGCCCTTGGTCCCGTACCCTATTGACATCATATCCGACCTGCTGGCGCCGCCTATCGTGAGGAAGGAGCCGTCCGACGGGACCGACACCGTGACCGTCCTCTGATTGCCTGGGCCCATCATTATCAGGTCCTGGACGATCGAGGCCAGCTCCTCAACTTCGTTCTTCAGCGAGTTCGTGACCGTAACCTCCTCGAAATTTCCCAAAGCCCCGTAGACCGTTGGGACCGTCAGCGCGATCAACATAGAGATGATCACAAGCTTGAGCGGCATCCCCTCCAGAGCGCTCCGGTCCCCGATGGCCATTCTCTCACCCGCACACCACAGGTATGTTGTTCGTGCTCTCGGAGCCGTAACCGCTCTTGGTGACGGTGATGGTGACGAAACTAAGCGAATCTCCGATGTGCGAGGCTTCGAGGTCTTCGAACACCGCCACTCCAGAGGAATCGGTCGTCCCGTAGGCCGTCGTTCCCGACGATGAAGCGATGTTGCATCCGTTCAGCACAACGAGCGCACCGCTGACGTCGTTCCCCTCGCCGTCCACGACGTGGACGGATAGATCGATGTCGTCATTGGAGAATATCCCGTTGCCATCCCCGTCCATCAGAACGATCTCCCCTGGATCGGCATACACCGACGATATCGTCGTTGGCGTGTCAAGTCCGGCCATCCATCCCATCATGACGGCCGAGCCCACACCTGCTATCAGCACCAATATCATCAGCTGAAGAGGGAGCCCCTCTATTCCGCCATCCTTATCTCTAACTAGCCCATTACCCCATCTGCCTCTGGTCTTGTAGCGCATGTATCGCACCTATACGGCTGAGTGGTATGACACGTCAATAATCGAACCATTACAATGATGCTAACCTGTGTTCGAAATCCGAAGAGGGTGCCTGGATAAGGCATTGTTATTGGCGTGAATGGTCAATGTAATGACATATTCGTAAAATACGTACGAAAGACCCCAAAAAACTCATGATATTTCGGGGAAAACTATTTAAAAAACAGGGATATTCCCTGCCAGAGAGTCGCATGCTATAGTGTAGTACGAAGAGGGTTGACATTGTTCAAAAAGGTAATGGTAGCCAACAGAGGTGAGATCGCCATCCGCGTGATGAGGACATGCAAACGCCTAGGCATCCCTACAGTTGGAATCTACACCCCCTCGGACAAGCACTGCAAGCATGTCTCCTTCGCAGATAAGAGCGTCGAGATCCACCCGCGCGAGAACCTTTCCGGTTACCTCGACATGGACGCGATATTCGATGTCGCTCAGAGGATGAAGGTGGAGGCCATCCACCCCGGTTATGGGTTCCTTTCCGAGAAGGAGGAGTTCTCCCAGCGCTGCGAGGAGGAGGGATTCGTTTTCATAGGCCCGAGCCCGAGGGCGATGAAGAACCTTGGGAGCAAGCTATCTGCCAGGGCCTTCATGAAGAAGGTCGGCCTGCCGGTCATGCCAGGCACCCTCGAGCCGGTAGCGGACGAGGAGGAGGCCAAGAAGGCAGCGGCCGAGATAGGCTACCCGATCATGCTCAAGGCGTCCGGAGGCGGAGGCGGCCGCGGAATGCGCGTCGTCAACTCTGATGACGAGATGCTCGACGCGTTCACCAACGCCCGCAACGAAGCGGAGAAGGCCTTCAAGAACCCCACCATCTACATGGAGAAGGCGTTCTTCAGGGCCAGGCACATCGAGTTCCAGGTCATCGGCGACTCGAGGGGCAACGCCTACTGCCTCGGAGAGAGGGAGTGCTCGGTGCAGAGGAGGCACCAGAAGATCATCGAGGAGACCCCCTCCTGCGCCGTCAGTCCCGAGCTGAGAAAGGAGATCATCGACCTTTGCATCGAGGCGGTCAACAAGGCGGGGTATACCAGCCTTGGCACCTTCGAGTTCCTCATGAGCGAGAAGGGAGACCTCAACTTCCTCGAGGCCAACACCCGTATCCAGGTGGAGCACCCGATCACCGAGGCGGTGACAGGCCTCGACCTGGTCGAAACACAGCTGGACATCGCTTCGGACAAGGACGTCAGCGCATCGCTCTCCGGCGTCAGGCCGAAGGGTCACGCGATGGAGTTCAGGATCAATGCGGAGAACCCGTTCAATAACTTCCTGCCGTCCCCCGGACGCATAGAGAAGTACATGGAGCCGACTGGGGAGAACATCCGCGTCGACTCTGCCGCCTATGAGGGATATATGGTCCCGACGGAGTTCGACAACCTGCTCGGGAAGCTCGTCATCTACGGCAGCTCGAGGAGCGAGGTCATCACCAAGGCCAGGGACGCGCTCGACAGGTACACAGTATCCGGCATCAAGACGACCATCCCGTATCATAGGCTCGTCATGCGCAACGACGACTTCATCGCCGGCAACTACAACATAGACTTCGTGAAGGAGCACTCGCCGTCGGACCTGCTGAAGCACACCGAGTTCTCGATGTTCGAATCGTACACTCAGTGAAGCCTGACCTCGGCCACGTCGCTGTACGTCGGACCGAAACGGCCGAGCACGGACCTTTTCAATTTGATCGATCCGATGAGCTGGCTTCCGAACTCCACCGAACGGTTCTTGCGCGCCACCTGCTCCGCCGCGAACGCCGCCCGATTATCTTTGACCCGGGCAACGGTGAGATGCGCCTTGAACTCCCTGCCCTCCGGAACGAAACCGAGGCTTTCCAGGCTTTGTTCGAGCCTCGTCGCGATAGTGACCATAGGCTCCGCTCCATCGATGCCGACCCAGATCGTGCGGGCAGGACCCCTAGGAGGGAAGTAGCCGGTGTCCTTCAGTGAGATCGTGAAAGGAGGGATGCCTGTGACCGAGGATCCCATGCGTTCGAGGATTCCAGGCACCTGCGCCTCTTCCGTGTCGCCAAGGAACTTCAAGGTGATGTGGACGTTCTCCACCTCGACCGGTTTGAGCCCCGGCCCGATATTGCCCAGTTCGGTCAGCAGCTCCTTCAGCCGTTCCGAGGGGACGACCTCGGCCGCGATGAACGCTCTGAATGACATGTGCTCCATCTCCAACCGCCCCTTCACCGTCTAGGCCATCTATAACATCCGTCGACGATGTCCGGGACCTCGATGATATTGAACTGGGTCCCTTAAATGCTCTTGCTCGGGATATTCCATCTCAGCACATGCTGTTCAAGAGGGCGATCTCTACTTCGATCGCGGCGGCGGCGACCTCGGGTGTTAGCCCCTCGCCGAAATCGGCGATCTTCGGCTCTATCAGGATCAAAGCTATCTTCGCGCCTGTCAGCTGCTCGACGTAATCGCAGAATACCCTCAACGGGAGCGTGTGCGTCGAGATCGTCGGAATGCCGATGACCTCTTCGACGTCGTAGAGATGCGCAGTACCAGGCCTGTGACCGAGGACAGCGGCGTCGATGAGCAGGACGTGCGTCGGTCTGATGCCTATGATCTCGTCGACGAAGCTTTCGGGGACGGTCTCGCATTCGATCAGATGAACGCGCTCGGGCATCTTGTCCCTAAGGTCTTCCACGATCTTGACGCCGACGTAGTCGTCCATGCGTATGGCGTTGCCGATCCCTGCCACGACGACCTTGGAGGAGCCTGCCAGCCAGGCGCGAAGCTCGTCCTCGACCCCCCTTGTGTGCTTGTTCATTCGAACGACCGCTGTAGGCGATATGACCTGAGGGGATATGATCTAGATGCCGCCGTATCGGGACAGCGTGTTCACCAATCGGTTCCTATCGTCGAACACCTTGATCTCAAGGGGCATCTGGCCGACGGCGAAGTGCGTCGCGCAGCCGAAGCAGGGGTCGTAGGCGCGGAAGGCCATCTCGACCTTGTTGAGGACCTCGTTGTCGACCTTTCCCTCGTGGATCAGTCCCTTGGCCGCGTCCCTTATGCTCATGCATATGGCGGGGTAGTTGTTCGTCGTCGCGACGATCATGTTCACGTTCCTGACGAGGGCGTCCTTGTCAAGCTTGTAGTGGTGTATCAACGTTCCCCTCGCCGCCTCGACGATGCCTACGCCTTCGCCCGGCGCTCCGGGCCTGTTGCGCACATCCGTGCTCGTGATCTCGGGGTCGCTCGCCAGCTCGACGGCGCGCTCTGTCGCGTAAAGAAGCTCGATCAGCCTGGCCCAGTGGAACACCAGCGTGCCGTGGGCAGGCTTTCCCAGGAGGCCGAACATCCTGTCGTACTCTGCCTGCGCCAGAGGCGTGGACATGCCGTCCGCGGCGTTCAGCCGGCCAAGGGGACCGACCCTGTAGATGCCGCTGTCGGCCCCGTCCTTGAAACCTTTCCAGCCGACCTTCCTAAGGAACGGGAACTTGGAATATGTCCATTGTTCCACGCGCTCCTCGATCTGATCGGCGTAATCGGACGCGCCGAACCTGGAGAGCTCCTTGCCGGACGGATCGACGACGCGTACCTTGCCGTCGTAGAAGTTGACCTTGTTCCTGTCATCGACCATGCCCATGTAGTACGTCCTCATGGTATAGGCGTCGCTCTTGATCATGTCCATGTACTTCGGGTTGTCCAGAACGAGGTCGTGGAACAGCTGCAGCGTGAACTGAGCGAACCTGACGGAGGACCTGGCCATCTCCAGTATCGCGACGCGGTTCTCCTCGCTCAGGGGCTTGCTCATCCCGCCGGGAAGACCGCTGCACGGGTGCGTGGCCTTGCCACCGATGATCTCTGTTATCCTTTGTCCGTAGGCGCGGTGCTTGATGACGTCCTTGGCGACGTCGATGCCGGCCTTCTCTATGACGCCGAGTATGTTGCGCTTTTCCGGCGGCGCGTCCGGCCCTACGATGAAGTCCGGCCCGCCCAGATAATAGAAGTGCAGCGTGTGGTCGTAGATGATGTAGCCCATGTACTGAAGCTCCCGGAGCTTCTTCGCGGCCGATGGCGGGTCGACGCCGAAGGCCGAATCGAGGGCCTTCACCGATGCGTAATGGTGCGCCACGGGGCATACGCCGCATATCCTGGTGGTGATGATCGGCATGAGCTCGGCCGGGCGGCCTATGCAGAAGGCCTCGAATCCTCGCAGCTCGGGGATCTTCAGGTAAGCGTTCTCCACCTCACCCGCGTCGTTGAGGAATATCGACACGCTGCCGTGCCCCTCGAGCCTCGTTATCGGGTCGATCGTGATCTCCTTCATTGTCTCATCACCTTCCTTTGTAAGATGGACGAAGGCAGGCTGTAAAGATAGAATATGCCCGCGGGGTCCTTGATCTGCGATATGAGCTCGGACACCTCTTCGTCCGTGTACGTCCCCGGCGCCATGTCCAAGCTGAGGATCGAGGCCAGCGCGGTGATCATTCCCGCCCCTACCTCGGGCTGGTTCGGTGCCGATCCTCCGCATCCCGTGCACGGCATGTCCACCTTGAGGCACTGCGCGCCGCATCCGCTGCGCGTGGCCATGCCCATGCATATGATTCCCTGCTCCATCAGGCAACGCTCCGGCTCGGGCGTGATCTCGTAGACGCGATGTATGCTGGAGATCTTCTTGTTCTCCCTCTTGCGGGGGCATTCGTCGCACACGGCCTTCATCGGGGCGAGGACTGAGCCCTTGGGCGGCAGATTTCCGCCCAATATGGCGTCCAGAGCCTTATTTATGAGCGCCACCGGCGGCGGGCATCCAGGCAGATAGTAATCGACGTCGACCGTCTGGTCGAGCGTCCTGACGGTGTCGTAGAACACCGGTATGTGAAGCGTTCCCTCCTTGACCGAGGAATCGGGCTTCGGGAGGACGCCGTCCTTGACGTTGCCGTTCCTCAGATAGACGTTCTCCAGTATGCTCCTGGCGTCGCTTAGGTTCGCCAGCCCGGGCACGCTGCCCTCGTGCGCGCAGGAGCCGAACGCGACCAAGGTCTGCGATTTCTTGCGGAGCATCTTGGCCATGTGCTCCTGCTCGCTGTTGCGTATCGAGCCGTTGAAGAAGGTGATGTCGATGTAGCCGTCAGGGAACGCCTCGACGTCGCTGTACTTGACGTCCATGGCCACAGGCCAGAAGACTATGTCGGCTAACTTGACGATCTCGAGGATCCTCTCGTTCATGTCCAATACCGCGATCTCGCACCCGCCGCAGCTGGCGCCCCAATAGAAGGCTATCCTCAGTTTCCGTTCGATGAGCTATCCCCCCTTGGCCCTTCGTCCATGAGATATTCATGCATGGCCTTGGCGGCGCGCTTGCCGGCCCCCATGGCGCTTATGACCGTTGCCGCACCCGTCGCGACGTCCCCGCCTGCGAAGACGCCCTTGAGGTTCGTCCTTCCCTCGGGATCGACGATGATTATGCCCCTCCTAGGGTCCGTCACAAGTCCCTCGGTCGTGCGCTGGATGATCGGGTTCGGCGTCTGCCCGATCGCAACGATCACCGTGTCGGTGTCCATGTCGAACTCCGAATCAGGTATGACCTTGCAGGCCTGCCTTCCAGTCGCATCTGGCTCGGTGAGCTCCATGTTGGCGCACTTCATCGATCTGACCCACCCTTTATCGTCCCCGAAGAACTCGACGGGGGCGTTAAGGAAATTGCACATCAGGCCCTCCTCCTCGGCGTTCTCGATCTCCTCTCGCCTCGCGGGAAGCTCGTTCCTGGAACGCCTGTAGTTGAGGCATACCTTCGCCCCGAGCCTCATGGATATGCGCGCGCAGTCCATGGCGACGTTGCCGCCGCCGATGACGACCACGTGCTTGCCGATGCGGATCGGCGTGTCCTGCTCCGGGAAATTGTACGCCTTCATGAGATTGACGCGGATCAGGAACTCGTTGGCCGAATAGATTCCCCCGAGGTTCTCCCCGGGGCAGCCTGTCCATTGCGGCAGTCCCGCCCCGCTGCCGATGAATATGGCGTCGTATCCTTGTTCCAGCAGCTCGGGGATCGTGTGTATCCTTCCGATCAGGTTCCCCAGCCGTAGGTCCACGCCGAGCTTCTGGACATATCCGATCTCGTTCTGGACTATCTTCTTGGGCAGACGGAACTCTGGTATGCCGTAGCTGAGCACGCCTCCGCCGACGTGGAGCGCCTCGAACAACGTGACCTCGTGTCCTAGCCTGACAAGGTCGGACGCCGCCGTCAACCCGGCCGGACCCGCCCCTATGACGGCGACCTTCCTGCCGGTAGGGGGCGCCTTCTCGGGGATCTTCCCTCCGTGCTCCCTCTCCCAGTCCGCCAGGAACCTCTCGAGGCGGCCGATGTTGACCGGGTCACCCTTCTTTCCCTTGACGCACCTCATCTGGCACTGGTTCTCCTGCGGGCATACTCGCCCGCATACGGCCGGGAGCGAGTTCTTCGTCTTTATGACGGCGATGCCCTCATCGTACTTGCCTTTCAATATGCAATCGATGAACTCGGGGATAGGGACGTCCACAGGACAGCCTTTCCTGCACTGGGGGTTCTTGCACTGGAGACATCTCTTCGCCTCCCTGATGGCCATCTCCTCGTCGTAGCCTAGAGCGACCTCGCTGAAGTTCTTGACGCGCTCCTTCGGCGTCTGTCTTGGCATCTCGACGTCCTCGTCACCTCCCTTGGCTCGGGGGTTCTTCATCTCCGGCTCATTGCCTTCCACACTTGCACCCCCCGTCCGCCCCGTAGAGGATGGAGCTCAGGCGCTCCTCCGGAAGCATCGTGCGTTGGCGTTTGATAAGCTCGTCGAAGTTCGTCTGGTGCCCGTCGAACTCGGGGCCGTCCACGCATCCGAACAGCATCTTGCCGCCGACGGTGACGCGGCATACGCCGCACATCCCCATGCCGTCGATCATTATCGGAGTGAGCGTCACGATGGTCGGTATCTCGAACGGCTTCGTGATCTCGCTGACCGTCTTCATCATGACGACGGGGCCCATGACCACGCAGTGATCGAACCTCTCCTTCCTCAGGAGCTCGTTCAGGAACGCTATCCCTTTCTCCCCGACGGTCCCATCGTCCGAGGCGACGTAGACCACGTCGCTGCGCGCCTTGGCCTCGTCCTCCATGAACAGGAACTCCTTGCTCCTGCATCCCAATACCGTCGTGACATGGTTCCCGGCATCCTTCAGTGCCTTGGCCTGGAGCAGCAGCGGGGCGATCATTATGCTCCCGCCGACGCAGAGGACGCGCCCGAAGTTCTTGATCTCCGAAGGGTTTCCGAGCGGACCGGTCACGTTCGAAAGGCATTCCCCTTCCTCGAACGTTCCCATCTCCTTCGTTGACTTTCCGACCTCGTGGAATGCGAAGGACACCGTGCCCTTCCGTGCATCGTAATCGCAGATCGTAAGCGGCACCCTCTCGCCGCCCTCCTTCGGTATGACGATGAGGAATTGTCCTGGCCTCGCCTTGGCGGCGATCTCCGGCGCTTCGACCTCGAAGAGGGTCTCCTTATGCGCGAGCGGCTTCTTGGCAACTATCCTGTACATCATCTCGCCCCCTTTTCGTCCGCGAACTTGCATGGAGGCAGGGCGGCGACCCTCTCGCAGAACGCATCGAACCTATATGCGAAATCGCCCTCGCACCTCGGCGACAGCTCGTGTATCTCGAAACGGTCGAGGAGGCCGAGCTTCTTCAGTCCCAGCCTTAGCACGTCGAGCTGCCTCTCCGACGTGTCCCTTCCATGCTGGAGCTTGCAGTCCTTCTCGGAACAGACGACCGCCATGACCCCGTCGAACCCGTTGCTGAAAGCGTTGATGACATGCACCGGGTCCATGCCCTTGAAGCACGGTATCTCGAGCACCATCGCGTTCTTGCCCTTGAGCATCTTGTCAGGGTCGTCCAGCGCCGAGAACTCGGACCACTGGCAACTAAAGACAAGGATGGCCGGCCTGCCGCTCCGTTCCTTGAGTTTCGCGGCCGTCCCGCAATAGGCGGAGAGGACGTTCTCGAACTCGTATCCCTTGACCTGTATTGCGCTGTGCGGACAGACCACCTGGCATGCTCCGCATCCGACGCACTTCTCGGCAATGACCGTTGGCGATGAGAACGGTTCGGCCCTGATCGCTTCGAAGGGGCACACGAACACGCACTTGTCGCATCCGACGCATTCCTTGTTGATCCAGGCTGCCTTGCGACTGTACTTGACCACCTTGAGCGCGTCATCGGGGTAGCCGAACTGCTTGATGACCGCCATGCCCAGCATCATTCTCCGGGTCTCGATCGTCGGTCCTTCCTTCATGCGGCAGAAGCCGTCCTGGCATTGGACCGAAACGATGTTCTTGACGCCCGACCTGAGGGCGCTGAATATGAAATCC
>JAJFUT010000084.1 GCA_021372315.1 Methanobacteriota archaeon
GACGGTCCCGACGAAAGAAATGCTGGAGAGCATACTCGATTCCCGATTGGGCGACGACGTCGAGAGGGAGGACGGAACGGTCAACCAGCTTCAGGAGAAGGCAGCATCCTTGTTCGGGGCGGAGGCGGCGATGCTCGTCCCGAGCGGTACTCAGGGCAATCTCGTGGCGATGCTGACGCACTGCAGACGCGGGGACGAGATCATCCTCGAATCCGAGGCGCACATGTACTACTACGAGGTCGGCGGGATGTCGGCCTTGGTCGGAGCGATCCCCCGTTTGATCCAGGGCAAGAGAGGGGTGTTCACAGGGAAGGACGTCGAAACGGCCATCAGGGCCTACGACCCGCTTCATTATCCCCCATCGACATTGGTCGAGATCGAGAACACTCATAACCGCGCGGGAGGGTGCTGCTGGACGCCGTCGCAGGTCGAGGGAGTAAGCAAGGTCGCCAAGGACCACGGCATGAAGGTCCATATGGACGGTGCCAGGATATTCAACGCGGCGATCGCGTTGGATGTCAAGGTCTCAGATTATATGAGGCACGTCGACAGCATCAGCTTCTGCCTGTCCAAAGGGCTATGCTGCCCGATCGGCTCCTTACTGGTCGGTAGCAACGATTTCATCGACAGGGCAAGAACGAACAGGAAGATGGTCGGGGGCGGCATGCGCCAGGCCGGGATAATCGCCGCGCCGGGGCTCGTTGCGCTGGATAAGATGGTCGCTCGCCTAAAGGACGATCACGATAACGCCAAGGTCCTTGCAAAAGGGCTCTCGAAGATCTCGGGGGTCGAGATCGATATGAAGACGGTCCAGACGAACATCGTCATTGCGAACGTGAAGGGGACCGGCATGAACTCCGACGCGTTCGTCGAATTGTGCTCGAAGCAGGGGATCCGAATATTCTCGTTCGGTCCTGAGACCGTCAGGTTCGTGACGCATCACGGGATCGAAAAGGACGATATCGAGACGACCATATCGAGGATCGAGGCCTCCCTAGCCTGACCTTCCTTTTCCAATTCCTGCGTATTTGAACCCCTTTTTCCTGACGTCCGAGGCATTGAAGATGTTCCTGCCATCGACGATAAGAGGGGTCCTCATGACCTTCTTCATCTCGTCCAGGTCCAGTGATTGGTATGCGGAATGGTCCGTGACGAATATCGCACAATCGGCGCCCCTCAGCGCATCATAGACGCCCCTGAGCAAAGGCACTATGTAAGGCTCTTTGACGAAAGGGTCGTGCACGACGAGGTCCGCTCTATCCTTGAGGTCGTCGATGACGACGATGGACGGAGAATTCCTCGTGTCGTCCGAGTTCTTCAGGAACGCAAGTCCCATGACGGCGATCTTCGGCCGAGAGCCGCTCGATATGGTCTTTTTCACGCTTGTCCAAGCCATCTCCGCCAGGTGGTGAGGCATCATCTCGTTTATGTCCCTGGCGGCAGGCATGACCTTTGCCTTGAACTCAGGCGCGGAGCTCAAGAGTAGCCAAGAGTCCTTCGGGAGGCAATGGCCACCGACCCCAGATCCCGGGATATGCATGTCCCTGTACGGACTGGTGTTCACAAGTCTCCTCACTTCAAAGGCATCTCCTCCTAGTGCTTCGCACAGCAGCGCGACCTCGTTCGCGAACGCGATCTGGACATCCCTGTAGGCGTTCTCCGCCGTCTTGGATATCTCAGCCGACAGAAGGTCGGTCGGATGAAGTTCCGCCTTGACGAACTTGGAATAGAAATACGCACCCTTCTTGATCGATTGCGAGTCGACGCCACCAAGTACCCTCTCCACACCCCACATGTTCCCCAGGAGCTTGCCTGGCATGACCCTCTCGGGGCAATGGACGAGCGAGAAGTCCCTGCCCGCCTTCAATCCGCTGTTCCCTTCGAGAAGGGGAATGACCGTCGACGCGCAGGTACCCGCTGGCAAGGTAGACTCTACGGATACCAGCTGTCCCTTCTTGATGTTCTTCCCTACGTTCCGGAGGACGTCCTTGAGGATGGTGAGATCTGGCATCCGGTCCCTGACCGGGGTGTCGACGCATATGAAGATCGCCGCGACCTTCGATATCTCCTTTATGTTATCGGTGGCGACCAACAAACCGTCCTTCACGACCTTCTCGATGAGCTCTGGAAGTCCGGGCTCCTCGCCTACGATAGGGCTCCTGCCTGACATTATGGTCCTGATCTTCGCAGGATCGATATCTACGCCCGTCGTGTGGCTACCGCTCTCGGCTAGCAGGCACGCGAGTGGAAGTCCAACATATCCCAAGCCCACGACAGCGACAGCATCCTTAGGCATCGACCTTTCAACGATAAGCAGATATTTTAATCATCTCGCCAGCGGGAGCAATAAAATTAACGTGCAAGTTCATAGGGGTGCTCCAGGTGCTAGCTCTGAAGGTGCTCCATATAGAGAAT
>JAJFUT010000096.1 GCA_021372315.1 Methanobacteriota archaeon
TCATCAAGGGCGATAACGGATTCAGATCGCGGAACCTGCATCCTACGATCGGCTTATCATCGGACCAGCAAAGATTCTTAATTGAATAGGAGATTCAGAAACGGAGTTCGGTGAGATGACGAGAGAGAAGATCGGTGAGACCCGCAGCCTTTGCCCGCAATGCCTCAAGACAATACCCGCGATCAAGGTGGCCGAGAACGATGCAGTCTATCTCGAGAAGGAATGCCCCGAGCACGGCAAGTTCAGGACCATCATCTGGAGGGGGGTCCAGGACTACAAGGACCTGACCCGGTACGCTTGCGTGACCAACAGGCCGACCAAGGTGGCCATCCAGGAAAAGGACCGGTGCCCCGAGGTATGCGGACTTTGCCCCGACCACACGCAGAACACATGCCTCGTCGTCATGGAGGTCACCAATTCATGCAATCTCAAATGCCCGATCTGCTTCGCATCGGCCAACGAGAAGTATAAGTTCCATCCCTCGATGGACGAGATCAGGAAGATGTACCAGACGATGCTGGACTACGTCAACCACCCGATCTGCGTTCAGATATCTGGCGGAGAGCCGACGATACGCGACGACCTCCCCGACATCGTCAAGCTCGGGAAGAGCATGGGAATAGACCACATCGAGGTCAACACCAACGGTGTCCGCTTCGGACAGGACATCGAGTTCCTGCAGAAGTGCAAGGACGCAGGCGTGGACTCGCTGTACTTCTCCTTTGACGGAATGACCTCCGACGTCTACATGGCCACCTGCGGCAAGGACCTGCTGCAGTCCAAGCTCGACGCCGTCAAGAACTGCGAGAAGGTCGGCATAGGCGTCACGCTCGTCTGCGTCGTATCGCCGAACATCAACATCAACCAGGTAGGGGACGTCATCAACTACGCCAAGAAGAACGTCCCGACCGTCAAGGGGATACATTTCCAGCCGATCGCCTACTTCGGAAGGTATCCGATCATCCCGAGGGACCTGGACCGCATAACGATCCCGGACCTCCTGAACGCGATCGAGAAGCAGACGAAGGGAGAGCTCAGGGCCGACAACTTCATCCCGACCTCATGCAGCAACGTGCACTGCGACGCCAAGTCCATGTCCGTCATACTCGAGGACGGTTCGATGTTCCCGCTCACGTCGAGGGCGCTGGGCCCGCCGCGAAAGACCGACGCCATCGCGACGAAGACGAGGAAGGAGATATCCGACCTGTGGCGCTTCATCGAGGAGTCGATCAACCTGGACGAGGACACGAACAAGGACAACACATGGGGCTCGTTCATCGAGCGGGCGAAGACGATGTACCTCACCGTATCTACGATGGCTTTCCAGGACGCTTGGAACGTCGAGACGGAGAGGCTATGCAACTGCTGCATCCACACCGTGACGCCGGACGGCAAGCTGATACCGTTCTGCCTGTTCAACATCAACGGTGAGGACGGAAGGACGCTCTACCGTCACGAGATGTGGTCCAAGTTCGCAAAGAAGGAGTGAAGCCTGACTTGCCCCTGATGTCGAGGAAGGGCCGCGACGACCACGTATGTCCCGATTGCGCTCCGGAGGAACAGCCGATAGCTCCGATCATGCTCATGGCCATAGGGGGCATGATCGCATTCTTCGCTTTCTTCCTGGGGCTCGTCGGGGCGATAGCCGTTGACGGCTTCCTCGCACCCTCGGCCATAGCCTTCGTCATCGCGATCCTGATGATAGTCGCCGGCTACATGATGAACAAGAAGCACAGCATCATGAAGCATGAGATCATGCACATGAAGCTGGAGAAGGCGAAATGCTCCTATTGCGGGACGCAGAACGAACCGGATGCGCGCAAGTGCGATTCCTGCGGCGCGCCGTTGAAGGATTGATCTTTTTAGCGGTTCTTGGTCTTTCCGACCGAGTCCCTGTAGTTCGCAAGGATGCCGTTCATGTATCTCGACACGAACTGCTCCTGCTCCTTCGTCGCGACGTTGAAGTCCTGCAGGGGAAACTCCTGGTCGCAGTGCACGCACCTCGCGTACCGGCAGTTCGTCGTGGACTTAGGGCATCCGACGCAGGCGATGGCCCTCGACTGGAAAAGGCTGAACTCCTTGCCGCACCTTGGGCACTTCAGGCGCTTCGTCGTCTTCATGAGCTCTGGTGTAACTCCGGCGCGTCTCAGTTCAGGTGTCAGCGGCATGATAAAGCTCCGTGCTGTGTGAAAGCTCCGGCATTATAAATAATGTGTGAAGGGCACCTACCAGCTCAATCCAAATCGAGCTCCGAGCGGGTAGGTTCGAACTCTGGCGGGAACAGCGCGGGCCACCAGAGGAACGGAGTGAAAGGATAGGGCGCGAAGGCGTCGGTACCCTTCATACCATCGAGTATCTGTCTCGTCCTCGAAGCGGGGACGACGACTACAAGCTCGTCGTCCTGGACGAGCCCGTACATCCTGTCCCCAACGCAGGGGATCTCGATCGCAACCTTACCGGAGATCATCGCCCTCGCTATGCTCTGGCACACGGCCGCCTGACCCGTGATGGGGTTCTCGGTCACCTCTCCGCGATCATAACTGAGTGCGAGTATGACCTTGAGCGCCTGGCCCGGAGTGAGGTACATCACCACGACATCAGGTTCGCCGGGGAACAGGTCCAGCGGCGCGGTCAATATGCCCCCGTACGGTCTGGAGCCGTCCCCGATCGCGAAAATCATGTCCTGAAGCGCCTTTCCGGCCATTTCGTCCCTGACGAACGCCCTGTTGAGGTCACCGCGGACCAGGCGCTCCGGCGATCTGGTCATCCCGAGGCACGCGGTAGCCCATAGGCATTTGACGCCCCCGACCGACGCCGCGACGATGCCGCCCTCCTTTCCATAGCGGGACATCGCGATCATCTGGCACACCGCCGTGGTCCTGAGCACCTTCACATCGCTGAGCTCGGCCATCTCCGAGGCCTTGAGAAGCTTCACGCCGACCGGGTCGGTCCTCATCCTGAGCACTGCCACAAGACCATTGCGGGCCTTCTTCCAGTCGTTCGGCTCTGCCATGCCCATCGAATCCTGTTGCCGGATATATACCGATTTCTTACGAAACTGGCACGGCGGTCCCAGAAATGATTAATTCTTACTAGGCGATTCCCCGGCCGTGAAACTCCGGCAACGCCTTATAGTCGCATATGCAAGGTCCAAGCTCCTCTCCACACACATCGCGGAGGACGAGGACCATGCACTGGCGGCCCTGATCGAGATGAAGGTGCGGAGGGAGCTCAGGACGGACAGGGACTTCCAGGAAGCTCTCGGGCGCAGGAGGCTGTCCGACGTCTCGAGGCAGGACCTCATCGAGTACCAGCTTCACAAGTTCAGGAAGCAGATGAGGTACACCGACGTGAACTCCATCTTCTATCACAACCAGTTCAAGAAGCTAGGCCTGACGCCAGACATGATCAGGACGAGGGAGGACCTCCTGAAGGTCCCGGTGACCGAGCCGGCGGACCTGGCCGAGGAACC
>JAJFUT010000105.1 GCA_021372315.1 Methanobacteriota archaeon
AATTCTTCATCTTCACTGGTCATCAGTACATCCGTGTCATATTGGTCCGCTATCTGTTTCAGGCCTTCTATCGTTTCTAGATCCAACAAATCGCTCATGATGAGCGTTTGTACCTGTCCTAACTTCAATCGCTCCAATGTGTCATCCATGCCCGACACTCCCAGTCCGCCGCCTCCCACCTCTGCCCAGAAACGGTCCATTATTCTCTTCTCTTGAACATAATCGCAGCTGGTCATATGACGCTCAGCCGCATCCAACGCCTCTTTCAACCCATTTTCATCGGTACCCTCTGTATCAACTACCTCGATCAACATATTCCGAAGTTCGTGATGAAGGTAATCCCCCGCTACGAAGTCGTTCTTGGTCATCGCTGGGCCTCCGATGATGATTCCCTTAAGTCCCTGACCCAAGAATGCCTCCGAGCATCTTCCAGATACCTTCTTGAAATATTCATTGATGGCGTCATCCCTCAAACGCTCGAACCTTAGACTTGACATGCCGCCATGATGGTGCTTGTTCGGGACCCGTGACTCTATTTCCGTATATGCCCGAATTTTTGAGCCCATCAGATACCCAATCGTCGCCCGTGCTAGGTCCATGACAAGGATGCCATAGATCTCCTCGGCAGCCACCATTTGATAAAGCGGGTCAAGGTAGAACTTCCGCTCGCTTCTGTAGATGAAAGATCGTATCGGAAGGGGGGGCTCCAGGATCTGACGGTGGAGCTTGCCGTTCACTTCCCCGAAAAGCATGACGATACCATTTCCTTTCATAACTTGATCCATTGTGCTCAAATGAGTCAGGAGCGAGGAGATGGCCTGTCTGAACGATCTTGCAATTTGATCAGATGGGTCCTCATGGGTCTTCCCATAAATGCCTTGGAGCTATTCAAGAACCTTGTTCAACCGTTCTCCAGGAGGAACGTAGAGAGAAATGAGGATGGCATGCGGTGCATCGATATCACTTGCCTGGTCCAATTGTTTCCTGAAAAGACACAGATTATATTGCATGTCTTCCCATTGCAGCTGCTCATTAAAAAGAATTACGATTCTATTCTGTAAAATTCTATATAATTTGGACCAACAATTCCGGTTACTATTCGTTCACCGAGCACAAATCAAATAATGGAAAAAGATAGGAGACCTGTGCGATTCTTCGAAGAGACCTATGGCTGCACCATGAACCAGGGCGAGAGCATAGAGCTTGCCGGCACTCTCATCAGCCTTGGTCACGAAAAGGCCTCGACGGCCGAAGGGGCGCAGCTCGTTCTGATCAACACATGCATCGTTATCGGGCCAACAGAGCTCAAGATGATGAAGAAGCTCAGAAGCCTCAATTAGATGGGAAAGATGATGATCGCGGGGTGCCTCCCAAAGGTGAATTCAGTGACCTTGAGGGAGGAGTTTCCCGAAGCAATGCTGCTCGACCATTCCAAGTACCCCCATTTCAGGGAGATCGCGATGGAGCGGTTCGGCCTCGGAACAAATGTTCAGTCAATGACCGAGCTTTAGATATCGGGCATCCTACCGATATCTCAGGGATGCTCAGGCAACTGCACATATTGTCTTACCAAGGAGGCGAGGGGCGATATTGAGAGCTATTCGAAGGAATCTTTGATCCAGCAGGCCTGGGTCTCGATCGCTGGCGGCTCCAAGGAATCATTCATCACGGCACAGGACACTGGCTGTTATAGGTTCGATAAGGATTCAGACAGCGCGGCCGAGCATTATTCAAAATTCGTAGGCGGCGTCGTCTCCGCGCTGGTCACGGAGTAGTGAAAGCAGGGCACGATGATCACAAGTACGATCAAGAGCACGCTTGTCCTGACCGTTCCAAAGGCATCTCATTAGGCGATATCGTTACCTTGGGGATCACCGAGAGCGTCGCGACATACATGGTCGGCAAGGTCACCGTTCAGTGGTAATGGCGTGGTGTCGAGAAAATATATATTCGAAGGTTCATCGCGCTCATCATAGCCCCGTAGTGTAGTGGTCAATCATGCTGGCCTTTGGAGCCGGTGACGCCAGTTCGAATCTGGCCGGGGCTACCTTCCTGTGACAGGTGATGGAATGACCGTCAAATGCAAGATAGAGTTCGAGCTCAAGGACGAAGAGGCCGCGAAGGCCGTGCTCAGGTCCATCGAGCTGGACAACGGTCCCTACGCATCGGCCGAGGTCAACGGCGGCACTCTGACCCTCAGCGCGGAGGCGAAGTCGATGCCATCGATGCTCCACACGCTGGACGATCTTCTCGCCTGCGTGAAGGTCGCAGAGGGTATGGTCAAGCTGAAGTGACCGGTCCTTTTATTCCTTCCCTGGTCTTGATAGCAAGGCCCTTCTTGAAGAACTCGGCCTCATACTTCGTCAGTATGATCCTTCCTATGGCCACGAGGTCGTCGTTCTTATCGACGATGATGACCTCGTCGGAAGGCCGCAGCCCTTCGTCGGTGTCGATGATGAACCCGCACATGACGTTCTTGCCCTCGCGGTTGAACGGGACCGAATCGTCCGAGACGACCGCTCTCAACCTCGGGCTCGGGAACGTCTTGAGCAGCCTTCTCGCCCCTGGCGGCCTCAACGTGAAGAAACCGTCCTCCGCGCGCATGGACACGACGTGCTCGCCGTCGACGATGACGTTCCTGATCTTCTCGGTGTTCTTCGACTTGACGAGCTCCACCTTTCCTGAGAATAATGCATCGGCTGCTCCCTTGCCGAACTGATAGTCGGCCACGGCCCTGACCCTTGCCATATCGATGTCGAACTTGCCCTTCCCCTTCGACAGCGAGGCGAGCATCTCGGCGGTGCTCTCCCCGTCGTACATGCAGGACAGCCCATATTGGTGAGTGTGCGCGAGGTCCTCCATCTGTTCCCTGACCCTGTCGACCATGTCCCTGTCCTGTATGCTCGGGAAAAGGGACTGCGCGATCGGGTACATCTCGTCGAGCTCGATCGGCACCGGCCCGAACTCCGACATCACGTAGAAATGCGAATCAGCGACATCGAGAATTGCCTTGATGTCGTCCGCGCGGTGCCAGGAATAAGGTTTCTCCCCTCCCTCGAAGACCACCATGACGTCCGTCCTCGGCGCGGTGTACCTTTCCTTGAGCCTCTTGGCGACCCTGTGCATGACCGGCCTGTTCATCGTCTCGGGTCCGGTGTAGAATATCGCTCCGTCCCGGCTAAGCGGCTCCGTCCTCTCCATGAAGTCCTGGTGCTCCTTGAGCCGCCTCAGTCCGTCGAGCAGCGCTGGGTGTGAGCGGCATCTCTGTTCCGCCAGCTCCCAAAGGTTGCCTTCCAGCAACGCTCTCTTCACGCGGTCCATCTCCATCTTCGAGATGTATAGATTATGCCTCGCGATGAGATCGGCGCGTTCGGCGGGCTTCATGGCCTTGAGCTGATCGATCGACCTGCCGACGCAGGCAGGGCAATCGCAGTCGAGCCCCTTCATGTCCGCAAGGTGCATCGTCCTCTCGATCGTCATGTACCTATCGTCCCTTGCGAACTTCGCGTAGGAGGCGGAATCGAACATGTCGCAGCCCAGCAGCACCGCCAACGAGAACAGCATTGGGTGCCCGGCCCCGAAGAGATGGACGGGCCTGTTCGGTGGAAGCCCCTTCTTCGATGCGATGATCACATCGACGAGATCGGCGTAACGGTAGTTCTCCATCAGAGGCACGATGCCGCCGATGGGATGGACGTCCGCGTCGATGCCCCTGAGCTCTGTCGCGCATCTCTCGCGCAGATCTGGATAGATGGAACCCTGGACGACCCCGGCGAGCATCATTTCGCCCTTGAGCGAAGCGGCCTCCCTGGTCCTCTCCAACGTCACATCGACCGCCTCGGAGGTCTTTTCGTAACCCCACTCCGGCTCTGTGAAGATGTCCAGGACCGTTCCTATGTCAGAACCGACCTCCCTCTGGAAGTTGACGATCTCGTCGTTCTTGACCTCGACCTCGCCGTACATGTGGCTCTGGAACGTCCCCGAGTCCGTCATTATGGTGCCCGGATAATCAAGCATCTCGTGCAGGCCTTTCGCCAGCGCATCGGGCCTCATCTTGTCGTCGTTCTTGATGATGTATGAATTGGTTATTATGGCCTTGAATCCGAACGTTTCGTAGAGCTCCCTGGGCCTAATCGTCTGAAACCTCGGGTTGACGACGGGGAGCAGCGCAGGCGTCTCAAGAACGCCGTGTTTGGTGTCGAGCTTGCATATCCTGGCCAGCCCGTCCCTTCTTATAAGTTCGAACATTGGTTCGGTATCTACTTGGGATATAAAATCTATCGACATCATCATCGTACGGGACCATCGCAGGTATGCAGGGCAACTCTGAAATATACCGAGCAACTCTGCGGGAACGATGGCAGAGCTAGAATCCCTTTTGCTCAGCTGCCCGAAGTGCACAATACTCATCGACGTTCGGGTCGAGGACTTCAGGCAAGGCGATCAGTTCCCGTGCCCGATCTGCGGAGAGACGATATGCTTCGTCCTGCCCCCCGAGGAAAAGGAGGCGATCATCGCCGAGATGATCGTGAAGCAGCAGAGGGAGCTGAAGAGGGCGTTCCGCCTAGCCTTCGGCGACCTATGAGGACAAATCATTTTTAAGTGCTGGTGCCCATCTCCGAATCTGGCAGTTGATCTGATGGAACACAAGATGGTCATCGTCGTCAGAAAGGACCTGAAGCTATCGCCGGGGAAGATGGCCGCCCAGGTGGCCCACGCCGCCGTCAACTGCGCTCTGAGCGCGAAGAGAAGGCAACCCGATAGTTTCGAAGCATGGTATGATGAGGGCCAGAAGAAGGTCGTCGTGAAGGCGAAGGACCTGGAAGAGCTGTTCTTGATCAAATCGCTCGCAGAGTCTGCGGGGCTCACAACATCGTTGATAACAGACGCAGGGCACACGGAGCTTCCGCCCGGGACCGTGACGTGCCTCGGAGTGGGGCCTGCGGGCGAGAGGGACATCGATAAGGTCACCGGGCATCTAGGGCTGATGTGAATGAAGGACCAGGTGCGTGTCCTCGGTATTGATGACGCACCTTTCAAATTCGGCGATGTCGAGGTGCCGATCGTTGGGGCGATGCTCAGGTCCCCGTCCTATCTCGAGGCGGTAATGACCTCATCGGTGACCGTTGACGGAGACGATGCCAGTGCCAAGGTCATCACGATGGTCTCCTCCTCCCGCTACAGGGAGCAGATCAAGCTCATCCTGATCGACGGCGTATCGCTCGGGGGATTTAACGTCGTCGACATCGGGGAGATATTGGAACGAACAGGCATACCTGTCGCCACCGTTACCAGGGACCTTCCAGACACGGAGGAGATGTCGACGGCGCTGAAGAAGCATTTCACCGACTGGGAACGAAGGCTCGACATCATCGGAGGTAGGGAGCTGAGGATGGTCGCGACGAAGCACAGCCCATTGTTCGTCAGCTCCGTCGGATTATCTGAAGGGGAGCTGGTCAGGACAATGGAAGGGTGCACGGTCCTAGGCGTGCTCCCCGAACCCATCCGCGTCGCGCATCTGATCGCGACGGCGATCGTCCGCGGAGAATCGAAGGGCGACGCTTAAGGCGTTAACAGCGCCGTTCTCAACCCATCGGCCTTCTCATCATCCCCGCCTTCCTTCACGGTGAGGAAGACCTCGGTCGTGTCGACCGTCAGTGGCCTGATGTCGATGACCAGGCCGTGTTTGGAGATGTCGATCTTCATGTTCCTTCCGTCCGAGCTCTCGGCGAAATCATGACCCGTTCCGTGGAGGGCCTCTCCCACCTTCTTCCGGGCCTTTTCGGCGTCCAGCCGGACCATGAGCTTGTGGGTCCTCTCGAACCTATCCTTGTTCTTATCGTTGTAGGCCATGACGCCTATCAGGCACATGAGCAGCGCCGCGAGCACACCGAACGTAAGGGGCTGCTCAGGGTCAAAACCTTCATAGAAAGAAAGCATCGACACAGCGAACACGCTCACCTCGGTGATGTATATGATGCCTAGGAGGCTTGTGATGATGGTCCTTGGCATGGTGTCCTTGCTCCAGCACTCATAGCTGAGCTCATGCATACGCTTCGCCGGCACCAGCATCGAGATGGCCATCAGGACGCTGAAGCCCATGAAGATCGGATATAGGACGGGGATCAGCACGTAAGTGAACATCATCAAAGAGAGCAACGATGGTACGGCAACTCCGAGACCATACTCTATCGTCCTCTGTGCCTTCTGTATAGAGATCTCCTTCTCGGAGCTAAAGCTCATGCCCATCCCATCCGAATGGAATAATGCAACCCTTGATGATATATTTTTCAATGGCAGCCGTTCAATGGTCGGTCTTCCCGAGTCCGCAGACAGGGCAGTCCGGGTCGATTTCTACATCGAAGGTGTCAAGGACGATGTCCTTCAGATCCGTGACGAACAACTTTCCCGCCAGACCTTCCTTGACTCCGATGATCAGCTTCACGGTCTCGATGGCCTCGATGCATCCCAGGACCCCGGCCACGGCGCCAAGGACAGGTATTGGCCTTTCAACGGTCGGCACCTTCTTGATCAGGCACGCCAAGCACGCCGTCATGTGCGGTATGACGACCGTCGCCTGCCCCTTCCACCCTTCCACGGCCGCGTGGACCAGCGGCGTTCCGCTCTCGACGCACCATCGGTTAACGATGAATCGGGCCTCATAGTTGTCCAGGCAATCGACGACGACGTTCGAGCCGTCTAGGATCTCCGAAACGTTATCGTCGTCGATAGCCCTTCGAACGGTCTGGACCTTGACCTCGCGGGACATCCTCCCCAATTTCATCTCCGCGCTCTCGACCTTGGGGCGCGATGAATCGCAGTCCTCGTCCCAATGAAGTATCTGGCGGTTGAGGTTGCTCCTCTCGACGACATCAGGGTCGACCAACCTTATCCTGCCTACGCCGGCGGCGGTGAGATATTGCGCTACGGGCGTGCCGAGGCCGCCGACGCCGCAGATCGTAACCAGGGACGAACGCAACAAGTCCTGCCCCTTTTCCCCGATCTCGGGAAGAAGCATATGTCTGGCATATCGAACGTCCGCTGTCGTCATGTCCCAATCTCTCCTTCGTCGGGGGGATATCGACAGTGCATTGAATAAAATATGTGTAGGATATCACAGACCAAGCGATAACCCTCTAAACGAACGATCTTGAGGGCATCGTTCTGTCCCTTCGCGGGGACATGACCGAGGCGATGTGTTCGCCGGCTAGGCACGCTGACAGGGAGGGTCCCTGAAGGGGTGCCACATCATGCCTGAACATGCTTCGGAAACCCTATACGCTTAAATAGAAAATGCGTAATAGGGCATTATCCTTCCGTAATATACTAGAGGTGAAAGTGTGGCAAAAGGTCTTTATACTGCCAGGAAGTTGAAAAACGACAGGCAGAGATTTCGATGGAGTGACAGTTCATACAAGCGCAGGCTACTGAAGCTTAAGGAGAGGTCCGATCCTTTGGAAGGCGCCTCTCAAGCTCGTGGCATCGTCCTGGAAAAGGTCGGTATCGAGGCTAAGCAGCCCAACTCGGCCATCAGGAAGTGCGTGAAGGTACAATTGATCAAGAACGGTCGTCAGATCACGGCGTTCGCCGTGGGTGACGGGGCCATCAACTTTATCGATGAGCACGACGAGATCCTCGTCGAGGGCATCGGCGGTAGGATGGGTCGTTCATACGGTGACATTCCAGGTGTCCGTTACAAGGTCATTCAGGTCAACAACGTTTCCCTGAACGAGCTTGTCAGGGGCAGGAAGGAGAAGCCGGTGAGGTGAATTAAATGGCCGAAGAATCCTATATTGAAACTAACAACATCCTTGTCTTTGGCAAGTACGGCCTTGGCGACATAGTCATCAGGGACGGCGGACTAGCGAAATACATCAGCCTCAACCCAGTGATGGTTCCACACTCCACAGCGAAGCACGCGAACCGCTGGTTCGGCAAGTCCAAGGTCAACATCGTAGAGCGCCTCATGAACAACATGATGCGCACAGAGGTCTTCACCGGAAAGAAGATGAAGACTTACAGGGCCGTCAAGGACGCATTCGCGATCATCGAGACCAAGACGAAGAAGAACCCGATCCAGGTACTCGTCGAGGCTCTTGAGAACGCTGCCCCGCGCGAGGAGATCACAAGGCTCCAGTTCGGTGGGATATCGGTCCCGAAGGCAGTCGACATTTCGCCCTCGAGGCGCCTCGACATCTCCCTCAGGAACATCTGCAGGGGAGCCATCGCGGCATCCTTCAAGAACACGAAATCGATCGAGCAGTGCCTCGCCGATGAGCTCATATTCGCAGCAAAGAACGACATGAACAGCTTCGCCGTATCCAAGAAGGAAGAGGCGGAAAGGGTCGCACAGTCGGCCAGGTAAGCAATACACTAAACAGGTGCGCTCATGGGACGTAAAGAGGAGAACATATCGAAGGCTCAGGCGTTGATGGTCCAGCCTAAGTACATCAGGAACATCGGAACGGCGGCTCATATCGATCACGGTAAGACGACCCTATCCGACAACCTGATCGCTGGCGCTGGCATGATGTCCGAGAACCTTGCTGGAAAGCAGCTCATGCTCGATTACGACGAGCAGGAGCAGGCTCGCGGGATCACCATCAACGCAGCTAACGCATCGATGGTCCATAATTACCACGGACATGAGTATCTGATCAACTTGATCGATACCCCGGGGCACGTGGACTTCGGAGGGGACGTCACAAGGGCCATGCGCGCCCTTGACGGTTGCATCATCCTCGTCTGCGCGGTCGAGGGCATCATGCCCCAGACCGAGACGGTCATAAGGCAGGCTCTAAAGGAGCGCGTCAGGCCGGTCCTTTTCGTCAACAAGGTCGATCGCCTTGTCAACGAGCTCAAGGTCACACAGGAGCAGATGCAGCAGCGCTTCGTCCAGATCATCACCGAGGTCAACAAGCGTATCGTCGCTCAGTTGCCCGACGATCTGAAGAAGAAGTGGCAGGTCAGCGTCCAGGACGGTTCCGTCGCGTTCGGTTCCGCTTACAACAACTGGGCCATCAGCGCCCCGTACATGAAGAAGAGCAGCATCTCCTTCAAGGACGTTTACGAGTACTGCAAGAACGGGGACCAGAAGACCCTCGCAAAGAGGTCGCCGGTCCACGAGGTCCTGCTCGACATGGTCATCACCCACGTCCCAGACCCGCTCACTGCCCAGAAGGTCCGTATCCCGGTCATCTGGAAGGGAGACCTGGAGTCTGAGGTCGGAAAGGCCATGATGAACTGCGACACCAAGGGTCAGACGACCTTCATGTGCACGAAGATCATCATGGACCCCCACGCAGGTGAGGTCGCCATCGGACGTCTCTTCAGCGGAAAGGTCGTCCGCGGACAAGAGCTCTTCGTCCTCGGGATGCCTAACCCGCAGCGTGTCCAGACCGTCGCTCTGAGCGTCGGAGCGGACCGCATATCCGTAGACGAGATCGACGCAGGCAACATCGTCGCCATCACCGGACTGAAGGACGCCATCGCTGGTGCCACTGTCTGCACCGACCCCAACATGGAGCCGTTCGAAAAGATCTCTCACTACACAGAGCCTGTCGTCACGGTAGCAATCGAAGCGAAGCACATGAAGGACCTCCCCAAGCTGGTCGAGGTCCTCAGGGGCATCGGAAAGGCAGACCCGTCCATCCAGGTCACCATCAACCAGGAAACTGGAGAGAACCTGTTGGCCGGTATGGGCGAGCTCCACCTCGAGATCACCCAGTACCGTATCGTTAATGACTACAAGTGCGAGATCAAGGCATCTCCGCCGATCGTCGTGTACAGGGAGAACGTCAAGCAGACAGGCGGTCCGTTCGAGGGGAAGTCCCCTAACAAGCACAACCGCTTCTTCATCGTCGCTCAGCCTCTCGAAGAGGCAGTCGTCAAGGCAATCAAGGCTGGAGAGATCAAGACCGAAGGGAAGATCAAGGACCCGAAGGCTTTGATGAAGCAGCTCATGGACCTTGGCATGGACCGCGATGAGGCGAAGGGCGTCGTTTCGTTCAAACAGGACAACGTCTTCATCGACATGACGAAGGGTATCCAGAACCTGAACGAGACGATGGAATTGTGCAAGCAGGCGTTTGACGAGGCCATGATGGTCGGCCCGCTGGCCCAGGAGAGGGTCGCAGGCATGAAGATCAAACTGGTCGATGCCAAGCTTCACGAGGACAGCATCCACCGCGGACCGGGCCAGGTAATACCTGCAACGAGGTCCGCCATATATGGTGCGATGTGCCTGGGCGAGCGTGTCCTGCTCGAGCCGCTGACCAAGGTATTCATCAACGTCCCGCAGGACATGATGGGTGACGTTACCCGCGAACTGCAGTCCCGCCGTTCGACCATCGAGGAGATCAACTCCGAGGGAATGAACGCGGTCATAGTTGCGAAGGCGCCGGTCGCTGAGATGTTCGGTTTCGCTTCCGCCATCCGCGGCGCGACACAGGGACGCGCTCTGTGGTCGACCGAGAACGCAGGGTTCGTCAGGCTGCCGACCGAAATTCAGGTCAAGGTAGTCGCCGAGATACGCAAGCGCAAGGGCCTCAACCCAGAGCCATATGGCGCAAATTACTATGCTGAGTGAGGCCAAAAACCGTTATATATCTGGAACAATATCGAGCAAAAAGTCAAATCCAATGGATAATAAAAGTTGAAGGAGGATAAAACATGGCAGAGAAGCCCCACATGAACATTGTGTTCATCGGTCACGTCGATCACGGAAAGTCCACAACAGTAGGCCGCGTCCTATTGGAATGCGGTGCAATTGACAAGTACGTCATCGAGAAGTTCAAGAAAGAAGCGGGAGAGAAGGGAAAGGCAACCTTCGAATTCGCATGGGTCATGGACAACTTGCAGGACGTGAGGGAGCGCGGTGTCACGATCGACGTCTCTCACAAGAAGTTCACCACCGACAAGTACTACTTCACCGTCATTGACGCCCCGGGTCACCGTGACTTCGTCAAGAACATGATCACCGGTACTAGCCAGGCAGACGCCGCTATCGTCGTAGTCGCCGCGACCGAGGGGCCGCAGGCCCAGACCAAGGAGCACATCTTCCTCGCGAAGACCCTTGGTGTCAAGCAGATCATCATCGCAGTCAACAAGATGGATGCGACCAAGCCCGGCTATGACCAGGCTCAGTTCAACAAGGTCGTCGGAGAGGTTCAGAGCCTCCTGAAGTCCGTCGGGTTCAAGCTCGACGAGGTCCCGATGATCCCGATCTCCGCATACGAGGGAGTGAACATCATCAACGCTCCGTCTGACAAGATGCCCTGGTACAAGGGCGACACGCTGGTCGGCGCGCTCAACAAGCTGAAGCTCCCAGAGGTACAGACCGGAAAGGCGCTCAGGCTGCCAGTTCAGGATGTCTACACCATCACCGGTATCGGAACCGTCCCAGTCGGGCGTGTCGAGACTGGTATCTTGAAGCCGGACATGAAGATCATCTTCATGCCGTCCAACAAGGTCGGAGAAGTAAAGTCGATCGAAATGCACCACGAGCAGCTGACTCAGGCAGTTCCAGGTGACAATGTCGGATTCAACGTCCGTGGCATCGCCAAGAACGACATAAAACGTGGAGATGTCGCCGGACCGATAGACAACCCGCCGACCGTCGCAAAGACGTTCACCTGCCAGATCGTCGTACTGAACCACCCGACGGCCATACCAGTCGGATACACACCGGTGTTCCACTGCCATACGGCACAGGTCGCGTGCACGTTCATCGAGCTCCAGAAGAAGCTCGACCCCAAGACCGGAGCGGTCAAGGAGGAGAACCCGACGTTCCTTAAGACCGGCGACATCGCTATCGTCAAGGTCGAGCCGACCAAGCCGATGGTCGTAGAGAGGGCGAAGGACTTCCCGCAGTTGGGCAGGTTCGCCATCCGCGACATGGGCCAGACGGTCGCTGCCGGTATGTGCATCGATGTCGAAAAGAAGGAGATGTAAACTCCTTCCCCTTCCCTTTCATTTATTTGAGGGATAACTATGGCACAGCGTGCAAGAATTTCATTGAGCGGAACCGACCCAAAGAAGGTCGACAGCGTCTGCGGGCAGATCAAGCAGATCTCCCAAAGGACTGGTGTCGCCATCCGCGGACCGATCCCGCTACCGACCAAGAGGCTCGTGGTTCCGTGCCGCAAGAGCCCAGATGGCGAAGGGTCAGAGACCTGGGACCGCTGGGAGATGCGCATCCACAAGCGCTTGATCGATCTCGACGCCGATGAGAGGGCACTGAGGCAGCTAATGCGCATTCAGGTCCCAGATGGCGTGAACATCGAGATCGTGCTCAGGTCGTAAACGCTTTTCTATCACACTCTGTGAATATTCCAGTATTCACTCAGTATATTTTCCTTTTAAATTGTGTTCTATCATTGAAATTCCTATTCTTGGTCCTATCGTAAAAATGATAACTCACATCTGGAATACCCCTTCTGCAACTGACAGATGAGGTCTCTGAAAGGGTCCTTCCAGTTGACGAGCTGATTGAGATGCGAAGCGATCTTGTGAAGAAGGGCGTGGATAAGGCCCCGAGCCGCAGCCTGCTGAGGGCCGACGGTCTGAAGGACGAAGACTTCGAAAAGCCGTTCATAGGCATAGCGAACTCGTGGAACGAGGTCATCCCGGGACACATCCATCTCAACAAGCTGTTGGACGAGGTCCGGAAGGGGATCATCGAGGCTGGAGGCATACCTTTTACGTTCGGCGTGCCTGGCATATGCGACGGCATAGCGATGGGCCATGTAGGGATGAGATACTCACTGGCCTCGAGGGAGACGATAGCGGACTGCGTCGAGCTTATGGTCCAAGCCCACAGGTTCGATGGGTGGGTCGGCATCACCAATTGCGACAAGATCACGCCCGGCATGCTCATGGCAGCAGGAAGGATGGACGTTCCGGCGATCATGCTAACCGGAGGCCCGATGGAGGCCGGCAAGAAGGACGGGAAGAACCTGGACCTTCAGAGCGTGTTCGAGGCCCTGGGAGAGTACAAGGCAGGAAAGATCGATGAGAAGGACGTCATCAACGTCGAACGATGCGCATGCCCCGGAGAAGGAGCCTGCGCGGGGTTGTTCACGGCCAACACCATGGCGTGCCTGACGGAGGTGCTCGGCCTCAGCCTCGTCGGCTGCGGCTCCATGCTCGCGACGGACAGGAGGAAGCTCGAGCTGGCAAGGGATACAGGACGCAGAGCGGTAGAACTTGCAAAGAAGGAGATCAGGCCCAGGACGATAGCAACGCGCGACTCGTTCCTGAACGCCATCATGGTCGACATGGCGATAGGCGGGTCGACGAACACGGCGCTCCACATACCGGCGATAGCGAGGGAGTTCGACATCGATATCAGCCTTAAGGACTTCGACGAGATATCCAGAAAGGCATCTCATCTGACGAGCATAAGGCCGTCAGGGCCGTACAGCATGGGCGACTTCGACCGCGCTGGTGGCATCCCCGGGATAATGAACAGGCTCGCCGGAATGCTCAATGACGCCATGACGGTCAGCGGAACGACGGTCAAAGAGATCGCGGAATCATCGAAGGTGCACGACAACGAGGTAATCAGGCCCTTGGAGCGGCCTTTCCACAAAGAAGGTGGAATCGCCGTGCTACGCGGCAATCTCGCTCCTAAGGGCTCCGTAATTAAGCAGGCGGCGGTCAGCGAGAAGATGATGAAGTTCACGGGCGTAGCGCGCGTCTTCGATTCCGAGGACGACGCCTCCGCTGCGATCATGAGAGGGGAGATCAAGGGCGGGGAGGTCCTCGTCATCAGGTATGAAGGACCGAAAGGAGGCCCGGGCATGCCCGAGATGCTCGGCCCTACGAGCATGATCTCAGGCATGGGACTGTCCGATTCTGTGGCGCTGATCACCGATGGTCGTTTCTCTGGCGCGACAAGGGGTCCGTGCGTCGGTCACGTGTGTCCCGAGGCGTTCGACAAGGGACCGATAGCTGCCGTCAAGGACGGCGACAAGATATCGATCGACATACCGGCAAGGAAGCTGGAACTGCTCATCTCCGACTCGGAGATGAAGAAGAGGCTCGCCTCCGTCGTGCCGGTCGACAGGCACCCTAAGGGCGTGCTGGCTAAGTACAGGAAGCTGGTCAGCGGGGCGGACGAAGGGGCCTATTCAAGGTAAAGGCTCACATTCCCCACCAAACCAGATACGGCTTACATCCGAGGGGCATTGCACCCATTCCATTCATCCAGCAAATTGAAGGGGGAAATGCTTAAATTCAATATGGCATTACGACCTCTAACCGGGCGGATAGATCAGACTGGAAGATCGCCTGATTTGCAATCAGGAGGTCTCGGGTTCAAATCCCGATCCGTCCACCATTTTCAGTTTCTTTGCTTCAATTTTCACGAGTGTTTTATGACTGCATTCCCCTTGGTCATTTTTCCAGATATCCAATGGACAATAAGGGCGCTTCGATGTCCACATTGGAATCAGAATCAATTTTGCTCAAATTTCAACTAGTGTCTGTATGACTTCGTTGGCCGATATATTGTCATATGTCGGAAATCTCCAGATACTTATAGCTGTGAATTATTACAAACTGCGATATCATGTCGGGGAAGCTCGTCTCATCTTTCGCTATTGCCATCATGCTCCTGTCCACATTGCTGGCTCCGATCGTCACCTCAGAGAATGCAGCTGCAGCATCGATCGATACGAACGGTTCCATAATGGACCTGGTCGACAAGGACATTCTCCATGGATATGCCGAGGACATCGTTGCGATATCCGAAGATAATCTCGCATACAGGGTCGCAGGCTCGGAGGGGGCGAACGAAACGGCCGACCACATCCTTTCTACGTTCCAGGGGTTCGGTCTCGATTCAAGGACCGAGAGCTTCGACTTCACCAACTGGGATCTCAACGACCGCCCATCTATGACGGTGGATGCCGATGGTGATTGGGCAACGGTCGATGACCAGGTCATGGTCACTTCGTTCTCGTCTGAAAGTTACAGTCTCAGCTCCAATCTGTCCGACCCGGTTAAGGGGATAGCCTACCTCCCGCTTCCCGAGGCCGAGACGAGGACCGATGTCGAGCTGTTCTTCAGCTTGCCATACCGATATTGGAACGATTACAATCTCACAGATGAGATAGTCATCGTCCCAAAGGAGATACGCTGGAACAATTACCTAGAGTCAACTCTGATCGGCAAGTTGAGCAGGGAAGGACCGGCAGGCGTCATCTTCTCTTGGTATTATGACTGGAACTCCGACACTCCAGATATCCAATTGGGCTCGGCAGGCGGCCGGCCGTTCTCATACAATGGCGACTATCTATGGAGCCTCGGTCTGTCATGCGGCGTCGTCAACTACACTGACGGAGAGTACCTCAGGTCCATTGTCGATTCGGGAACGCCCCAGGTTAACTACAGGATCAACTCCACCTTGTATCAGGGACAGCAAACGAACGTGATCGCCACGATCCCGGGTGATGATCATCCGGAGAAGCAGCTCCTCATCACGGCGCATTACGACAGCGTGATGTGCTCTGGATATATCGACAACGCTGCAGGCGTCGCTGCAATGCTCGAGACCGCACGCGTCATGAAGATAGCATATGACTCGGGAACATGGAAGCCTGAGATCAGCGTCGTCTTCGTCGCCTTCGCCGCCGAGGAGCTGAGCCTTGTCGGTTCAGCCTATTTCGTGACCGCGAACGAAATTGGGGGCATAGTAGGGGTCATCAATCTCGATAGCATCGGAAGCCAGACCATGCAGGCGACTCACCCCGCGTCCGAGGCGAGGATAGGCATCGACGAGTTCTTCGAGGAGGTCGCGGACCAGGAGGACGTTCCCTTCGAATATTCGGCCGGAGGAGCTTCTGACCAGGCATCCTTCATATCCCCAGGATTCGCCGTGGGCGAGGTGTTCGACCTCTGGGGGACCAGGTTCTCCCTCACCACTTCGGACGAGGTTCCCGATTCCGTCCTGGTAACGTCGTCACCGTTGTTCATGGACGAGGGGGATGATGGGATGATCGGACTGGCGCACACACGTCTCGACGTCCCGAACCCCGAGGGTCATGACTACTGGAACGCCAAGGAGCGGCTGTACCAACAGAGCCGCGTCATCGTCGGGGTCTCCGTCTTCCTTCTGTCGGGCGCATATACGAACGACATCTCGGAGCCAACGTGGCAGCCATACGTCTTTGCCATCGCGATAATCGTGGCTGTCGGCATATTGTTCATGGTCTTCAGAAACAGGATAAAGGGAATGTAAAAAAGGAAGATGTTTAAAGGGTTTCAGCGGGGTTCTTCCGGGTACTTCTTCTTGGAGGACATCTGTTGGATCTGCTCGCCTGCGATCAGGTCCTTCTGCATGTCCAGCTCGACGGCCTTCAGGTCCCTCCTCAGCTCTTCTTGCGAGGGTATCGTGCCTAGGATCTCGTCCGGAGAGCCGACCATGCTCGTGATCTCCTCCTTGGTGGAGACATGCTTCTCTGGCAGCTTCGCGGAGACGCCAAGGTACTCCGAGACGCCATCGAGCAGCTTCGTCACCTCGAACGGAAGGATCCACTTGGTCGACGCGCCCTGACCCAATGCCTTCATGGTATCCAGCGACAGTACGGTCAAGGCCCTTGAATCCAGGGAGAATGCGCCCACAGACAGTATACGGAGGCGCTGGGCCTCACCTTGGCTCTGAAGGATGATCGCCAGCCTCTCTCCTTCCGCCTCTAGGACCTTGGACTGCCTGACACCCTCGGCCTGGAGGATACGGGACCTCTTCTCTCCCTCGGCGTTCAGGATAGCGGCGGTCTTCGAGCCATCTGCCTTCAGGATCGCGGCGCGCCTGAGCCTCTCGGCCGAGGTCTGCTCCTCCATCGCCTGCTTGACCCTCGGTGCCGGGTCCACTTCCCTGATCTCGACGGCCTCGACCTTGACTCCCCACTTGTCGGTGGCCTCGTCCAATATGTCCCTCAGGCGCAGGTTGATCTTCTCCCTGCTCGACAGGATCTCATCGAGGTCCATGTCGCCGATTATGGACCTCAGGGTCGTCTGAGCCAGATAGATCGTGGCAGACCTATAGTCCGTAACTTCGAAGAAAGCCTTCTGCGGGTCTATGACCTTCGTGTAGATGATGGCGTCGACGTTGACCGGCGAGTTGTCCTTGGTGATGACCTCCTGTCTCGGGACATCCATCACTTGCGTTCTCAGATCGATCTTGATGACCTCATTTACGAGGGGGGTGACATAGTTGAACCCCTGGTTGAGGATCCGAACGTACTTTCCCAACCTCATGTAGATCGCTTGCTCGTATGGCCTAACTATCTTGATCCCGTTCACCGTGATCGCCAAAGCGGCGATGATGACAAGGATCAGCATTGAAATGATGAGATATTGATCCATTCTCCAACCTCCTTTCCCTTACTTCTTCTCTCCGACCGTCACATGGACGCCTTCGCTCTTCAAGACCACGACCCTTGTCCCTTTCACGATCTCGTGGTCAGAGGTCGCGCTCCAGGAGTCATTATTGATCTTTACCTTTCCCGAAAGCATTCCTGGTCTCACATCATGAGTGACGACGCCTTCGAGACCCACGAGCGATGAAGCCACCGTTGTCTCTGGAGGGCCTGGTGGCGCGAGCTTCTGGTACATCTTAATCGTCACCAGAGTCAACGGAACGATAATCACCACGGCGATTATCGGCGAATAAACCGAGAACAGAACTTCCGGGGCCAGCATTCCGATGAATCCCATTATTATTAGGACCGTGCCAGGGACCAAAAGGAACGCTCCGGGGGACGTCAGCTCGGCTATGAGCAATACGACTCCCAATACGACGAACGCGAGCGATATCCCGAACTCTAATTCCATGGTCGAACGGATTGAATTGAGAGTATATAGATATTATTTCCCATTTAGGAGAATGCTGACCTAAACAGGATAATATGTCTCAAGCGAGACACACTTGTACTTCCATGATGAATCATCAGATGCTGAGGAACAGGACCGATATCAAAAGGGTGATCATCGTTATCGGAATACCCGCCTTCATGAAGTCCTTAAGGCTCACCTCGACACCCTCAGCTGCCGCCTTCTCGACCACGATGATGTTCGCCGCCGCTCCTAGGATCGTGGCATTGCCCGCAAGGGTCGAGCTCGATGCTAGCGCCAGCCATAGGTTCGTGCTCGATATGTCCGAGACGAACGGGGCCAGCAGCATCACGGCCGGGACATTGCTGATCAAGTTCGACAAAAGAGCTGAGAACAGAGATAGGCCACCGACGTCGTCCATCCCGTCCCCTGTGACGTTCTGGAACACGTTCATCATATCGTCCAAAAGGCCGGATGACGCGACCCCTTTCAGAAGGACGAACAGACCGATGAAGAACAAGAGCAGGGTCCAATCGACCTTCTTCACCATTCCCCCTGCGGTCACTTCCTTCTTTGTCAGCGGAAGGAGGAACAGAACCGCGGCCCCGCCTATGAAAGCTATCAGCGCCAATGGCAGTCCGAGCGGATCTGAGAATATGAATCCCAGGAAGACCAGCGCAAGAATTCCCAGCACAAGGTAGACTGCCTTATCGACCTTCTTCCTGCAGAGCTTGGTCAACGCATCGTCACCGTCGATAGCCATTCCGTTCTTCAAACCGAACTTGCCGATATGGACGCCATCGGTGAAGTCCTTCCTGAATATGATGTAGATGATTCCCACGGCGACCAACAATGAGACAAGGGCGATCGGTGCCAGGCCGGTGAAGAACGTGTTGAACGACATGCCCGACTGGACGGCTATGAATGCGTTCTGGGGATTGCCGACCGGCGTTGCTACGCTCCCGATGTTGGCGGCGACAGCCTCCCCCACCAGATACGGGATGGGATTCGCTTTGATGGCGATGCACGTCTTCACGACGATCGGTGTGAACAGGAGGACGACGGCGTCGTTCAGGATAAGGGCCGAAAGGACGGCAATGACGACCATCTCAATAGCCAGCAGCTTGAACCTGGTCTGCGACCTTTTTATGATCTGTACGGCGACCCAATCGAAGAACCCGCAGAGCTCGAGCCCTACGACGATAAGCATCATGCCGAAAAGGAGCGCTAGCGTGCCTAGATCGATGGCCTCAAGCGCATCCGTGGTCGAGACGACTCCAAGGAGCACCATCAATGCTGCGCCGAAGAGAACGACGGCGTAACGTTCCAGTACTACGAACTTCAGGTTCCTCACGGAAATAAGTAGATACGTGGGAACGAATATCAACAGGGCGAGGAGCGCCGCCGATTCCATCGGGATGCCTTATCATCCGAGGTTTATAATAAGCTGTTCGATTCAACCCAGTTATTTATATTATAAATATAAGATAATCAAGCGGCTCAGACACCGGGACTCCTGACAACGTGGTCGAGCACCCTCATTATCTCAAGGTTCTCGAACCCCAGCGTCCTGATCCTCTTGTCGATCAGGTTCAGGAGCTCCACGTCGTTCTCTGTCATCAGCCTGAACATGAACCTCCGCTCGCCCGTCGTGTGCAGGACTTCGGTCACGTTGTCGATGCTCAGCAACCCAGAGACCCCCACCATCTCTCTTTCGGGAGGGAGGTCGGCGGCGATGTATGCGTCACTGCCTATGCCTACCCTGGACTCGTTGACGACCGCGGAATAGCCGACGATCGTTCTGTCCTCCTCCATGCGCTTGATCCTGTCCCTGATCGTTGACGGAGATCGGTCCAAGATGCTTCCGATCTCCTCGTTGGTGAGCTTGCCGTTCCTCTGCAGGATCTCCAATATCCGTTGGTCAAGATCATCTTGGGACATCAATGAACACTATCGGGGCGTTCGGTCTTAAGAATTTGCCTCATCTGACATCGTCTCTCTGCTTCAGGGCATCTTTCAATATCCTCCGGTGGTCCGAGGCCATCTCCGGGAGATCACCGATGCTGAAAAGATGAACACTGGCAGCGTCATCCCCCGAGACAAGCTTTCCGCCAATGACCTCCAGGTTGAACGCGATCGTGACGAAGTGGCCACGGGGGTCCCTGTCCGGGTCTGAATACACGCCGCTCAGGCCGACGATCCTCGTTTCCAGACCGGTCTCCTCCATCATCTCCCTCACGACGCAATCCTCGACGCGCTCTCCATGCTCAACGATGCCTCCTGGCAGCGCATACATGCCCTTGAACGGCTCCCTGCCTCTACTGATGAGCACGACCTTGCCATCATGAACGATGATGCCATCGGTGGTCAGCCAAGGCCTTTTCCACAGGTTCTCGAGCTGGCCTTCAAGCACTTTCTGCCTGATCTGATATGTGTCCAGCGCTTCCTTTCCAAGGTCGGTGAGAGAGGCCTCGTTCCCATCGAGCACGATCAGGTCTCCAAGCTCGTTCCCGTTCAGGGAATCGATGGAACCGGCGACATCACCGTCAGGGATGCCCATACGCTTGGAGATGGCAAGCAGCGAGCCATAAGAATCGACCAATTCGAGCAATCTTGCGCCTTCGGCGTCAAGGACGACGTGGCCATCCTTCCTGAGCACCAGCTCGCAAACTGACTCAAAAGGCATCGACATCCAGTAATGTTTGATGGGATTTATTATTACCCCCTGATGCTTACGTTCCATTCGTGTTGAACTTTAGAAAAATGCTTCCCACGATCATGATGCCCCAGGAGATATTGGACAAGGCGTTCCTCCGCGTGTCCAAGATCGACGCGTCGGGCCATTCCAAATTCGATATGATCAAGAACAAGTCGATCGCCAGGATCAACGCGGCGGGTGATATCGTCCACACCACCCTCATGAAGTACAACCGGGCCTTCCCGAGCGTCAATGAGAGGGAAGGGTTCATGGTCGAGCTCATGTGCGTCCTGGTGGACATGGACAAGCTCAAGATCGCCCTGTCCAGGGTCGAATGGGGCGCAGACAAGGTCATGGACCTGAGACGGGTGTATGACCGGAAGATCAAGGGCACTCACAACCTGGACGAGCTGGACAACGCACGAAAGGAATATTACGGCAGGGTATCGTCCATCGTCTGGAGGGTGGAGCCCCATTTGAAATACCTCGCCTATGCCAGGGACGAGTTCCGCAAGATCCCTATAGTCGACGAGGAGATGGACACCATAGTCGTCGCCGGCTTCCCGAACGTTGGCAAGAGCCAACTGGTCGACAGGATATCTACCGCGAAGCCCGAGATCGCGGCCTACCCGTTCACTACCCAGGGCATAGGGATCGGCGTGTACACGTCCGGCTACAGGAAGTTCCAGATCATCGACACGCCAGGTCTGCTCGACAGGCCCCTGGAGGACAGGAACGCCATCGAACTTCAGGCCATCCTTGCCTTGAAGTATCTATCGGACATGATCGTCTTCGTGCTAGATCCTTCGGAGACAGCAGGTTATACGATCGAGCAGCAGGAAAGGTTGCTGGCATCGGTGAAGGTGAACTTCCCGGACGTCTACATCCTCGAGGTGGAGAACAAGGTCGATGTCCTAAGGACGGAGAGCGACCGCCTGAAGATGTCGGCGATGACGGGTGAAGGCGTACCCGAGCTACTCGATGAGATGATGAAGTTCTTCAGATTGAGGGAAAAGCAGTCGATGCCGTCGGAACCGAGCGAATGAGCACCGAAAATGACATCTCCCTTGATGGAGGGGAAAATAAATGAGCGAGCTGGCCTGTAGCGAGGAGATGAGGAGATACTTCCAGAACCTGTTCAGGGACACCAACAGGTGCTATGACATCGCCACCAGGGCGAGGGAGGTAGGCTACGACCCGGAGGTGTTCATAGAAATACCCCAGGCCGAGGACCTTGCCGCCAGGGTCGAGAAGCAGTTGTCAGATTTTAACGTCGAAGGTGTGGCGGACATCATCCGCGATCTGAGCTCGAAGCATGAGAGCAGGGAGGAAGTGTCGCTTCTCGTCGCCAAAGAGGTCGCCAGATGGCCTGCCAAGACCAGAGAGGAGGCGATCGACAGGGCCGTCAGGGTAGGTCTCTCGGTACTTACCGAGGGCATACTGGTCGCCCCGATAGTGGGGATCGGTGCCATCAAGATCGGGAAGAACTTCGACGGGACGGAGTACGTCTCGCTATTCTTCAATGGGCCCATCAGGTCAGCTGGCGGTACCGGCCAGGCAATGAGCGTCCTCATTGCGGACATCGTTCGAAGGGAGTTCGATATCGGCATTTACAAACCAGAACAGGGAGAGATCGAGAGGCTCAAGGAAGAGATCCCCCTCTACAAGAGATGCCAGCATCTTCAGTACGTGCCGACGAACGATGAGATCGACCTCATCTACAAGAACTGCCCGGTCTGCGTCGATGGCGAGAAGACCGAGGACATGGAGATATCTGGTTTCAGGAACCTTCCCCGCATAAAGACGAACTGCGTCCGGGGAGGCGTATGCCTCGTCATCGCCGAAGGTCTTTGCCAGAAGGCCCCGAAGATCGAGAAGCACGTCAAGAAGCTGGGGATCGACGGTTGGGGGTTCATCTCCGAGTACGTCAAAAAGAAGAAGGGGACCGGCGACAAGGACAGCAAGAAGATCGAGCCCAGCTACAAGTACCTCGAGGATATCGTGGCAGGCCGTCCAGCCTTCAGCCATCCGTCGAAGGCTGGCGGATTGAGGTTGCGGTATGGCCGGGGGAGGACGACAGGCCTTGCAGCGCTCGCCATCAACCCAGCCACGATGTACGCCGTCGATTCGTTCCTGGCGATAGGCACACAGATCAAGATCGAGAGGCCCGGCAAGGCCGGAGCAGTGACGCCTTGCAGTGAGATCGAGGGACCGATCATCTTGCTCGATGATAATTCGATGGTGCAGTGCAACACCGTCGAAGAATGGTTCGCGGTCCAATCCAGGATGAGAGAGATCGTGGACCTGGGGGAGGTGCTGCTCCCCTATGGAGAGTTCTCCGAGAACAACCACGTCCTGGTCCAGGGAGATTACGCGATTGAGTGGTACAAGCAGGAGCTGCTAGAGGCGTCGAAGTGGGAGCTTCCGGACGATTGGATGGATCCTTCGTTCGAGAGGGCCATGGAGCTGTCGAGGACCTATGATGTGCCATTACACCCCCGTTATAATCTCTTCTGGTACGACATACAACTTGATGAGCTCAAGGCTCTCAGAGCCGACGTGCTGGCCACCGGTCACATGTGCGAGGGCAGGTTACACGTCTCTCTTGGCTCGGACGCGAAACGCGCACTTGAGAACCTAGGGGCGCTCCATCAGATGATATCGGGCGAGGTCGTACTGGACCATTATGCGCTCCCGCTGCTATCCGGGCTGGGCCTCGTCCCGTCTGCCGACCATATCGTCGAGATGCGACCCCTGGAGGGAGCGAGCTCCATCGCCGCCGTATCTGGTGCCATGGGCATCACCGTCCGCCCGCGGGCGGTGACGAGGATAGGCACGAGGATGGCCCGCCCCGAGAAGGCGAAGGACCGGAGGATGAAACCTCCGCCGCACGTGCTCTTCCCGATCGGCAAAAAGGGAGGTCCCCAGAGACTTCTGGACAAGGCCGTCGAGTGCAAGAACATCAAGGTCCAGCTCGGGATAAGGACATGTCCCGAATGCGAGAACTCCAATACCGTCTCCTGCCGCTGCGAATGCGGCCACCACACGGAGGTGAGAAGCCAGCCGGACGAGATATCGATCCCGATCGCCGCAATGTACGAGGACGCGCTGGCCAATCTCGGCGAGAGCATCGGTCCCACGAAGATCAAGTGCGTCGAGGGGCTGATATCCAAGGACAAGACCCCGGAACCTCTGGAAAAGGGCATTCTGCGCAAGAAGTACGACATCTTCGTCAACAAGGACGGTACGATAAGGTTCGATCTGACCGACGTTCCGCTCACCCATTTCAAGCCTAGGGAGATCGGGCTCACGGTCGAGAAGGCGCGCGAGCTCGGGTACGAGAAGGACACGCACGACCAGCCCCTCGTCAGCGTAGACCAGGTATGCGAACTGAAGGTCCAGGACATCGTTCCTTCCATATCTTGCGGCGATTTCATGGTCAACGTTTCGAAGTTCGTCGACGACGAGCTGACGAAGTTCTATCATATGGATTCATTTTACAAGGCCAGCACGAGGGACGACCTCATCGGCCAACTGGCCATCGGCCTTGCCCCGCACACGTCCGGAGGGATATTGTGCAGGATCATCGGGTTCACGAAGGCCAGCGTGTGCTATGGCCACCCTTTCTATCACGCCGCGAAGAGAAGGAACGCGGATGGCGACGAGGACAGCGTCTCACTGCTGATGGACTGCCTACTGAACTTCTCAAGGTCGTACCTACCAGACTCGAGGGGCGGGCTAATGGACGCGCCGCTCATTCTGGCCATCAGGCTGGACCCCAACGAGATCGACAAGGAGGCGCATAACATCGACGTCCTCTGGGAATATCCATTGGAGTTCTACAACGCGACGATGGAGATGAAGCATCCGAGGGAAGTCCAGGGGTCCATGGACATCGTTGCGGACAGGGTCAAGTCCCTGCTCCAGTACGAAGGGTTCGGATACACGCATGACACGACCGACATATCCGAAGGGCCGATAGAATCCTCATACAAGACGTTGGGCTCGATGGCGGTAAAGATGAAGGCCCAGCTGAGACTGGCCAAGATCATAAGGGCGGTCGATGAAAGGGACGTCGCCAAGAGGATAATCTCGAAGCACCTCCTGCCCGACCTGATAGGCAATCTTAGCAGCTTTTCCAGCCAGTCCGTGAGATGCACGAAGTGCGGGGCGAAGTACCGCCGAGTGCCCTTAAGGGGGACATGCTACTGCGGCAACAAGCTCAACCTTACGGTGTACGAGGCCAGCGTGAAGAAGTACCTGGCAATCGCCAAGAAGGTAGGGGCGGACTTCGACATACCGAACTACATCCAGCAAAGGGTCGGCATCATCGAGGAGAGCATTCGGTCGGTCTTCGGGAACGCTGACACCAACATGAACATCGATTTCGATTCCCTTGACGAGGCCGACACGTCCGTTGTGACCGAGGAGGTCCAGGTGGCGAAGGCATCCACGCTGGACGAGTTCACGACCATGACGATCATGCCACCGGAGGACCACGTGGTCAGCCCGGACGACGATCCCGAGTTCGAGCCATCGCCTGTGATCTGCGAGCCGGCGCCGAAGACGAAGAAGGCATGCAACCTCGATGACTTCTTCTAAGCAAATAAAAAAATGAAAGAAAGTAAGGGATTTGTTAAGGTGTTCAGGCTTCGAGGGTCGATACCTGCTCTTTGAAGTCCTCGAACTTCTGGTGAAGGAGCTCCAAGCCCTTCATCAGCGTGTCCTTGGCGCTCAGGGAGCCATCGGTCTCGAACTCGAATATGAACTTCGTCGGATCGCCCACGACCTTTATCGCACCGGTCTTGCAGATGTTCTCGTCGGTACAGGCCATGCAAAGTATGCAATCTCCCTCGTTGACGACCTTGACCTTGTTGCCTTCCTTGGCGAAGACCTTCTTCGGGCATATCGGGATGCAGGTCCCGCCGTTGTCGCACTTCGAGGCGTCGATCTTGACGGACGGGAGGTACTTGTACCCGACGCCGTTGGCGACCTGCCACTTGGCGTGCTTCTTGCCAGTTCCCATCTCCGCGAACGCGTAGACCAGGATCGCTTGGCCCTCTCCGAGCCTGACGATCGGGATCAATTCGTCCTTGACGCGGACGCTGGCATCCCCTTCCGTCAGCGGCAGGAGGTCGCCAGAGTACACATCGCAGGGGCCGGTCTTGAACAGTGAATAGCCGATCATGCAGGAAGGGCAGCCCTCCCCCCCGCAGTCGCACTTGTCCTTCTCCTTCATGGACAGGTCGGTCGGGATCGGCACGAGCCCGAGCCTGTGAGCGACGATCTCGTCGAACAGAGGCGACACGGACTCGAACTCCCTCCCGTCGGCGTCCTTGATGGGGCCAAGGTGGAATTCGACGACGTCTATGGCCATCTTCGGGATCTCGGACAAGAGAACACGGCGCAGGGCGTTGATCACTTCCGGGCTGGTGTTGGTGACCTTGAACCTTGCCTGCGTCTCTGTTAGCTCTAAGATGTCGATGTCCATGGAAGTTGCCTCAGACTCTCCTTCCCCTTCTTCCGCCCTTCTTTTTGGTTCCGTCGTGTGGGACTGGGGTCACATCCTCGATCCTGCCGATCTTCATGCCGGCGCGGGCAAGGCCGCGTATCGCAGCCTGAGCACCAGGTCCAGGCGAGGCGGACTTGTTGCCGCCCGGCGCACGGACCTTGATGTGTATGCTGTCGATCCCCTTCTCCCTCGCTACGTCCGAGACCTTCTCGGCCGCGCGCATCGCGGCGTACGGTGAGGACTCGTCCTTAGCCTGCTTCACGACCATTCCGCCGGTGGCCTTCGTGATCGTCTCGGCGCCGGTGATATCGGTCAGGGTGATGATGATGTTATTGTAGCTAGCGTATATGTTCGCGATGCCCCACTTGCTCATAGGGTTCCCTCCTCTTTAACGGGTAGTTCTGCCGGAACGGTCGCGTTGACCGGGCTGGCGGCTATGATCTGCCTCGGGACCTTCTTGACGAACTTCTTACCGCCCCTTCCGCCACCGCCGCGCGTGTCCTCCCTCTCCTTGCGAGCCTGGTATGCCTGCTCCTTCTTTATCCTTGTCTCCAAGGCGCCCTTCTGGGCCACACGGATCGGGTGCATCTCGTCAGATAGCGGCGAGAGCGCGCTGAGCATGATGTTATCCTCCTCTCCCCTGGATACGGTGTATCCCGGGATGGTCACCCTGCGTCCGTTGATAGTCACATGTCCGTGAACGATGAACTGCCTAGCCTGGCCCATGGAGCAAGCGTATCCCTTCTGGAACACGATCGTCTGCAAACGGCGGTTCAGCAGCACATCGGCACCTAGACCAAGGACATCGTCCAGGGTAGCGCCCTCGAGCGGCAGGAGACCGATCTTGGCACAGCTGCGGAGAAGTTTGTCCCTCTCGATCCTGGCCTGCTCCTCTCCCGTCCTCATGCGTGCCTGGAGGTCCCTGGACTGCTTCCTAAGGTTCCTGACGACGGTCTTGGCCTTCCAAAGCTCATGCTTGTTCTTCAGACCGTACTTCTTGACGATCTCTGCTTCTTCCTTGATCCTCTCGCCCTGCCACGGGTGGGAGGGAGTATCGAACGATCTTCGTGGAAATTTTGGGTCGCCCATTCATACCACCTTACTTCTTTTCCTCAGCGGGCTTAGCGCCCTGGGCCAGTTTCTGTCTCATGACACCGAGGGTCAGTCCGGTCCTGCCATTGGACCTGGTCCTCTGGCCGCGTACCTTCTGTCCCTGCTCGTGACGAACGCCCTTGTAGGAGCGGATCATCTTCGCGCGGTTGATATCATCCTTGCGCATGACCTCGAGGTCGACGCCAACGATATGTCCGTCGGCGCCCGTCTCGACGTCGTTCTGCCTGTTGAGCGCCCATGTGGGCACGTAATCTGCATAGGTCATGACGAGCTGCTCCATCTCCTTGATCTTCTCGTCGGAGACGTTGCCGATCTTGGCGGTGCGGTCGACGTTCGCCTTCTTGCAGATGATGTCGGCCACCCTCATTCCGACGCCCTTGATGCCCTGTATGGCGATGAGCGTCGTCTTGGTCCCGTCGAGGTCGCTGTTGACGATACGGACGATGTACTTGAAGTCCTTACCATAGTCAACCTTCGTCGCGGCCTTCTGAGGAGCTGCCTTTTCGGTCTTCTCCTTCACGACCTTTTCCTTCTTCTCAGCCTTTTCCTTCGGCTGCTTCTCTTCTTTAGGTTCTTTGACTTCCTTCTCGGCCAAGTGTATCACTCCGATACGAACTTAATCCTGGCTGTGACCTGGATTCCCTTATGGGAGTGCACCGCACGCTCAAGCGCGTGTTTCGCAGTTCCCATCTCTGGATAGGGGCCAGTCCGGGAACCATTCGCCCTCAGGGGCGAACGCTCCGAGCGACCTTATGTCGCTCAGTGTTAACTGAGGCAAATTCTACACCGTATATAAACATTTGTCATATCCTGAACTATGTCCAGACTATGGCCGTCCAACTATCTTGACCACTGTGAGCAGGTCACTGACCGGTCGGGCATGATGAGGACCAGTTATATCGGGATGAGGACGAGCCCGAGCAGGACCTCGAACTTTTCAAACGGTCCATAGTTCTCGAGCAGGTCCTTCATTCCTCAACTTTCAATGGTTCAGGGCCTGCACGCGCAGAGCAGTTCCGGTACCTTGGCGAACGCTTCCGCGACCTTCGCCGGGTCACCTCCACCTCCCTGGGCGAACTCCTTCCTTCCGCCCCCGCCCCCGCCAACGATGGACATGACCTCCTTGAGGAGGAGCTTGCAGTCGATGTCGACATTCGGCGACCTCGAGACGAGGACCTTCGGGCTTGCGCCGAGGACGCCTATGACCGATACGACGTTCGGCTCCGCGGCCAGCAGTTTCGACATCTCGTCGGCGTTCTCCCCTTCCTCGGCGATGTGGACTATGATCCTCACGCCATCGACGATCTTGGCGGAATCGAGCAAGGACCTCGCCTTGACGCCGGCGTAGGCCTGGTCGAACTGCTCCAGCTTCTTCTTCTGGTCGCGCAGCTCCCCCATGAGCCGGTCCGTCGCCTCGATGACCTGATCCGACGATACGTTCAGCTTCTCCGAGACGTTCTCGAGGATCGACTTGTCCCCCTGCATCTCCATGACGGCGGCCATCCCGGCCGTGTACTCGACGCGGACGATCCCGTCCTGGATGCGCTTCGTCTTCTTGATCCTGATCGTCCCGACGTAGCCGGTGTGCGAGCAGTGTATGCCTCCGCAGGCCTCGGAATCGAGACCGACGATCTCAACGACCCTGATGATCTTGCCTGGGACGGCCCCTCCCTGGTATAGGCGGTAGCCGTGCTTCCTCTCGGCCTCGTCCCTCTGCATGAACTCTATGTTGACCTTGAGGTCTTGGAGAACGATCTTGTTGCACTCCCTCTCAAGGAGGTCCCTCTGCTCGGACGTGAGGTTCTCGTAATGGGTGATGTCAAGCCTGGCCTCGTCGACTCCCTTGTGCGCACCGGCCTGCCAGACGTGGTTCCCGAACAGCCTCCTCGCGCATCCGTTGATGATGTGCGCAGCCGTGTGGTGCCTCATCAGCTGTATCCTGCGGTCCTTGTCCAGACTTCCGTGGACGGTGTCGCCGATCTTCGGCAGCGGCCCGTCGATGTAATGCAATACGCAGGTCTTCACCTTGATGACCTTGACGACCTTGCTGCCAGCGAGCGTACCGAGGTCCCATTCCTGCCCGCCGCCCTCGGGGTAGAAGGCGGTCTGCTCCAGCGCGATGGCCCCGTTGACGATCGCCGCCACCTTGGAATCGAAATCGGAAAGCTCCGGGTCCTCGTAGTAGAGCATCCTCGTGGCCGGGAGGTTCTCGGGGAAGCGCTCCTTCTCCTCCGCCTCGGCCTCGGGTTTCTCGTGGCGCTTTGCCACCTCCATGTAGAAATGGTCCGGGACGTCCACAAGGTCTGGCGCGTACTCCTTGGCGATCTCCGGGTTCAGGCCGTGCGAGTCGTAAAGGTCGATCAGCCTCTCCAGCGAGATCTTCTCCCCCTTCTTCAGCTCCTTGGCCATCTTCATGACCAGCTGCTTGCCCTTGCCCAGCGTCTCGAAGTACCTGTCCTCCTCGACGTTGACGAGGTTCAGGATGTCCTCGCGGTTGTACTTCAGCTCGGGTATTATGTCCAGGAAGTAGTCGATCTGCCTGTTGACCACCTCGGACAGCTTGATCTGCAGGTCGAGGTTCCTCATCGACCTAAGGGCGCGCCTGACCAGCATCCTGGCGAAGTATCCCTCCCTTACGTTCGAAGGCACTACGCCGTCGTTGAGGAGGACCATCAGCGCCCTCGAATGGTCGCATATGACGTATATGTCCTCCAGCGGGGAGACGATGTTCATCAGCTCCTCGTAGCTGGTCCCGATGCGCTCGGCCGTCAGCTCCCGCAGCTTCCTCACGTCGGCCGCGGTCTTCATGTTCATCGCGCCGGCGATCTTGCTGTATTCGGTGAGTATGCGCTCGTCGACCGATACGCTGCAGAGGTCCTTCAGGTACGCCAGGACCGGTCCGAACACGGCCTCGTAGGCCGATGTCTTGCCCTGCGACACCCAGCAGATCCTCTCCAGTCCATAGCCGGTATCGACGACGGTCATGTCCATCGGCATACGCCCCTCTGGCGTCTCGCGGTACATCATGAACACGAGGGTCGCGACCTCGACGCCCTCCAGCATGACCTCGACGCAGGGACCGGCATTTCCGCCCCCCTCCCACCACTCCTCGATGTAACGGAGCTTCCTCGGGTCGGTCCCGAGGCTCTCGGAGAAGAACCTGTGACAAAGCTCGACGGTCCGGTCCTTGAAGTAGATCTCCTTTCCCGGCTTGTTGAAAGCGTGATGGGCCAGCATCTCGAAGAAAGTGAAATGCCTCCCGGTCTTCCCGACGTTGTCTATGTCATTGAACCTGACACAGGTCTGTGATATGGTGAGCGGGTTCGCCGGCGGATCGATCACCCCGTTCAGCACCCAAGGCTGGAAATCGTAGATCGAGGCCTGCGTGAAGAAAACGTCGTCCCTCCATCTCGCCACGATGGGGTATCTCTTGACGCGTCCATGACCGTTCTGCTCGTAGAAATCGAGGTACGCCTCGCGCGTCTCGTGAAGATCCAGTGATCTGTTCATCGGCGAATGTCCGATGAACGTGTATTCCTCGCATGGCGGCTCTCCGCAGGTCTCCCAATCACCTAGGGACCAGAAATGTCTCTGGCACTTGGGACACTGCTTGCGCTTGAACCCGTTGTCGAGGAAGAACTTCAATTGGAAGTCAGACTCCGCCATGCTCCCGAGTATTAAAAGGAGGATATTAGTATCTTTTTCAAACTACCAGACATCCCGTCATCTGGTCAGCGCCCCGTTCTCCCCGTAGTCTATCGGGACGTCGATCACTGCCAGAGCGTCCCGTCCGAGGCAGTCCCCGAGCACAGATTCGAGCTCATCCTTCCCGCTCACCCGATAACCTTCCGCACCGAACGACCTCGCGAGGGCGACGAAATCGGGGTTGGTGAACTCGCAGCCTGTCGACCGGCCGTACGCCGCCTCCATCTTCATCTTAATCAGTCCGTACCCGCCGTCGTTGAAAATAAGCGTGACGAACCCGACACCGCGCTCCTTCGCTGTCGCCAGCTCGGCCATCGTCATCATGAACCCGCCGTCGCCGCACACGGCCGCCACGCGTCTATCGGGATATTGCATCTTGGCACCGATGGCCCCAGGCACGGCCACGCCCATGGAGATAAGGCCGTTGTCCAGAATTAGCGTGTTCTCCTTGTAGACTGGATAATGCTTCGCTAGCCATATCAGGTGAGCACCGACGTCGCTGACGACGATGTCCTGCTTCCCCATCCTCTTCCGCAGCACCTTGAGGACGTTCTGCGGTTTGATCCGGCCTACGTCGGTCACGTCCATTTCCAGTATGGCGTGCATCCTTGCCCTGATATCCTCGGCCCAGGGCTCCTTCATGCTGCCCATGTCCGTGAGGACCTGGAGGACGTACTTCAGCCCCCCGACGACCTGGACGTCCGGCGTCATGTGCTCAGATTGTCCGGCGGGGCATTCTCCGATGTAGAGCATCTCCTTCCTCTCACCGATGTTCCAGTACTGCGGGGCGAACTCGATGACGTCGAAGCCGACCATGATGATCAGGTCGGCCTTCTGGTACGCCTCCCTTACATTGTCGCTCGCCCTGACGCCCGTCGTGTTCAGGCTGTTCCTGTCATCGTACGGTACGGAACCGGCTCCGAACCACGTATGCACGACCGGTATGTTCCACCTGGTGCAGAACTCCCTGAGCTGCTTGACGGCGTTCGACCTGATGACACCCTGGCCAGCGATGACCAGCGGTTTTGAGGATTCCATTATCATCTCCGCGATCTCGGACATGGAGCGCTTGTCTGGCCTGACGTGCTCTGGTTCGCAGTACGGGATAGCATCTCCCTCTGTGGCCATCTTCATCACGTCCTCGGGCAGCTCCAGATGGACCGGTCCGGGCCTTTCGTGCATGGCGACGTCGAAGGCCCTCCTTACGGCTATCGAGACCTTGTTGGGCGCCCTTATCGTGATGCTCTCCTTCGTGATCGGCCTCATCATGGCCTGGACATCGATCACCTGCTTCTGCGGCGGGGAGCATCTGTCCGCTCCCGCCTGTCCAGTGATCGCTATGAGCGGGGAGTTGCTTAGGTATGCGTCCGCCACCCCGGTGACGAGGTTCGTCGCTCCAGGCCCCAGCGTGGATAGGCAGACCCGCGGCTTGAACGACATTCTCGCCTGGATCCCGGCCATGAACGCCGCGGACTGCTCATGCCTGGTGAGGATGAACTCTATCCCGGAGTCGTTGAGGCTCTCCATAAGGTCGATGTTCTCCTCGCCCGGGATCCCGAAGATGTGGTCCACGCCCTCAGCGACCAGGCACTTAACGACAAGGTCCGACGCTCTCACTCGAACACCTTCGCCCTTTCATCGTAAACCGCCTTGACCGCGGCCCTGATCGCGTCCTTGACGGCACAATCCGTCTGGAACGGCAGGATGCCATCCTCCTTCAGGAACTCCTTCGCAGGTTCCCCGAAGCTCTTGGCCACGACCGCATCGAAGCCCTTCAGGGCCAATGCCATCATCTCGAGCTTTCCGCGATGGGCCTCTCCAGCCATCGCCACGTTGGGAACGGAGGCGATCACGACATCCTCGATCGGCCTTATGTCATCCCCCTTCACCTCGAAGGCGAGGAAGCTCTTCGCGTGGCCATAATGAGTGTCAACCTGGACGCCGTCCGAGCTCGCGACCGCTATGCGGTGCATGGAATCGCCCTCGATCATGACGCTGACCGGGGCCTTTCCCATGGATCTGTCCATCCCGCAGGCCGCGTGCGAGAACTCGGCCGACCTATCTTCTCCCAAAAGACCTATGGCGTCGGCCCTGCAGAAGCGACAATGCCTCATCTGCCTGATGTCCGGTTCGCACAGGTCCTGAAGCCTCTTACGCTCTTCGGCGGTCGGTGCCGGCACGTTCTCGAAGTTGGTACCAGGCACGGGGATCATCGGTATGATGTTCACCATGTATGCCCCAAGCTCCTTGACCTTCTTCGCGATCTCAGGTATGTGGTCCGCGTTGACTCCCGGGACCATGACGACATTAGCCTTCACGAGCATGCCGGCCTTGGTGGCCTTGGCTATGCCTTCCAGCTGGTTCTCGATCATGCGCTTCCCGGCCTCCCTTCCGCGGAGGGTCTTGCCTTGCCAGATGACGAAATCGTAGACCTTCGCCGCGATGTCCGGGTCGATGGCGTTTATTGTGACGGTTATGAACTTGACGCCAAGGGCCTTCAGCCTGTCGATCGATGCAGGGAGCATCAGGCCGTTGGTGCTCAGGCACAGGGTCAGCTCGGGGAACTCCTTCCCGACGAGCTCGAGCGTCCTGAACGTCTCCTCATTGGCCAACGGATCTCCGGGGCCAGCGATTCCAATCACGGAAAGCTGAGGTATCTTCTCCTTGACGATCCTGATCTTCTGGACGGACTCCTCGGCGGTGAGGATCTCGCTAGTAACGCCGGGCCTGCTCTCGTTCGAGCAATCGTATTTCCTGTTGCAATAATTGCATTGGACGTTGCATCTAGGCGCCACTGGAAGGTGCATTCGCGCGAACTTCGTATGTGCCTTCTCGTTGTAACAGGGATGGGATTCCAGTTGTTCCCTCACATTTAATGGTAGTTCAGATGCCAAATATGTTCCTCCTGGGACCGATAACGGATTTCAGCAAGGACTATAATAGCATGTCCATCGACTTTTCGGTACTTCATGGATCGCCAGCGGAGCATGATAAACGGTAAATATCGCGACCGCGGCTGTATTCTTGATGTTCCGGGAGGGCACGCTCGAAAAGCTTTTCAAGAACATGAACTCGCACGTTCCAGCGATAAGACCTTCCCTAGAGGCGCTGCTCCAGATGGACGAGCCGTCATATTCGGATAAGAACGGTAGAACTTACATCGTTTCCAGGGACGAGCTCCTTGATCTGTCGAGCTTCGTCGACAAATGGGAGCTGTCCCGAGTGAAGGTCCCGATCCTTCTGATGACCGATCCGAACTACGAATCGGGTCGTTGGAAGGTCATCGGAAGGGTAGAGACGAAGGCAATATCCCGGATATTAAACAGAGAACCGGAGAAGGAGGACGAGATCCTCATATTCTATCCTCAGATGATGATGTTGAGGAAGAGGTTCTCCACCGTCACCAATTGCTTTTACATGCCTTAAGCGGCGATATGATCGGTCCTTCTAGATCTTTACAAAAGTTACACTGTTGTATTGAAAATTATAAGAAATGATAATTCGGAAGAGTATATACGCAACCTGTTTAACGGTTAAGCCAAAGCCTACCGGCAATGGTAAGCCAAATATAGGATAGCACGGCGAGTATGGACGTTAGTTACCGCGGACTGAACACCTCGGAGAACCTCGGTGCTTACATCCCGATTCTATCAAACTCGTCATTTACGAGCGTCCTAAGATGCCTCTTTTCCAAGGTAGTTTCGAGCTTAGATGCTTTCAGCTCTTATCCACGAGGGCGTGGCTGCTCAGCAATGCCTTGTCAGACAACTGATGAACTAGAGGCCCCGGAACCCCGTTCCTCTCGTACTAAAGGTTCCTTCTCGTCAGGCATCAAAACACTTCTACCAAAAAGCAACAAACCTGTCTCACGACGGTCTAAACCCAGCTCACGATCCCTTTTAATGGGCGAACAACCCCACCCTTGGCAGCTGCTGCACCACCAGGATAGGGAGAGCCGACAGCGAAGTAGCAAGCCGCCAGGTCG
>JAJFUT010000114.1 GCA_021372315.1 Methanobacteriota archaeon
TTTTGGCTCTCTTTAAGATTGAGTGGGTAAGCTTATCGCTTCCCCACTCCGTTACCTTACATTCGTGGACGACAAGCAGCTCTTCCAGGCCACCTTGGGGCTGAAAGCCCCATGGTTCGTGAGCGAGGTCAAGCTGAACAAGACAGACAAGAGGCTGGACATCTTCATCGACTTCGAACGAGGGGCAAGGTTTCCATGTCCTGAATGTCAGTCGTTGTGTGAACTTCATGATACGAGCCAGCGTACTTGGAGACATCTTAACTTCTTCGAATACGAGACCTATCTTCATGCCCGCGTGCCGCGGACATCCTGTCCCAAGCATGGAGTGAGACAGGTCGACCTGCCCTGGGCTCGTCCAAATTCTGGCTTCACGCTTCATATCGAAGCGATGGTGCTGGCATTGAGCGACGAGATGTCGGTGGCCGGTATCGCCGGCCACCTGAACGTCAACGAGGATTCGATCTGGCGGATCCTGCAGCATTACGTCAATGAGGCAAGGAAAGATGTCGACCTGAGCCAGGTGGAGCAGCTGGCCATCGACGAGTTCGCCGTGCAGAAAGGTCACAGGTATGTGACCTTCTTCTACGACCTGAAAGGTCGTAAGGTCATCCACATCGCCGAAGGAAAAGGAAAGGAAAGCTTTGCCAGCTTCGTCCAGGCGGTGGAAGGCCGCCTGGACCCTAAAAAGATCAAGCTAGTCTGCATGGACCTGTCACCAGCGTTCATCGGAGGCTGCCGGGAGACGTTCCCTGACGCCATCATGGTCTTCGACCATTTCCATGTGATCAAGCTGCTGAACGACACCATAGATCGCATCAGGCTGGAAGAGGCCAGAGAGAACCAGCTGCTGAAAAAGACAAAGTTCCTCTGGCTTACCAATCCGGAGAACCTGGAGGAATGGCAGGAGCGGAAGCTCCTGCAGGTCAAGGACCTGGACATCAAGACGGCCAAGGCATATCAGTTCAAGCTGGCGATCCAACGCACCTGGCAGCTGCCGCCGCAGCTGGCCAAGGCCTATCTGCGCAAGTGGATCAGATGGGCGGAACGCTGCAACCTGCCGGAGATGGAGAAGCTGGCCAAGAGCATCAGAAATCATTTCGACGGCATCGTCGAAAGCGTACGCCAGAGGGTCACCTCTGGCTACGCCGAAGGCCTGAACAACAAGATACGCACGGCATTCCGCCGTGCCTATGGTTTCAAGGCCAAGGAGTACAGGGACACGATGATCTATTTGGTCGCCGGAGGACTTCAGTTACCCATACAAAGTTGAAGAGAGGCTTATTTTTTAAACTAGGAACCTTTTAATGATTCGATCGCATTCCAGATGGGTCGAGTGAGAACATGAAGATCGCACAGATTGCTGGGTTCTTAGGCAGCGGGAAGACGACGTTCCTCATCGAGGTGGCAAGGGAGCTCGTGAGTCGCGGCCATCGTATCGCGATCATCGTCAACGACGTCGGAGACATCAACGTCGACGCGAAGTTCATAGAGACCTATGGCCTCAAAGCCAAGGAGATATCTGGAGGATGCATCTGCTGCCAGATCGCGGGCAGCTTCGCCACTACCGTTGCGACCCTGTACAACACTTTCAAACCGGACATCATAATAGTCGAGCCCTCGGGCGTCGCGATCCCATGGGGCCTCAAGAGGGCCGCGGAGTATTCCGAGGAGGAGATGGAAGCGAAGATCGAACATGCGCCGGTAGTGACGCTCGTCGACGCGGTGAGGATCGATGAGCTTCTCAATGCAGTTCGCAGGCTCGTCGAGACCCAGATACGAGAGGCTGACATCGTCTTCATCAACAAGATAGACGCCGCCTCCCCCGAGAAGATCAGGAGGTGCGAGGAGTTCGTCAAGACGGTCAACCCCAGGGCGAAGATCATGTACGGTTCCGGGAGGACGAACCAGGGGGTCAAGGAGATCGCGACCGCGATGGAGAGCGAGATCTCCCCGCGCTACGACGAGGCGGTAGAGCAGGAGCTTCTCAGGAAGCAGTACGCCGAGGGGCAGTGAGATGAAAGAGATGGACGAGAAGCTTCACATCGAGATGCACAGGCTGGTCGACGAGCTTGGCAAGTTCAGCATTCACATGACCATCCATCCGGAAAAGCTCATGGACAAGGATACCTGCGAGGCCTTCGTCCGAGAGCTGCTCGAGACCATCGCGAAGGAATGCTTCCACGACGGGGCCGACCTGGTCGGGCACATCAAGGCGTTCGTCTATTCCGAGCACAAGACGACGCTCGGGGCTTCGCTCATCCATCAGGACATGCCTGTCAACATCACCAACGCTCTGGACGAGCGCGGGCTAACGGTCGGGGACATGACCGTCCACGTCATAGTCCACGGCATCTGGGACGACACCGTGAAGCACGCGTCGATGGAGAGCATCGAGAGCGTCATGCCGAAGTACGGGATCAAGTACGAGGTATTGCAGGACTATTACGAGACCGAGAAAGGGATCGCCCACCACAAATGAAAGGAGCGGACCAAATGCAGAACCACGCGACCGACGGATATTATATGGCGATGAAGGCCAGCGGCTTCTCGAACAACACCGTTGATTCCCTGAGGAAACAAAAGTGCCCCAACTGCAGCTTCGAGTTCGCCCTGGTCTACGGACGAACGACCGCCTGCAGAGGATGCGCCGAGGCATTGAACAACTGCCCCAAGGTCCGATGTCCCAAGTGTGACCACGAATGGTTCATCAAGGACATGGAGCACATCGGCAACAAGTACCGCGGAAGGAACGTCGAGACGCACATATCCGAGATCGTACAGAAGTACAACGACGATATGGGCTGGAAGAAGACCAGATGATTTTCAAAGCTAAAGATGGAGCCCCTGTTCTCACAGGGCGTCCTCCATCAATTTGGCCATTTTCTCTATCTCCTCCTCCTTGATGTCTGGGAAGTTCCAATCGCTAGTGAACTGGCAAGGGCCGAGCTTTCTGTCGGTCGCATCGTCCAGGACGACCGATCTGGCGATCTTCATGCCGCTCCTCTCGAGGATCTTGTCGCAGCATCTGTTCTTGCATCCGTTCACCGTCACAAGCTGGTCCATGTCGACGCCGCTCATCGATATCATGATCGGGGCGGTAGCGACGGTGCATATGCTGAACTGAAGCATCTTGCCGGTGTTGCGCGGACCGAACTTCACGACGGCCCTTTCAAGCATCAACCCGCGCTCCCCGTTGGCTCCGCAGACTATCACGCCTTTGCGCATTTGGACCTCGCCTCCTGCACGAGCTTCACGATCTTATCCGCTTCAAGCTGAACTCCTGATTCGGAGTACATCGCGTACTGGTTTATCTTCAGTTCGCCAGCCCGGGGGACCCCGAACTGCGCCAGGGTCTGCAGGCCGCAGAACCCTTCGCAGCCGTCCACGACGACGACGCATCTCTTCTTGAGCGACTCCATGTCCTCGACGGCCTTGGGGAGCTGGGCCAGCGCCGGCGCCACGGTGACCATCCTGATCTTCTCGCGCTTTCCGGCCTCCCTCACTGCCGCACGAAGCACCCTGGCCCCAGGACTGTACCCGGAGCAGATCACGACGTCCACCTCCTCGTTCATACCTTCGCCTCGAAGAACAGCCTCGGTTTCCCTATCGCCGTGGCGGTGACCCTTGTCTCCAGCCTGATGCCCTCTCCCCAGCTCTTGCCCAGATGACCGATCTTGTCATCCTTCTCGACAACGAGCTCGACCTCGTCAGCGCCTGCCTGAAGGGCAAGCTCCTTCGCGCTCGTCCTGACCCATTTCTCCGCATATGCGACGGCCTCGTCCAACGTCTCGAATTCCCTCTTCTCGAAGGACGAGTGCAGCGTGCATGGCGGATTGTCCATGGCGGAAACGCCAGGTTTTGGCCTTATCAATACTTCGACCGTCTCCATGATGCTGCCAGTGATCGCGCCGACGGCGTTACCGACCTCAGAATGCTCTGGCAACAGAAGATGCGTCTCGAACCTCTCGGCGACGGCAGGCAGGTACGCTCCGACCGGCGCGCCGATCCCGATGATCTTCTTGTGAAGCTTCAGGCTCACCGAGTAATCGAGCCCCGCCTTATGCGTGATCGTCTTGTCGAACGTGTTCTGGCACACGTCGCAGGTGGGCAACTTTCCCGTCTCTTCATAGACGAGCTTCTTTATGAGCTCCATGCAGAGCTTGTAGATGACGGCCGCACGAACGTCCTTGCAGAACTGGGCAGGGTCTCTTTCCAATATTCCCGCCTGGATCTGTACCGCCACCTTCGAGGCCTCTTCGTCGTACTCGATGTATGAGCCGTCCGCGTGAAGTATGTCGGTCGGTGTGAGACCTATCCGCAGGATCAGCCCGATCTCCTCGAGCCTGCGCACGTTGAAGCTGAACGGATGGATCCCGGTCATCTCGGACACCTCATAGATGGTCCTCGGTTCCGCCTTGATCAGATCGACGAAGGACTGCTCCTCCTTGGACAGCTCCATGCCCTGAACGGCCTTGTTGAAGATGAAGAACTCCGTGTTCTGGATGACGTTCTCGATCGCTACGTGGCCAGCCTGCGGTCTCGGTTTCTCCTGGCTCGCCTTGACAAGCTTCGGCAATATGCAGTTCCACTTCGAGGACGCTATGCAGAGGGGCATCACCCTCAGCGGGTTGAGATAGATCCGCTCGTTCGCTATGACGATCCTGCTGTCACCGCCGATACCCGACGTCGATATGTCCGCGGCCTTGACCCTGGTGCGCCATCCGCCGATCATCGCCCCCTCCGGGTCGAGCCTCGGTTTACCGCCCCTCAGGACGCCGATGTCCGTCGTTGTGCCCCCGATGTCGATCATGATGCCGTCCTCCTCCTTCGTGAGGTACTTGGCGCCGATAAGGCTGGCAGCCGGACCGGACAGTATGGTCTCAACTGGTTTCTCCAAGGCCATGGCCTCTCCCATCAGCGACCCATCGCCCTTGACGATCATCAGCGGGGCCCTTATGTCGTGAATGCTCAGGACCTTCTTCACTGACACGAGGAGATCGGCTATGATCGGTATGAGCTTGGCATTGAGGATCGCCGTGATCGTTCTCTCATAGAAGCCCAGCTTCGTCGAGAGCTCGTTGCCGCAAACGACCGGTAGGTCGCAGACCTCCTGGACCATCTTCTTGAGAGCGATCTCGTGCTCGGGGTTCCTGACACTGAGATAGCTCGATATGGCATAGGCATCGACCTTGTTCCTCGTGCTCATGACGAACTCCCTTGCTTTGTCGATCTCAAGTTCGGCCAGTCTTTCCCCTATGAGGTTGTGCCCTCCCTTGATCTCAACGACCTCGTTGATGGTCACCGTCTGGCGGTACTCTGCGCCGGCCAGGATGAGGCCGACACGGCATCCTTTCCCTTCGACGACGGAGTTCGTGGCGAGGGTGGAGGAGACGGACACCAGCCTGATGGCATCATACTTTACGTTATCCAAAGCCCCGATGGCGTTGGCGATCCCTTCAGAAAGGTCATGTCTCGTCGTAAGGGCCTTGGCCTTGCTGAGCACCTTGCCCTTTTCAAGATCTATGATCACAGCATCGGTATACGTTCCACCAGTGTCAATTCCCAATCCCAGATGCATCAGTTCCACCTTTTGCGATCCTTGCGGACGTAGGTTCGACAATCGAGCCTCAGGTTATAAAAGATATCTCTGTGGCGGATAATGCAAGGGGCATAAAAAGTACCATTGCCAGCATTAACAACATTGAATCGCGTAAACAGCGATAAAATGGAACATCGTTCCATCGGAGGACCAATAAAATTAAATCGTATCAGTTACCGGGTCAACCCATGTTCCCGACGCCCTCGTCGGTCGCGACCTTGCGGTACTTCGATGACATCAGGGCGAGCTCGGTGACCTTGTCCTCGGTCACCCTCTGAACGACTGGAAGGGATTCTCCGAAGACCTTCCGGACCTCCCTCAGTATATATTCGTGAACGAGGCCAGAGCTCCTCATCGATTCGTATCCCCAGGATTCAACCATGTCGAGGACCGCTTCTTTCCCGGTCCTATAGAACGCGTCGGCGAGCATCGACGTTATTATCGTGTTCTTGGACATCACGGCGAGGTCGGCCTCCTTCACTGCCTGGCTCGATCCATTGAAGGAGACGGCGAGCCCGCCGCCCTTCCTGACTATGCTCAGCGCCTTCGTGTCCGAAGGGCTCCCTCCGACATAGATGCAATCCTCCAATGCGACGCCCATGCGCTTGCATATCTCCACGACGGCCGAGGCCTTCTCAGAATCCCCGATGGTCGCCGTCTCCATCAGGAGATGATAGCTGGATAGGTCTGTCATCTCGTTCCAGAATATCTGGTCGAGTCTCTGAATGTTCTTCCTGTCGTCAGGCCTAATGTCCTTTATCCTGTTGCCCAGGACGTGCTCTATCGGCGGCATGGCAGCGATCTCGCTGGCAAGGTCCCTCAATGTCTGGACCTCCCAATCATCGACCTTGACGCTGTCCAGGGAGAACTTGGTGCAGAAGGCGTTCTCAACCGGGAACCCGATGTTCTCGCACAACGCCACCAGATGATGTTCGTAAGCGGGAGTTACGATGAACGGCGACATTATCTCCTGGACGAAGCGCATGGTCTTATCTGCCCCTGGTACGAGACGCAGCATCTCCTTCGAGCTGTCGTTCAGCAGCTGATCGGATACGCCGTAGGCCTTTAGGAACGGGAGAAGGAACTTGATCCGATCACCTGGGCGGTGGCCTTCCTTCCTCACGACCTCTGACAGGACCTCGTCGTAGCTGCTGATGACCTTGAAGAACCGGTAGCCATCCGGAATGAACTTGATGCAAGACTCGAGGGCGGAGTTGTTAAAAGTGACAGCCCCCTCGCATTCGCTGATGAAGACCTTGCCATCGTATGGCATCATATCATCGAGGCCGTCGAACTCCATTCAGCGCTCCCTCCGCTCGCCGCTCTGACATTCTTGGCCTGCGGCAGAGCTTTCAAACGGGCTAGTGGATGATTGTATTTATAAATCTTGTCATTTGCGGAGTGGTGCGCCAGCGCTCCTATTAACGTATGTCGTGTTCTTTGATATCGTCTAAGATCGCAGGCAATGCCTTTCGTCATGCCGATTGATAAAAATATTTGTAAATCGCTGGTCAGACTCGATGTCGTTGACGGTCACCATCAGAGACGCAAAGCAATCTGATATGGAGGCCATCAACGAGATATACAATTTCTACGTCCCCACGTCAGCATGCACGATGGACCTCGAACCTGTCTCGCTGGAGTCTAGGAAACTTTGGTTTCTGGACCACGGCGCGGAGTATCCCGTGATCGTCGCCGAGAGAGAGGGGGAGGTGTACGGATGGGCATCGCTATCGAAATATAGGGCGCGGCCAGCATACCGCCCGACCGTCGAGGACACGATCTACATAAGGGACGACATGAAGAGGATGGGCCTGGGCGACGCGCTGCTCGACGAGCTCATCGCCAGGGCGAAGTGGAACGGTTTCCGAAGCATCATGTCCGTGATCAATTCCGAACAGGTGGCCAGCCTCAAGCTCCACCGCAAGAAGGGATTCGTCGAGGTGGGCCACCTGAATCAGGTCGGATATAAGTTCGACCAATGGGTCGATATCAAGATGCTGCAGCTCATGCTGTGAGTTTGGATTCCGATTCCAACCTATTAAAAATTTAAAAATACAGGGGAATTGCATCATTGATTTTGGGGAATGGAGACGGCGGAGTACGGTTTTGATTTCTTATCCGAGATGAAGATCAAGACGATGAGGCGAGCTAGGAAAACCCTCATCTACTGGCTCAGTGCATTCTTGCTTGCGATCATAATCGTTTATGTAGGCATGATCATCGGTTGCAGTCTGGATGATATCCTAAGATTTCTCACCCAGATAGTCGGTACCTACTGTTTCTTCATCGCTCTCTCGATGATCGGCCTGCTCAGGGATCTCAAGTTCATTCTGGCCAACGAACTCAAGCTCCGGTACGTCATAAAGATGGAGTTATTCCCCTCAATGGGGGAAGGGATCAAAGAACGGATGTTGATGAAGCTCACCGAGCTCTATCCCACCCTGGTTTCCCAGGATAAGCGTAGAGTTCGGTTCGATTCTCAGCTGACGAAAGCGTCCAAGGTCAGAATGGACATCATAGCCGATCTCAAGGATGAGACACTGGACACCTCTGAGATCTTGATCGTGAAGATCTATGAAAAGGGGGAGGTGGGGACAGAGGAGCTGAGGGAGGTATCATCGGCCATCTTCAGGTTCCGCGCATTGCACATCCTCTCAGAGATCGAACTGGTCATGCTCGTTTCCATGGACGGATTCTCTCTCGAGGCGGTCGAGCATGTACGGACCAACAAGGTCCCGGGTCTGCATTGGGCGACTACTAGATTGATCGTTCCGAAAGAGCAAACCTTCACCGTGATCATCTGAAGGTGAACGGATGAAAGACTGGGGGATCAGAGGCGGGCCATGGAGCGACGAGTTCATGGTGATGTACCTTCTCTATCAACTGTACTTACGCAACTCGTTCGGCGAGTCGGAGTGCACGGTCCACCAGCTCAGCACGCTCGAGAACGTGCCGGTTCAGCGCGACCAGAGGATCAAAAGGCTATTGCAGATGCTATCCAACAGAGGGTACGTAGCCGTATCAGAGAAGGACGGTTTCGCAAGATATTCGATAACGCCCGAAGGGATCGAATGGTGGAACAAGCACCAGGATGTTCTGGCGATGTTCTGGGGCATCAGATGAAGAATCCCGGATCGTTCCCAATGCGATCATCTGGATATGTTCAGATATCGAAAAGAACTGTAACGGAAGGCTCCTTCGGGTCGATCCTCATCATGTGGTAGGTTATCGCCTTCACCTCGCCCTTGGCCTGGTGCCTCTCGGTGTCTATCTCCTCGCCCCAGGCCACGCAATGCAATGACAGACCGGAGATGTGCACCTCGAACCTGCTGAATACGAGGCGCTTCGTGTCCTGTATGAAAAGGAACTCCGAGAGGAAGTTCAGCAGGAGCGATTCCATGTCGAAGCCCACTACATCGAACTCGTAGCTCGTCCTCTCGGCGATGAGCTCGGCGTGGACCATCTGGTCCTCCAGGGCGTAGGCCGCGTTCGCGAAGCACTCCTCGATGGTGGCCCCGTGTGCCTTGACCATCACGTCCGCGGTGTGCTCCAGCAGCTCGTAGCGCATGTCCCACCTATATCCGCCGGTCGATTAAGTGCTTTCTATCGGGGCCCTATGAAGGTGCCGGTCCCTGCTTCCGATCCAATTATTCGCGATCGGACGATATTCTTGGATTGTTGTCGACCATCCAATTCTCTGTCGACCCAACTGTCAGGAAAACGTGCCCGAGATCGACGTTCCAGTCGACTGGAGCGATCGACGATATAAATGTGAAATGTCGCTATTGTTATATCCAACCTCGTTGTTCCAATAGGGCATGAGGCTACTCATCATAGGCTGCGGGGCAATAGGGCAGACCTTGGCCAAGGAGATCGACACCATGGACGAGGTCGACCTCTTCTACATCACCGACAAGAACGAGGAGCGTGCCCAGCAGGCCGTGAAGTCCTATCGCAAGGCGAAGTTCATCACGAACACCGATGAGAGCATCAGGGCTCACCTGAAGCATCTGGACCTGGTCGTCGAAGCGGCCAGCCAGGAGGCGGTCTCGCATTACGTCCCCTTCATCCTAGGGTTCGGCAAGGACGTGCTCGTCATGAGCGTCGGGGCGTTCGCGAACGATGAGCTCAGGGAGAAATGCTTCAGCCTGGCGAAGAAGAAGGGCGGCAGGCTCTATGTACCGTCCGGCGCGGTTTGCGGCACCGACGGACTGCATTCGGCGTCCGCCGACAAGATCGACACTGTCGAGCTGGTCAGCACGAAAGGGCCGAAGAGCTTCAAGGACAATCCATATCTGAAGAGCATCGGCATCGACGTCGACACGCTGAAGGAGAAGACGACGATCTACGAGGGCTCCGCGAGGGAGGCGATCGTTCACTTCCCGAAGAACGTCAACGTCTCCGCGACCATTTCCATGCTCGGACTTGGTCTGGACAAGACGAAGGTGAAGCTCATCTGCGATCCGTTCTCGGACTGCAACTCCCACAGGCTCGTGGTCAAGGGAGTGTTCGGCGAGATAGTCGCCGAGACCGAGAACGTTCCGTTCCCGTCCAACCCGGCGACCAGCTATCTGGCGGCCTTGTCCGCCATCGGGGCGATCAAACGTATAGCGGGCAATGTCTGGATCGGCATCTGAGCTCTTTCGCGAATGCCGCGTTCGGGCGGCGAACCTATTTTTACCATCTACCTTGATTCAGGCGAAGTGATCTGATGGAAAGCAGGGCCAAGCGCGTTTTCAAATACGTCGACGAGGAGGTCGACGCTGTGCTCTTCATGAACGAGGAGGAACCGAACCTGGACACGATGTTCCCTTACGTCACGGGAACGACCTCGGGACTCTTCGAGCAATGCATCGCGGCCGCGTGGCCCAACGGAAATGTAGACCTGATCACGAACCTGCTGGAGGAGACGAGCGCCAGGGATTCCGTTGCGAACGTCATCGTCTTCCGCGACAAGAAGGAAAAGGACGAGCATGTCAAGGACCTCTTTGGAAAGGCAAAGCGCATCGGCGTGAACGCGAAGGGACTTTCATACAATCATCTCATGGAGCTTCAGAAGCTCCTCCCGAAAGCCAAGTTCATAGACGTCAGCGCCGGCATGATCCGGGCGAAGCTGGTCAAGGACAGCGACGAGCTCGGCAGGTTGCGCCGGGCATGCGACATCGCCTCCAAGGTCGGAAGGGAGATACCCGAAAGCCTCAGACCGGGCATGACCGAGTCCGAGGGCGCGGCGGAGATCAATTACAGGATGCAGAAGTACGGCGCCAGCGGCCCGTCCTTCACGACGATCGCCTCGTTCGGGGCGAACTCCGCCGAGCCTCACCACGAACCGGACGAGACGAAGCTGAGGAGGTCCGACATCGCGTTGTTCGATTACGGAGCATTGTTCCGCAAGTACGGCTCCGATGTCACGAGGACGTTCTTCGTCGGCAGGGCGACGGCCGAGCAGAAAAGGATGTACAACACCGTTCTCGATGCGCAGCTGGCGGCCATCGCCGAGATAAGACCGGGCATGAACGGGAAGGACGTCGACGCCATCGCGCGCAACATCATCGATTCGACGGAGTTCAAGGGACTTCTGATACATTCACTGGGCCACAGCATCGGCCTGAGCGTCCATGATGGCGGCCGCATGGCCCCGAACGTCGACCTGGTCCTCGAGGAGGGCATGGTCCTTACCGTCGAGCCAGGGATATACATGAAAGGCAAGGGCGGCGTGAGGATAGAGGACGATATCGTCGTCACCAAGAATGGATGCGAAGTGCTCACCTCAGCGCCGAAGGAGCTCATGGTGATATGATGAAGGACATGTTGGAGAAGGCCGTCGAGATCATGCGCGACGAAGGCGCGGAGTTCTGCGATGCCAGGTATCAGACGATCGACAAGGTCGGAGTGCTCATAGTCGATTCAGGGGTGAGGACGATATCCGAGGACCATATCTCAGGCGCGTGCCTCAGGGCCCGGATAAAGGGATCTTGGGGGTATACGACGCTGGTCGAGGTCGGGAATCAGATCGTCGAGGACGCGGCCCTGAAGGCGGTCCGCAACGCCAGGGTCGGGTCGTCCGACGGGGTCAAGATCCCGGACAGGAAGGCGAGGAAGGAGACCGTCAAGGCGGCCGTCCGGATCCACCCCGGGAAGGTCACCATAGAGGAGAAGCTCGCCGCGGCGATGGACCTCGACAGGTCGCAGAAGGTCGATCCGCGCGTGGTCAATTCCAACGCCGTCTACCGGGACGAGGTCAGGAACAACACGCTCGTCAACTCGTTCGGCGACGATCTCGAGTGGGAGGAGGTCAGGACCCGCATGTTCGGACAGGCGATCAGCTCCGACGCCGGGACAGCTCAGATGTTCTATCGGAGCCTAGGCGGCTCGGAAGGGTTCGAGTCCGTCAAGAACAAGGACATCGAGGCGATGGGCCGCGAGATCGGCCAGGAAGCGGTAAGGATGCTCCAGGCGAAGAAGGCCCCGTCCGGCCTGGTCACCTGCATCAGCGACCCGGTCATATCCGGGCTTCTGGCGCATGAGGTCATGGGCCACGCGTCCGAGGCCGACGAGATAGTCAAGAAAAGGTCGTTCCTCACTGGCGTCGTCGGGAAGAAGGTCGCTTCAGAAATGATCACGATGGTGGACGACGGTTCCCGCATCGGATCTCACGGATACATCCCGTTCGACGACGAGGGGACGCCGAGCTCAAGGACGACGATCATCGAGAACGGCGTCTACAAAGGCTACATGCAGAGCCTCGAGACAGCCGCGCAGATGGGCGTGGCCCCGACCGGCAACGGCCGTTCCCAGGACTTCGGAAGAAGGGTCTGGGTCCGTATGACGAACACGTTCTTCGAGAAGGGTGACTCGTCGCTGGAGGAGATGATCGAGGATGTCAAGTACGGCGTCCTCACCGAGAACTTCATCAATGGCATGGAGGACCCCGTCGGGGGCGGCTTCGAGGCGAAGGCTCTCCGGGGATACCTCATCGAGAACGGCAAGGTGACCGATCTGCTCCGGTCGTTCACTCTGACGGGCAGCGCACTGGAGATACTCAAGACGGTCGATGCGGTCGGGAAGGACATCAGGCTCGACCCGGGCACCTGCGGCAAAGGCATAGAGGACTACGTGCCA
>JAJFUT010000010.1 GCA_021372315.1 Methanobacteriota archaeon
GATCTGGAAACCGTCAGGACCAAGGGGTCGCTGACCGATGTCGGTCTGGCGCTCAGGAAGATCCTGTCTAAGCAATCGGAGCGCTTCGGGCACGTTTACCCGCTGTCCGTGCTGCCGATAGTCGATTACATGATAAGGAAGAAGAACGAGGTAGACAACATCCGGGTCATCGCTAGAGGTAAACAGAGCGGCTTGGACGTTGAACAGATCAAGAAACTGCTGGTGGTATGATGGATGTCGCAGTATTGGGAAACGAGGAGTTCGTCATCGGCTTCCGCCTAGGCGGCGTGAAGCGCACATATGTATCTCACGCGGATGCATATGAGAGGACGATCCTAGATCTGATCGCGGACCCGACCATCGGAGTGTTGGCGATAGATTCAAATGACATTGACAAATTGAGCCCGGCGAACCGCAAGAAGGTGATGGAGAGCATCGCCCCGGTCGTCGTTATGATCGGAAGTAAGGAAGGGGACCTCAGAGAGAAGGTCAAGAGAGCTATTGGCGTTGATCTATACAAGACATGAGGGGTTTAAATGGCGAACGAAGGCAAAATATTCAGAGTTGCTGGACCTGTCGTGACGGCAGAGGGGATCTCCCCTAGGATGTACGATGTCATCCTTGTCGGCAAGGAAAAGCTGATGGGTGAGGTCATCAAGATCGTAGGTGACAAGGTCGTCATCCAGGTATACGAGGACACGGCAGGTGTGGCCCCGGGCGAGCCTGTAATCAACACTGGACAGCCCCTCGTCGCTGAGCTAGGCCCAGGCCTGCTCGGCAGCGTGTATGATGGTATCCAGAGACCCCTGCCAGAGCTCATGAGCGTAATGGGCGACTTCATCAAGAGAGGAGTTGCCGCCCCCGGTCTTGATCGCAAGGCGAAGTGGCAGTTCACCCCGACCGTAAAGAAGGGAGACAAGGTCGAGGCCGGAACGATCATCGGAACGGTCCCCGAGAGGTCCGTCGTTCACAAGGTCATGGTCCCGCCGGGCGTCTCCGGTGTGATCGATGACATCAAGCAGGGAGAGTTCACCGTCACCGACACCGTCGCTGTGGTCAGCGGCAAGCCGATAATGATGATGCAGAAGTGGCCGGTACGTTACGGAAGGCCCTTCCAGAAGAAGACGGCCCCCGACGAGCCGCTGATCACAGGACAGAGGATCCTGGATTCGTTGTTCCCGCTCACCAAGGGCGGCACGGGCGCCATCCCCGGTGCCTTCGGTACCGGAAAGACCGTTACCCAGCAGCAGCTCGCAAAATGGTCCGACGCCGAGATCGTCGTCTACATCGGGTGCGGCGAGCGCGGCAACGAGATGACCGAGGTCCTTACGACCTTCCCGGAGCTGGAGGACCCCAAGACCGGCAAGCCTTTGATGGGCAGGACCATCCTTATCGCCAACACCTCCAACATGCCAGTGGCGGCCCGTGAGGCGTCCGTCTATACTGGAATGACCCTTGCCGAGTACTACCGTGACATGGGTTACAACGTCGCGCTGATGGCCGACTCGACCTCCAGATGGGCCGAGGCCATGAGGGAGATATCCTCTAGGCTGGAAGAGATGCCAGGCGAGGAAGGATACCCCGCCTACCTTTCGGCAAGGCTGTCCGAGTTCTACGAGCGCGCCGGCCGCATCGTGCTGGCGGATGGACGGACGGGATCCATATCCGTCGTAGGAGCGGTCTCGCCACCAGGCGGAGACCTTTCCGAGCCAGTTACTCAGGGGACTCTGCGTATCGTCCGTGTCTTCTGGGCATTGGACTCGAAGCTCCGTGAGAGGAGACATTTCCCGGCGATCAACTGGCTCACCTCGTACTCGCTGTACTCTGGAAGCCTCGACGGATGGTACAAGGCGAACGTGGCGGAGGACTTCCCCGAGCTTCGCAACTGGACCATGGAGCTCCTTCAGAAGGAGGCCGAACTTCAGGAGATCGTGCAGCTCGTCGGTTCCGATGCGCTGCCCGAGGAGCAGAAGCTGACGTTGGAAGTGTCCAGGCTGGTCCGCGAGCTCTTCCTGCAGCAGAACGCTTACCACAAGGTCGACACGTACTCGCCTATGGCTCGCCAGTACAAGTACCTCAAGAGCATCAAGATGTTCAACGACTACGCGCAGAAGGCCATCGAAGGCGATGTCTCCGTCGACACGATCGCCAAGATGAAGGTGCGCACGAAGTTGCAGGGCTCTAAGCTCGAGGAGAACGTCGATCAGATACTCGACTCCATCATCGGAGGAGAGCTTGCTAAGGAATTCGAGACCCTGGGGGCGAAGTAAATGACTACCAAGGAGTACAGAACGATCTCACAGATCGCCGGCCCGCTGGTGTTCGTCCAGAAGACCGAACCGATCGGTTACAACGAGCTGGCCATCGTCCGCATGCCTGACGGCACAGAGAAGAAGGGCCAGGTCCTCGACACATCCGATGACTTCGTCGTCGTCCAGGTGTTCGAGGGAACGGCCGGCATCGAGAAGGCCGCAGGCGTCCGCTTCCTTGGCGAGACGATGAAGATGCCCGTGTCCAAGGACATGCTGGGCCGTATCCTGTCCGGATCTGGCGAGCCCCTGGACGGTGGCCCCGCGATCATTCCGGATGACAGGCTTGAGATCAATGGAGCGGCCATCAACCCGTGGGCGCGCGACTCCCCGTCGGAGTTCATCCAGACCGGTATATCCACCATCGATGGAATGAACACCCTCGTCAGGGGACAGAAGTTGCCTATCTTCTCGGGCTCGGGATTGCCGCACAACGAGATCGCCCTTCAGATCGCTCGTCAGGCGAAGGTTCTGGGAGCTCAGGAGGAGTTCGCCGTGGTCTTCGCCGCCATGGGCATCACCAACGAAGAGGCGCAGTACTTCATGAAGGACTTCGAGAGGACTGGTGCCCTGAAGAAGGCCGTCGTCTTCCTTAACCTGGCCGATGACCCGGCCATCGAGCGTATCATCACGCCCCGTCTGGCGCTGACGACCGCCGAGTACCTCGCCTACGAGCTTGGATACCAGGTGCTCGTCATCTTGACCGATATCACGAACTACTGCGAGGCCCTGCGTCAGATCGGCGCGGCCCGTGAGGAAGTTCCTGGCCGCCGTGGTTACCCAGGGTACATGTACACCGACCTGGCTTCGCTCTACGAGAGGGCAGGGAGGATCAAGGGCAAGAAGGGCTCGATCACCCAGATCCCGATCCTGTCGATGCCCGGCGACGACATCACCCACCCGATCGCGGACCTTACCGGTTACATCACCGAGGGTCAGCTGGTCGCAAAGCGCGAACTGGTCCGTGCCGGCATATACCCGCCGATCGACGTCTCGACATCCCTGTCGAGGCTGATGAACGAGGGCATCGGCAAGGGCAAGACCCGCGATGACCACAAGGCAGTGTCCGACCAGTGCTACGCCGCATATGCGGAAGGGAAGGACCTGCGCGGACTGGTCGCCATCGTCGGAAAGGACGCGCTGTCCGAGCGTGACCGCCAGTTCCTGGACTTCGCCGACCTCTTCGAGAAGAGGATCGTCAGGCAGGGAAGGGACGAGGACCGCGGGATCGAACAGACGCTCGACCTGATGTGGGAGATACTTGCGAACCTTGACGAGAGCTCCTTGACCAGGATCGACCGCAAGTACATCGAGAAGTACCACCCGAAGTACAAGAAGGCGTGAACAGAGGTTGAAGGATGCCGCAGAGGGAAGTAAAGCCGACAAGGTCAGAGCTCCTCGAGATCAAGAAGAGGATCAAGCTGACCAAGTCAGGCTACAAGATCCTCAAGATGAAGCGTGACGGCCTGATCCTCGAGTTCTTCAAGATCCTCGAGCAGGCCAAAGTGGTCCGCGAGAAGGTCACCAAGAACTATGAGACGGCCATGGAGAAGATCGCCGTGGCCGACGCGGTGGACGGCGTCATAGCCGTCAAATCGGCCGCTTACGCTCTCAAGACAAAGCCGGAGATCCAGCTCAGGTCCAAGAACATCATGGGCCTGGTCGTGCCGGAGATCGAGGCGAACTCGATACGCACGCCGATGGACCAGCGCGGCTACGGCGTCGTCGGAACGTCCGTCTATATCGACGAGGCCGCGAAGGCATTCGAGGACCTGGTCGAGAGCGTCATCGAGGCGGCCGAGATCGAGACGACGATGAAGAAGCTCCTCGACGAGATCGAGAAGACCAAGCGCCGTGTCAACGCCCTCGAGTTCAAGGTCATCCCGGAACTCCAGGAGGCAGAGGCATTCATCCGCCTGCGCCTCGAGGAGATGGAGCGCGAGAACACCTTCAGGCTGAAGCGCGTCAAGCAGAAAGCGAAGGCGTGATGTTCGAACGATTTTACAACACCCCGGAAGCGCGCGAGAGGCTATTCCGCTACTTCTGGGTCATTTCACTTTTAATGATGTGCTTGGGCTTCTTCTTCATGATCATATTCTGGAACGGGGTTCCCTGATCACGAGGTGAAGTCCTCTATCTGCACCTGGTTCGTTCCCAGGTGGACAAGTATCAGCTTCGCCGGGTCCGGATTGAAGTTGTGCATCTTCTGGAAGTTCGTCTGAGACTGCCACGTGGACGCGTTGATCAGGCGCACGCCGTTGTAGCTGTCGACGCCGGCCCCGTGCACGTGGCCCGTGACGAATATGTCCGGCACCTTGTCGATGACGAGGAAGTCCCTCTTCTCAGGCGCGAGGGGCGTCCTGGCGCCGTAGATCGGGGCCATGTGCCTGCGCTTGAGCATCTCCTTCATCGCCTGCATCGGGTTGTCGTACGTAAGGCCCCTGACGCTGGACATGAGGTCGTCGAACGACTTGCCGTGATAGGAAAGGATGCTGCGTCCTTCTACCTCGATGTATGCTGGATTTCCTACCTGGATCGTCGCGGAATCGAACATCTTCGCGATCTCCCCGGCGAACGCAGGCTGGGGCTCCGCAGGCCTGACGGCATCGTGATTTCCAGGCTGTATGATGATCTTGATGTGGTCGGGTATGTCCTTCACGAGCTCGGCCATCGCCTTGTACTGGCCGTAGATGTCGTCTATCTCGAGCTCCTCCTCCTGGTTCGGGTAGACGCCGATCCCATCGACGCAGTCCCCTGGGATGACGAGGTACTGGAGGCCCATCTCCGGCCCCTCCATCTTGACCCACTCGACCATGTCCTCCCATTGCTTCCTCAGGAACGTGTTGCTGCCTACGTGGACATCGGACATGAATCCGATGACCGACGAAAGGTCCCTTCGCTCCATCCCGCTCCCGCGGGGGACGTCCGGCCTGATTATCGCCGTCGCCATGAGCTTCTTGTCCCTGGCCGTAGGTTTGCCGATGACGCCGATGACCTCGTCCTGGAGGATCGATTCGTTGACGAGCTTCGAGTCCTTCGAGACGAGAACGGTGAGCTTTCCGGTCTCATCCTCTATCTCGATCATGCGGTCGCCGGAGTTCCAGTCCTTGACCTCATTGACGATGCCGATGACCTTGACCTCCTTGTCGATCGCCAGCCTTCTCGGGTCGAGCGCCTTGTCGATCGTGGCCGCCCCTATCATGTCCCTTCTCTTCTGAAGCATCCCCTTGATGGTCCTGAAGCGGTCCTGGAAGTAGTTGGCGAAGCCGTCGACCGTAGCTATACAATCAGAGACTCCCGTGATGTCCTTGACGACCACGATGTCACCGCCCTGGAACTCCCTGATCTCCGATTCCAGCGGGGCGACCCTCCTGGCCTCCATTGCCACCCTTCTTTCCACGAGCGCGACCTTCCTTAGCTCGTCCATCGTGATGATGAGCGGTCGTTCCTCCATCACTTCCAGTGCACCCCTGACGAAACCAACGGGGTCGCTCTGGCCTCTGATGAACCTCTCGGCCTCCTCGTCCAGCAGATACCCCTCGCCGGCCAGGGCCTCTATCAACCTATCGCTCATCCTGTTCTGATACGGGACCTCGTTTTTAATAGTTATTCCCCTAATGACCAGAATATGTTCAAGG
>JAJFUT010000042.1 GCA_021372315.1 Methanobacteriota archaeon
GGCGAGATCTACCGCATGGCGATCGAACTTGGAATGGAGAACGACCCCCGTAACAAGGACGAGCTCGCATCGGACCTCCGCCGCGTCCAGAAGGAGTACGATACGATGGATCCGAAGGAGAAGGCAAGGTTCGATACCGACCGCCTCTGGAACCCCTATGCAGACAGCCGTGTGCTCAACGGGAGCTTGGACACGGAGATAAGGGGCGTGCTTTGGGGCATCGATATAACGCCGGCGGAGATGCTCCTAGCGGACAGGCTCAAGGAGAAGGGCAAGAAGATCGACGCGGTCATCGGGCATCACCCGCGCGGCAAGGCCGTGGCGAGCCTGCACGAGGTCATGCACGTCATGGAATATCTCATGCAGGGCGAGGGCGTTCCGATCACGGTCGCCGAGGACATGCTCGCTCCGAGGATCAGGGAGGTCCATAACTCCATCGCGGGGCAGAACCATAACCAGGTCGTCGATGCCGCAAGGCTCCTGGACATCCCGCTCATGTGTCTCCATTGCTGTACGGACAACCTTGTCCAAAAGTACATTGAGACCTTGGTCGAAAGGACCGACCCGGAAAGGGTCGGGGACATCCTCGACGCGCTACTGGAGCTGCCAGAGCACGATCACATGGCGCGCAACGGGAACCCGCCCGAGATCTATGTCGGCGACAGGAACAGGAGAGCTGGTAAGGTCATGGTCAAGATGTGCGGGGGCACCGCTGGGCCGAAGGAGATGTTCGAAAAGCTATCGAACGCTGGCGTAGGCACTTACATGTGCATGCACCTGCCTGACAATCAGCTTGAAGAAGCAAAGAAGCATCACATCAATGTCATCATTACGGGGCACATGGCCTCTGATTCGCTCGGGGTCAACCTGCTGGCAGACAAGGTGGAGGCAAGAGGCGTCGAGATCATACCGTGCTCGGGATTGGTGAGGGTGAGGAGAGGGTGAGCGCAAGACCGCCGCATCCGGGAAGGGTCTTCAAGGACCAGTCGAAGCTGTCGTTCGATTACGTACCGGACAGGCTCGTCCATCGGGAGCAGCACCTCGACAGATTGAACTCCCTGTTCAGACCTGTGTTCGAAGGCCAGATGTCGCAGACCGCGATGCTCGTCGGCAGCGTAGGTACCGGGAAGACCGCCACGACGAAGAGGTTCTGCATCGACGCTAAGAAGGCCTCGGAAGGTACCGGAAAGGCCATCGACTTCGTTCTGGTGAACTGCAGGCAGAAGAACTCGGAGAACGCCGTGCTCCAGAGGCTCATCACGCACTTCGACGAGCATTATCCCGACAGGGGCTTCTCGACGGCGGAGATGCTGCGTTCTATAGCCAAGCACATCGAGAAGCGCAAGATCCATCTCATAGTCGTACTGGACGAGGCCGACATCCTCATCAAGAGGGGGGCCTCGGACCTCATATACCAGCTCTCCCGTTTCGACGAGGAGAAGATCTCCCCGCGGCCGTCGCTGTCCCTGATCCTCATCTCGCAGAAGTACGTCCTCGATATGCTGGACCAGGCCGCGATGTCGACCTTCCGCAGGGCCAATGCGATCAAGTTCGAGAGGTACGGGGCGGCCGAGCTGAAGGACATAGTCGGCTCAAGGGCCGAGCTGGCGCTGTTCCCTGGTGCGATAGAGGACGGCTCGCTGCAGCTGATCGCCGACATCGCGTCGGAGTTCGGAGACGCCAGGTTCGCCATCGAGCTGCTAGACCGAGCCGGCATGCTCGCCGAGGAGGAAGGTATGGACAAGGTGCTGCCCGAGCATGTCCGTGCGGCCAAGGCCCTCACCTATTCCGTCGTCACGGAATCGAAGATCGAGGAGCTGGACAGGCAGAGGAAGATCGTGCTCCTCGCGATATGCCGCTCGATGAAGGAGCAGGCGTTCGTCACCACCGGGGACGTCGAGAGGACCTACAAGGTCGTGGCCGAGGAGTACGGCGAGAAGGCGAGGGCGCACACTCAGTTCTGGGAGTACGTCCAGGACCTCTCTAACAACGGCATGATCGGCACGAAGGTCACTGGCGACCCGTCGGGGGGAAGGACCACGTACATCTCTTTGCCAGACATCCCCGCGAAGGTGCTTAGGGACAAATTGGAGACAATGCTCAAGGGGTGAGCAGGAAAAATATACATGGCACCTTCGGCCATCGGAGGAGCGATACGATGAGAAGGACACCGCTGTACGAAGAGCACGTTTCCGCCGGTGCTCGAATGGTAGATTTCGCAGGCTGGGAGATGCCTATCCAGTATCAAGGCATCATCGATGAGCACATGGCGGTCCGCAACGCCGCCGGCATCTTCGACGTCTCGCACATGGGGGACGTTCTGATCAGCGGCCCTACGGCGAAGGACCTTCTTTTGAAGCTGCTTACGAACGACATATCGAAATTGCCGGTCTCGAAGGCCATCTACGCACATTTCCTGAACGAGCAGGGCAAGATCATGGACGACACGATCGTCTACCGCTTGGGGGAGGAGGAGTACCTCCTCATCCCGAACGCCTCGACGACCGGGACCATCCTCGATTGGATCGGGCGCCACAGGACGGACCAGACCGTCGTCGACGTCTCATCGAGGGTCGCGTGCATCGCGCTGCAGGGACCCGCGTCCGTTCGCATATTGCAGACGCTCACGGAAGATGACGTGAGCTCCATAGGCCATTTCACATGCAGGGCCATAGACCTTGGCCTCCCGTCAGGAGACCTGATGTGGGGGGGCAAGGTCCTGGCCGCAAGGACAGGATACACCGGCGAGGATGGGTTCGAGCTGATGCTCGACGCTTCGCTCGCTGCGAGCGTCTGGAGGCGAATACTTTCGGAAGGGAGGCAGGACGGCGTCGTCCCTGCTGGTCTCGGGTGCAGGGACACGCTGAGGCTCGAGATGGGGTACCTGCTGTCAGGCACGGATTTCGACGGAACGCAGAGCTCGGTGCAGACCGGGCCGTCGTGGGTCGTCAAGTGGGACCACGACTTCATCGGCAGGGATGCACTGAAGGCCGATTCCGAAAGGAAGGACCTTCCCAAGCTCGTATGCATCGAGCTGAGGGCCAGAGGGATACCGAGACACGGATATCCGATCGAGTTCGAAGGAAAGGCGGTAGGCCACATCACGAGCGGCACGTTCTCCCCCTCGTTGAAGAGAGGCATCTCGATGGGATATCTCCCTCCTGAACTGGCGAGGGAGGGGCAGGCATTGGATGTCGTCATAAGGCAGGAAAGGGTCCCGGCCGAGGTCATCAGGGCGCCCTTCCTCAAGAAGAGGTGAGCTGGATGGACAAGACGGTGATGGAGACCCTCATAGACCTGCTTCTGATCGAGAGCGACTACTCCAAGGACAAGCGCGAGATGGTCGACTACGTCGTCGGCTGGCTGCGAAGCCTTGGGCTCGAGGTCGACCTCGTGGGAGACCCGGCCTGCCCGGCGATCAGCGCCTACAACGGCTACAACGGCATAGCGTTCTCCGGACACCTCGACACCGTGCCGATCGGCTCCAACTGGACATATGAGCAGGGCGAGGTCGAAGGGAGCCGCGTCTACGGCCGAGGCGCCGCGGACATGAAGAGCGGCTGCGCCTGCATGCTCCATGCGGCCAAGGCTCTAATGAAGGAGGACATCGATTTCTACATGCTCTTCACGACCGATGAGGAGGTGCGCATGACCGGGGCGAAGTCCCTGCTGCACACCCACGCCGTCAAGAACGCCAACGGCCTCGTCATAGGCGAGCCGACCGGGATGAGGGTCGCGTACAAGGAGAAGGGGGTCTCGCAGTTCGAACTGTTCACGAAGGGCAGGACCTCGCATGCGAGCATGCCCTGGCTCGGGGACAACGCGATCATGAGGATGAACAAGCTCCTGAGCCGCGTGGACGATTACAGCAAAGAGGTCGCCGCCGATGGAAAGGAACTGACCTTGGGGGTGACGGTCATCAATGGAGGGGAGAAGAGCAATGTGATCCCCGACTGGTGCAAGGCAGAGCTAGACGTCAGGACCCCATACCCGATGCAGGCCAAGGACGTCGCCGAGGCCCTGAAGGAGAGGTTCGAGGGGCTCGATTATGAGCTCAGGGTGCCTCACGAGGTCCCTGCGTTCCAGACGAGCCCGGGATCGCCACTGCTGCGCGCCGCCATCGAACATCTTGGCACCGAGGCGATCGAGGTGCCCTATGCGACGGAGGCGGCCATCTACAGCTCGGAGGTCAAGGACATCCTGATATGCGGGCCAGGGAACCTTGAGCTGGCGCACGCTCCCGACGAGTACGTCGAGAAGGCCCAGATGGACCGCACCGTCGACCTATACGTTCACTTGGCGAAGATGATGGCTCAGGGATAAACCCTGGCCACGGTCCTCGGGAAAGGCACTGCGTCCCGTATATGCTCGAGCTTGCACACCCAGCGCACGACGCGCTCGACGCCGAGACCGAAGCCCGAATGGGGGACGGAGCCGAACTTCCTAAGATCGAGGTACCACTGGTATGCCTCGGTCGGTATGTTGTTCGCCTCCAACCGTTCCAACAGTTTCGCCAGGTCCGTCTCCCTCTCGCTTCCGCCGATGATCTCACCGTATCCTTCGGGTGCCAGAAGGTCCGCGCACTTGACGGTCTTGGGGTCGTCGGGGTCTTCCTTCATGTAGAAGGCCTTGCACTCCCTCGGGAAGTTCGTGACGAACGTCGGGACCTTCTCGTCCTCGGTGACGGCCCTTTCCTCGGCCGCGCCGAGGTCCGCGCCCCATTCGATCTCGAACTCCTTCTGCTTCAGCCTGTCGATCATCTGAGCATACGTCACTCGCTTGAAAGGCGGGACTATCTCCTTCAGATCGGCGACGTCCCTGCCTAGGAGCTTGAGCTCCTCCGAGCGCTCCTCGACCGCCTTGGCCACCATGGCGGACACTAGGTTCTCCTGTATCTCCATGTTTAGCTTGCTGTCGGTCCATGCCTCCTCCAGCTCGAGATGCCAGAACTCGGTCAGATGCCGGGTCGTCCGGGACTTCTCCGCCCTGAAAGACGGCGTGATCGCGTAGACCTTCTCGAGGGAGAATATCAGCGCCTCGAGGTACATCTGCGCGCTCTGGCTAAGGAATGCTTGGTCATCGAAATATTTCAATTTGAACAATGTCACGCCGCCCTCGCAAGCGTTCTGCGTGAATATCGGCGGTGTGACCTCGTAGAACTCGTTGGAATTGAGCCAATCCCTCGCGCCCTTCATCAGCGAGGCCTTGACCTTCATGATGGCCGTCTGCTCCCTTGACCGGATCCAAAGGTGCCTGTTGTCCAGAAGCAGCTCCTCGCTCTGGTACTCTGTGATCGGGTACGGCGCCGAGGTGCCCACCAACGTGAACGACGATGCCCTTATCTCGTATCCGCCCGGTGCCCTGTCGTCTTTGAACATCCTGCCGCGGACGATGACCGACGACTCGATGTGAGACATCTGGGCGCTCTCAAACTCCATGTCTGGGAGATTCCCCTTCTTGATCGTCACCTGGATGATCCCGGTGGCATCCCTTAGGACATCAAAGACGATCTTGCCGCTGCTCCTTGTCCTATGCACCCAACCGCGGACCTCTACGTCCAGATCGAGAACGGGTTCCTTCAGAAGATCGTTGATATGAGATGCAGGACACATGGTATGCACGCGGCCATCCAATCATTGTCCGGATATCTCATAATTTCGATTGGCGGGAGCGACCATGTGACTCGATAACGATTATCAATCCGCTTGGGGATTGCCCGGTCATGAGAATACGGGTCGCCGGCGTCGAGGACCTGCCGGACATGCTCGTCGTGGAGAAGGGGTGCTTCGGCAGCGAGAGGTTCGACCTAAGGATGTTGGAGAACATCCTCAGCGACAAGGAGGACGAATCCTTCATCGTAGAGGACGGTTCTGGTACCGTCGGTTCGGCAATGATCCATCACAAGACCTCCCTTGGACGGTCCCGGATCATCTCTCTCGCCATTCTGCCTGAGCTCCGTGGCAAGGGGTACGGACGAGCTACGCTCGAGTTCCTTGAGGACCGGGCGAGGGCGAAACGCTCGACGATAATGGAGCTCGAGGTGAGGGTGATCAACGTCGCGGCGATCGACCTGTACCTCACCAGCGGGTATGAGGTCCTAGGGACGATATCGAATTATTTCGGAAAGGGGGAGGACGCCTTTTACATGGAAAAGGCGCTTTAGATCCCGGATATTGGTGAGATGGCCTCGCTGCTGAGTTCTGGCCCGCTTTAGGGCAATGAAATGGTTGACGTAAATGATTTATATAGAGGGTAACATTCCGCCTTTTGTCATACCCTCTTATGGGATGTTGGCTCGAGGTAGGTGTCCATGGAAGAATCTCTGTGCAATGTCGAGTTCCTCAAGAACAACAACACGTACATCGCTCGTGTTCAGAGCGAGCTAGGTGGCTTAAGGGAGTACCAGAGCGCGAGCCTCGAAGAGGTCCTGGAACAGGTCATCATCGATCTGCAGGAAGAGTTCGAGACCTCGATGTAAACGCCTATCGGGCATGTTATAGACCCTAGGTAGGTTTCGCTTGACACGGGGGTTTAGCTGTGTCGGAAGACGAGAAGAACGGTATCGACAAGGTCATGTCGTCCTATTACGGAGACGACCAGGTGACCGCCATCATCCACCTGAAAGTTGATACTAAAGAGGCGGAGAAGGTCGCCCAGAAGGTCTCGGAGATCGTTATCGTCGAGGATGTTTTCTTGGTCACGGGCGACACTGATATCGTTGTCAAGACAAAGTTCAAGAACTACAATCAGCTGAAGAGGTTCCTAGTTGAGGACATCTCGGTCATCAATGGTGTGAAGGACACCAAGACGCTCATGGTCGTGACCACCTTCAAAGAGAGGGGCGAGGTCAAGATCGAGAACGAAGAACCAGAGAGCTGATCCGTTCAATTACATGTTCAAGGAGGCAATCAAATGGCAGTTGATCCAAAGATGAAACTGAGCCAGATCATCGAGGTCCTAGACCAGCTTGCGGAGGACACGTCGGTCCCGCGCAACATTCGCCGAGGGGCGACAGAGGCAAAGACCAGGCTCGAACACCCGACGGAACCTATGGATGTCAAGATCTCCGGAGCGATCGCGAAGCTCGACGATCTTGCGAACGACCCGAACATCCCGATGCACGGCAGGACCGTGATATACAGGATCATCACCGAGCTCGAGAACGTCCTGAAGCTCATTAGCAAGTGAAGATACCAGGGGCACCGCCCCGACAAAACCATTTACTATAACGTCCATCCGAATCAGAACAGGCGGGTATAGTCTAGTGGTTAGGACTGAAGCTTCCCAAGCTTCGAACTCGGGTTCGAATCCCGGTACCCGCACCTTTCTGTTCCATCTATTCTCAATGACCGCCTTGTCCCCCTATCTGGCCCTGTTGCAAAACTAACGTGACCAGAACTCCTTTCTCAAGGCCAGCTGGATCAGGTTGAACAGACAGAACTTGATGCGGACCTCATTTCTTCGACCAACCTTTGTCCGGCATCTTAGCCGATAACCGAGCAAAGCGTCGACCATGCTGAACACCGTCTCCGAGTGTGCGCGCTTCGCCGTCAACGCAGCGAAGCGCTTCGGCCAGTGGTGTGCGAAGTTGACCAATTTCTGGTAGAACGTCTCCGGTTCCTTGAAGTTCTTGGCGTTCTTCTTGATCTTGTGCAAAGGTGTGGCACCATGCTGCCTGGCAGTTGCCAGGCAATCGTTGCCGACATAAGCGGAGTCGGCCAGGCTCCGGATCGGAATGATATTTTCAGGCAACCTGTTCCAGGCGTCCCGGAACGTCTGTGATTCGTGTACGTCCGAGTCTGAAAGGAAGTAGGAAATTATGATGAACTCGTCAACCTCGATGACGACATTCGCCTTGACCCAGTCCTGAGTGGCACGACTGGCGTGAGTCGTCTCCCGCCAGCCTTGCTTTCTTCCAGAGTAGCCAGTGGCATCGGTCGAGGCGACGACCGTCCTGGTCGGAAGAGCTGATAGGATGTGCTGGAAGAACCGGTCCAGCAC
>JAJFUT010000016.1 GCA_021372315.1 Methanobacteriota archaeon
GTCGGTATCGAACCTTGCCTTCTCCTTCGGATCCATCGTATCGTACTCCTTCTGGACGCGGCGGAGGTCCGATGCGAGCTCGTCCTTGTTACGGGGGTCGTTCTCCATTCCAAGTTCGATCGCCATGCGGTAGATCTCGCCCAGCTTCAAGGCCATGCCTGAGAAAAAACCATGTGATTATTTAATGTATTCCAGAACCCAGGACTCTTATCAATTTTAATTCATGAAACGAATCCTTTGCTAACGAATTTCAGAATTCTGCATTTAATATTATAATGGAGCCATAATGATTATTACTCAGGACGTTCTCGCTTGACTGTTGCTTAAAGTAAACGTGTACATAGATGAGAGTGGAAGGCCAACACCGGATCAAATGACATTCGCGGCCTCAGCAATATACTGTCTTCCAAATTACCGTGAGTGCGCGCACAATATCCTAGGTCGCACTCTCGAGCAATTGAAGGATTTCCTCGAAACAGAAACAGGAAAAAGACCAGACGAGCTCCATTTCAGCGAAGGTTCTAAGAGGTATGCTGCTGGATTATGTGAAATATTAACCTCGCAGTCTCATCATGATTATTCAATACGTGGTCCAGGTGTTCTATGGGAGAGGGACCGGATAAAAAACTCACATGCGATTTTCACACCAGCCATCGAGTACTTCAAAGACATACCGAGACCAGATTTTGGAAATCATCTAAGGGCAAAGGCAATTGGCATGTTATTACGGCCATTGATTATCTACGATGGTGAATCAGACATGCATGTCGATGTTATTCTGGACGACGACATCTGGATGAAATCTATAGATATAATTAAAAAACAACTTGGCCAAATCAACAACCATGTGAGGTTCAATTATTCCTGTCAAAAAAGCAATAAAATACCAGGTCTTCAGATTGCCGACCTTTGTGCTGGTGTTGTCCGATCCTATCATGATAAGGGGGTGTGTGAGGATGCTTATCACAACATTGCCCAACATATATTGCACAGATTGACCGCCAACACCGCTCAAACGCAATTGTAAAAATTAGAATAAGAGACCAGGGGCAGGGGCTCGGAGTCATTCACAGATGGGTCATCGACCCCGCCACTGTCTCTTGTTACAAATTATTGTAACACTTTCTTAAATAAGTATTTATGCACTATATATTCAAAAAATAAAAATTATTAACATAAATAAAAAGCGAGATAGGAAAGGATTTGTTTGGGGCCGAAGCCCCATTTTTTTGATTGGCAGCGAACCTCTGTTCAGCCGAACAAGGCAGAGAGTCCAGCGGCGGCCTCTTCCTCGGAAACGGCCTCCTCTTTCTTCTCTTCCACTTTCGGCGCGGCTGCTGGTGCTCCGGCGGCGGCCGGGGCTGCTGCAGGTGCGGCGGCGACCATTGCGGAGGCGATTGCCTCCTCGATGTCGACACCCTCGAGGGATCCGGTCAAGGCCTTGACCTTTGCGGCGTCGGCCTCGACGCCGGCTGCCTTCAATACGGCTGCGACGGCGTCCTCTGAGATCTGCTTACCAGCGGCGTGTAGAACCAAGGCGCTGTATATGTACTCCATTTCTTTTACCTCCTTAATTTATCTATCTTCAAATCCTCTTTTTGAGGCGTTCGTCCTCTAACCCGTCGGTCTTACGGGCCAGGGCAGCCATTTGGGCGTCGGCCTTGGCCAAGAGGATCTTGATATTGTCTTTTGTCGGGTACGCGGCTTCGACGCTGAGCGCCATTGCCTCACGGTATGCCTTCGCCAACAACGGTGTGATCGTCTGTGGCGTGACATACGCTATGGACATGCTCAAAGCGAGCGCGTTCCTGGCGGCGGTGGACAGCATGTTCGTGTAGTAGTCTGCCGGGATGTTCAGAACGTCCCTGCCGTACAGCACTCCGCCCTCGAAGGCCGCCATCAGGTCCAGACCGACGGTCATGGGGAATATCTCAAGGCGCGGCAGGACCTTAGCGAGATCGCCAGGGACCGGCTTTCCTTTCTCCACCAGGACCTTGTCCTTCTTGAAGACGACCTTTCCGTTCTCGATACCGGCCGGGATCCCGACCTTCTGCAGCTCGCCCACGATGGGGCCGGGCTTGAAGGGCGTCTCTCCTGCCTTTATCGTTATGTCCTCGGGGGCAATGTCTCCAGCCTTTGCGGGGGAGGCGCTCTTTGTCGCCTCGAGGGCCCTGAACAGCTTGAACGGGTTCATGTCGGTGGTGATGACGGCGCATTGTCCGTCTACCGCCGTCTTGAGCGTCTCAAGTCCGGGGACCTTCTTCGCAGCCTCTGTGAGAGCGATGTCCACAAGGGTGTTCCTGGTCATGACAACGTCGGCATCCTTCCTGAGCCCAGCGCGCATCTTCTGCAGCTGTGCTGAGGGGATCCCCTTTACGCTGACAATGGCCACAACATGGTGCGAGGTCATTGCGTCGGCCAGATCTGCGACGACGTCCTTCTTCCAAGATGCAACGTGTGCCATTCAGTTCACCTCAAATTACCTTCTTGGACGGGCCCATCGTCGTCTTGACATAGACCGATCTTATGTTCATCATTCCTTTCTCCAGCTTAGCGGAAATACGCTTGAGCACTAGCTCGATGTTCTCGGCTAGTTCCTCCGGCGCCATGTCGGTCGTACCTACCGTTGTGTGGAAGGTCATCTTGTCCTTGCTACGGACCGTAACGCTCTTGCGCAGGTTCTCCACCATTATCTTGGGGTCTGCACCAGGTGCGATCGGCTTTGGCATCTTGCCCCTTGGGGCAAGAACGATACCAAGGCGCTTACCGACGGTTGGCATGATTGTCGCTTCCGCGATGAAAAAGTCCATCTCGTTCGCGACCTTCTTTGCCGACTTCTTGTCGTCAGCTAACGCCCCGAGCTCTTCGGGCATAATGACCTTGTCCGCGACTCCGCGCGCCTTCAGGGCGAGTTCCCCGCCACCGATGACACACACCTTGATATCGCGGCCCCTACCATGGGGTAGAATGACGTCTTCCTGTATCCTGTTCTTCGGGATAGACAGGTCTACGTCCTTCAGATTTATCGATAGGTCGACCGTCTCACGAAAATTGCGCTTGGGAGATTTCTCCAGCACTTCCTTGACGGCCGCAAGTGTCGTCTTTTCTACCAATTGAATCCCTCCTGTAGTCTTCACGGGCGTTACGCCCTCCTACAGCGTGGTGCCCCCCCTAAGGAGACTACCATTTATAAAGATATTGGATGGGAAAAGGTTTAACCGACCAACTCGGCATCCCACTTGCCATCCTTGATCTCCTTCTGCATTTCCTTGGGGTCCTTGCCCTCAACGGTTATGCCGCAGGAGACGGCGGTGCCGATGACCTCAAGGACGCGGTTCTTAAGGTCCGCGCCCATCAGAGAGTCCTTCTTCATGTCGGCGACCTTGATGGCCTGCTCGATGGTGATATTGCCCGCCTGGGTCACCTTGGGGGCTCCGGAGCCCTTCTCTATGCCCAGCTCCTTGAACAGGAGGGCGGATGTCGGCGGTGTGCCGACCTTGATCTCGAAGGTCTTGGTCTTCTGGTCGATGATGACCTTTACGGGCACCTTCATTCCGGCGAAGTCCTTGGTCTTCTCGTTGATCTTCTGCACTACTTGTACAACGTTGATCCCCGTCGGTCCCAACGCGGGACCCAGCGGCGGACCTGGTGTGGCCTTGCCGCCATCCACCAAAACCTCGATAGTCTCTGGCATTTTATCACTTCTCCTTCTCGAGTACTCTCACGTGGTCGCCGCGCACGGTGACTGGGATCGGCACCAATGCCTCGAACAGTTCCACGGTGATCTCCTCTTTACTCTCATCGATCTTCTGGACCCTGGCCTTCTCGCCTTTGAACGGTCCCGCGACAAGCTCGACGACATCGCCTTCCATGATGCCGGATACCAATGGCTTCGGCGTCAGGAAATGCTCGATCTCCCCGAACTTGGTCTCTCCCTCGACCAGTCCCTTGGACTTCCTCACGCCGCGCACGGTCTCGCGGACGAGGTCGGTGTTCATCCCTTCGACGATCACATACCCGTCCAACTTCTCCGGAACGAGGATGGCGAATATGCCAATGCTGTTTCCAGCGTCCTTGGATGTCTTAGCCTTGCTTGCGACGCCGTCAGCGACGTTCCTCTCATGCCCGATCGACGTCTTGAGGATCAGGATGGATGGGATCGCGTAGGCGGAGAACTCCATCTTGCTGATCGCGGAAGCGTCCCCCTCGGGGCAGGCTTCCAACGTGATGTTTATGACATCATCTATTCTAGCGCCGCGCGGGGCCTCGGCCGTCAGCTTGAGGTCCTTCGGGCGGTTGTCTAGCGGTAGCTTAACGACCGGCTCACCGAGGGCGGCCGATTCGTACAGTGCCCCGGTCTTGTCCGAGAGCTTGACCTCCCATTCCGGTGCACCAGGCTCGTAGCTGATGTTGACGCGCACCAATACGTTCATCTTGGCCGTGTCGTTCGTCTTGATCTGGATATTCCAGGTTGCGACACTACCTGCCGTGACGTCGAGCCTTCCGCTCTCTCCGCTCATGGCTATGGCTCCACCGTACGTCGCCGCCGGGGCCGCCTGCTGGTCCGCGTTTTGATTCATGGTTTAACCTCTTTATGAGCACAAATGGACGTCACCGCATCACGGTGAGACAGATTTCCAGATCCAGTATATGGCGAAACCCAGCAATCCTATCAGGACTATGCCTATGCCTGTTATGAGCACGATCTTGGAATATTCATCGGTCGTGGGCTTCCGCGCCAGCTTTAGGACGCGGCCATATCTTCCCTTGCCGATGTTCCTGACCTTCTCTTCGATCCCGTCTTGGACTTTCTGGGATTTCTCGATTATGTCCATTTTATTGCACTCTTTGACTGCGGCCCTATTAGATACTATTTAATTAATTTTTCTTTCGAACGGAGCCTACTTGATGAAATCGACGCCCATGACCTTCTGCGCCTGACCCTCTTTGTGACCCAGTACATATTTTGACTTGACACCGGTGATGACGACCATGACCCTGATCTTGTTCTCGAGGGACTGATCGATAGAGGCACCCCAGATGATCCTCGCGTTCGGGTTTATCTTGGACTGTATGATCTCCGCGACCTTCTCGGCCTCGCTCACGGTCATGTCCTCTCCGCCCGTGACATTGATGAGCGCGCCGCTCGCGCCCGTTATATCTACGTCTATCAGCGGCGAGTTGATCGCCTCGTTGACCGCCTGCTCGACCTTGTCGTCGTCCTCTCCCTCACCCATGCCGATCATTGCGACGCCCGCGCCCTTCATGATCGTCCTGAGGTCGTTGAAGTCGAGGTTGACGAGCCCTGGCTTCGTGATGAGTTCGGTGATCCCCTTGATCGCCCTCATCAGGACCTCGTCGGCCACCTTGAAGGCGGCGTTGAGGGAATACCTCGGGCACAGCTCGAGGAGCTTCTCGTTCGGGACGACGATGACCGTGTCAGCGACGCCGCGCAACCTCTCGAGCCCCCACTCGAAGTTCTCTGTCCTGATGGCCCCCTCGGCCTTGAATGGCGATGTGACGATGGCGACGGTCAGCGCGCCCATGTCCTTGGCGATCTGAGCGACGTAGGGCGCGGACCCCGTTCCGGTCCCCCCGCCCAATCCTGCCGTCACGAACACGATGTCCGCTCCGGTCAATGCCTTGCGGATATCTTCCTCGGCCTCCCTCGCGGCCTCCTCTCCGACCTGGGGCAATGCCCCCGCTCCCAATCCGCGGGTGCTCCTTCTTCCAAGGAGGATCTTCTTGTTGGCGCGGACGATCAGAAGGTGCTGAGCGTCCGTGTTCAGAGCGAACAGGTCCGCATCTTTGATATTGGCCTCATAGAGCCTGTTGATAGTGTTGCATCCACCGCCTCCGCATCCAACGATCTTCACGTTGGTCTTGAGGCTCATCAGGATGCGCTCGAGCTCCTCGTCGTCAGCCGATGGGCTCCTGTAGCTGGTCATCATTTCAGGGGCGCCGGAAGGACCCGCCCTCGACATCGCATCGGTAATGAAGGACTTCATTGGATACTCACCTTGAATCTAATGATACCCCAAGGTATCACTTAGTGATCTAAGGTTACCACATCGAATGTAATAAAATGTTTCGGTCCAAAATTATAAAAATGCCTCATTCAAATAATATATCGAATCAATAAATAAAAACTGGTCTTCAATTGTTTTCTGAAAATTTATATAATTTATTAACTATAATAAACGTAAATTGAATTTTACATTATGCATATATCATATGACTTTTTGTGAATGAAAATAAACAAAAAGTAAATAAAACTCGACATCCTTCGGAATTCTGGAAAGGACCCGATGAAGAATAAAGTCAGGATGTACAGGGCGATGACCAACATCACTCAGGAGGAGCTAGCTAAGAAGGTCGGAGTCTCCCGTCAGAGGATAATCGCGATCGAGAGCGAGGGATCCGACCCGTCCCTCAGGCTCGCTATGAAGATGTCTCGATTGTTCAAGGTCAGGGTCGAGGACCTGTTCCAGATCGATTGAGCATTAGATGGGGAGGAGGGGGCCATCTCGCGATGGCCAAAAAAGGAAGGGATGTAAGATGTTTATTTAATGAAGTCCAGGTCCGCGCCCTTCATCTTGCGCGACTCCTCGGACCTGCCGAGGATCTGCGACGACCTCACTCCGGACATCACGACCATGACCCTGATCCTGTGCTCCAGGGACGGGTCCACTCCGGCACCCCATATTATCCTCGCGTTCGGGCTAACGCGCTTATGGACCTCTTCCGCCACCATCTGGGCGTCCGCGATGGTCATGTCGGGACCGCCGGTCACGTTGACCAGCGCCCCGGTCGCCGTCGAGATATCGACCTCGAGCAGCGGGGAGTTCAACGCCGCTTCGATCGCCTCCATCGCCCTGTCCTGCGGGTCTCCATCGCTCTCACCCATGCCGATCATTGCGACGCCCGCGCCCTTCATGATCGTCCTGAGGTCGTTGAAGTCGAGGTTGACGAGCCCTGGCTTCGTGATAAGTTCGGTGATCCCCTTGATCGCCTTCGTCAGGATGTCGTCGGCGACCTTGAAGGCCGCGTTCAGCGAGAGCTTCGGGTAGAGCTGTATGAGCTTGTCGTTCGGGATGACAATTACCGTGTCAGCCGCGTTCCTAAGGCGTTCCAGCCCCCACTCAGCGTTCTCGAAGCGGAGCCTTCCCTCGCCCTTGAACGGCGTGGTGACGACGGCTATGGTGAGAGCTCCTAGCCCCTTTGCCGTCTCTGACACTACCGCTGCGGCGCCGGTCCCGGTGCCTCCGCCCATTCCAGCGGTGACGAAGACGATGTTGGCATCGGTCAAGGCCTTCCTCAGCTCGACGTCGGCCTCCCTTGCCGCCGCCTCCCCCATCTGCGGGATCGCTCCCGCGCCTAGGCCCCTCGTGCTCCTGCGACCAAGCAGGATCTTGTGCTGCGCGCGGGCGGCGAGCAGGTGCTGCGCATCCGTGTTGGCCGCGTATGTCTCTGCCCCGGCGATGTTCTCCTCGGATATCCTAGATATAGTGTTGGAGCCCCCGCCCCCGACACCGATGATCTTGATGTTTGTCCTGAGCTTCTGCAAAAGCTCTATGAGCTCCGCGTCCGAGTTGTCCATCATAGGTGGCGGCATCATCTGCATTCTAGGCTCGGGCCTCATAGGCACGTCGTTCTCTTTAGCTAAAGCTTCCTCGACCAGCGATTTCATCATCCCAAATCCCATCCTATTGTGAATGTCACAAAGTTGAACCCTCATTCATCTGAATTAATAAAAAACCTTTGATAAACATGGCCACTCGGCAAATCCCACCATGAGGGAAGATTAAAGTTCGATGTCAGACGTTATTACCACGATATATCCATGTCATCGAGGGCGGAGGTGAGGTTCAGGGGGCGCGTGCAGGGCGTGCATTTCAGGGACTTCACCAGGAGGTTCGCCAGGAAGCTTGGTGTAAATGGCTGGGTGAAGAACATGTCAGACGGATCCGTCGTGGCATTGTTCGAAGGCGATGGCGATGCGATCAACGAGGTGATCCGATTGCTTTCCGAGGAGCACCCCAAGGCCCGGGTGGACCACATCGACATCATATGGCTGACGTCGAATGATGAGTTCTCGCAGTTCGAGATACGTTGATGTGGTTCACTCTATCTTGATGCCATAGGTCTTTTCCGGGTTGTCCTTGCCGACCTTCCATAACGCATCTTCGAAGGGATTGCCCGACAGGAGCGCCCCCTTCACTCTTTTGGGCACGGTCGTTATGCCGAGGACCGCACCAGGTCTGGAAGGGTCGTCCATGTAATCTGTTTCCAAGAGGAAGCGGTCGCCCTTTGACAAAGCCTCTTGGAGCGCGCTGCGGCTGGCAAGGACGGAAGGCATGAGCCCCCTCGACTCCTCGGGCAGGACCAGCGGCGCACAGTAATGTTTGACGACCTTGTCACGCGGAAGGCCCGCCTTGTCGGCCAATCGTCCAAGGTCCTCCATGGATTCGGGCGTTGCGCTCTCAGCGTGGATGACGATCGCGCATCCTATCTCCTTGCATAGCCTCATTCCATGAAGGAGGATGTCGTTGGACGCTTCCATGATGTCCGCCTCGACGGGGAAATGAGGCCGACCGACCTCTCCGATGGCGATCGCCCTGCGTTCCCTTACGAGTTCGCCCGCCTGGTCCATCCCGTCGACCATCATCTGCTTGGCCTTTTCGAGGCCATGCTCCTTGGCGAGGTCGATGAGCAGGACCGGATAGGGCCCAACTGTGCAGAACATCTTGACCTCCGTCTGCTTGTTGCACAGGTCCATCATGTCCAGAGTTATCTGGTAGGACCTTCGGAAATCCTCGGAGCTCTTGATACAGACCTCTTCATAGGGCATATGGCTTAGGATGGCGTGCGTGCCGCCGGCCTTGGAGAATTCTTTGATGGCCTCGACCCCCCTCCCCTTTGGCTGAAGGTGAAGATGGTTGTCGAGGATGAATGGAACGGGTTTCACCTTAGCAGACCAGCTGCCTTGAGCTCTTCGGTTATCTTATTGACCGCCGCCTCAACGTCCTGAGGCACGCGAGCTCCGGTACAGACGAGCTTGCCAGATCCGAACAACAGGACGACGACCTTCGGCACGTCGATGCGGTATACAAGTCCAGGGAACTGCTCTGGCTCGTACTCGACGCGCTCCAATCCAAGGGATATGGCTATGGCGTTGAGGTTGATATCCTGCCCCAGGTCCGAGGATGCGACTATGTTCTGGACCGTGACCTCCGGATTGGACTTGACCTTGATGCCGGTCTTCTCGATCTGCTTGGCGACCTTGTTGATCGCGATCTTCACATGCTCCAGGCTCTTCGCGCCGGTGCACACGACCTTTCCGCTCCTGAACAGGAGGGTGGCGGTCTTGGGGTCCTTCAATCTGTATATCAGGCCAGGGAACTGCTCGGGCTCGTACTCTGCTCCATCGAGGGCCAATGCGATGGACTGGAGGTCTAGTTCCTCCCCGAGGGAGGTCGACGCCACAACATTCTCTATCTTGATTTTGGCCATTATAAGGTCACCTTTTTTCGTGGTATTTAAATAGCTTATATAAAGGATTTTGCTCAAAATTGAACGATTCTAAGGATATACCCATTCATCGATAGAAAAATATCCGTTTTCTGAACATTATTATTTCGATTATATTTTTAAATTCGATATCGTTTCGACACATCATCTTTGTGAGAATGATGAGCTGTATCAGGCCCATCTCAGGTTCTTCAAGACCGTTCCTACCTCGGAATCAGGGAACATGAAAACGGTCTAAAACAGAGAATGCCCTCATCATCTGGGGTTAACTTTATGGGGTTCTGTAACGTTTATATATTCACAAACCAATCTTGCATTTGTCTGACAAAATAACTAAATACGTCAGACGCATCGTTCCAGAGTTGTGCCATGAGCGATACCGAGAGGATCACAATTCGCATTCCAGCTGAAAAGTTGCAAGCCTTGCAGGCCTTGGTAGATGACGCCAAGTACCCGACCATCTCGGACGCCATCCGTGCGGCCATCGACAGCTTCATCGAGACCCATTTCACACCCGAGTACATCGAGAGGGTCACGGTCGAACTGCCAAAGGGAAAGCTGGTCGAGCTGGAGGCACTGGTGCAAGAGGGCGACTCGGTATCGATCGATGACGCGATCAGGAACGCTGTTCGGGAATACGTTCGCATACGTCTCGAAAGGGCCGTGAGCGAGATGAAGTAACTCGCTAAAGCCCTCCGGGGGAGAACTAGGGATGGGATCCAGCTACGGAGGCGAGATATCAGATTACGATATCCATCGATTGAAGATACTCGTAGTTGGGTGTGGCGGGGCCGGGTGCAACAGCGTACATCGTCTCAACATAATAGGGCTCGAAGGCGCTGAGACGCTGGCGATGAACACCGATGCCATCAGTCTTAAGGCCACTAGCGCCACGAACAGGCTCCTTATCGGCGCCGAGTACACGAAGGGCCGAGGGGCCGGCGGGAAGGTGGACGTGGGTGAGACCTGCGCCAAGAACGCCGGAGGGATCCTTGACCAGATAATGCGGGACGTCGATCTCTGTTTCATAATCGTCGGTATGGGCGGAGGCACCGGGACCGGCGCCGCGCCGATCGTCGCGGACGCGGCCAGGAAGAACGGGGCCGTGGTCATCTCGATCGCGACATTGCCATTTCACATCGAGGGCGGGATCAGGAAGGACAATGCCCTGAAGGGTCTGCGCCGCCTGAGCGACTGCTCCGACACGATCCTGATGCTGGACAACAACAGGCTCGTCGACATGGTCGGCAACATACCGTTCAATCAGGCCTTGGGCGTCATGGACCAGCTCATAGCCGAGCTCATACGAGGCATAGTCGACGCGCTCACCAAGCCATCTTTGATCAACCTGGACTTCGCAGACCTGAGGACGGTCATCTCGAACGGAGGGGTGTCGACGATCCTCTACGGCGAGAACGCGGACCCGGAGGGGGTCGTCAACGATGCGATCAACAACCCACTGCTGGACATCGACATCAAGGGCGGTACTGGCGCCATAATCCATCTCTCGGGCGGAAGCGGTCTGACCCTAAGGAAGGCTCACAAGGTGTTCGAAGGCATAACGCAACATCTGGATGAGGATGCGAACATCAAGTTCGGCGTCAGGATAAACGATGACAACGAGACAACGATACGCATGATCGCCGTCATAACCGGGATCAGCGAGATCCCCGAGGAGATGGTGGACGGCATGGCGCAGACAAGGGACATCTCCGTCATGCTGAAGAAATACGGCCGCTGATCACGGATCTTCCAGCTTCTTTTTAAGCTCGGCGTTCTCGATCTCGAGGCGCCTGATCTTCTTCGCCGACCCCCCGAACACACCCATTATCGTATAGTACTCCCAGCGCGAGGGAACGGCCCGCCCCATCATCCGCCGGAACATGACCTCGGTCTTCTTGCGTCTGAACTTCGGATAGTTGATGGCCTCAAGCACTTCCAGGAAGAACTTGAACATGAGCTCCTTCTGATCGTCGCTCGAGGGCCTGGTGTTGCTCGGCTTGCCCTGGAGCGTAAATATTTCGTAGAGAAGGATCGTGACGGCGTGCGAAAGGTTCAGCGTCGGATAGTCATCCGATGACGGGATGTTCACTAGGAGGTCGCATCGGTACAGCTGCTCCTGCGTCAGCCCGATGTCCTCCCTTCCGAAGACGAGGGCGACGTTCTCCTCCAGGCCCACGCTCTTCTCGGCGAACTCCTTCGGCGTGATCGGTATCCTGACGAAATGAGCGTCGCCGTGGGTTATGATCCCCGATGTCCCGACCACGAGATAGCAGTCCTTCAAGGCGTCCTCGAAGCTCGTGACCACGCTCGCGTTCCTCAGGATGTCCCCGCCGTGCTTGGCCCTCTTGTAAGCCTCGTCCGTGATCTCGCAAGGGGAGACCATGCAGAGCTCCTTGAAACCGAAGTTACCCATGGACCTGGCCACCGCGCCGACGTTACCGTCCGTCTGCGGTTCCACCAAGACGACCCTGAAGCTGACCATAGCAATCCCGGGAGAATCGCAGCATTATATTGCCTTTTCACTGAGCATCCTGCCTTGTCGAACTCCCTCAAAACGATTATCAGGCAGAATGGAGATTGAACGCGGATGTGGCGCGCAGGCCTTAAGTTCGCCTATCCGGGAAAGGAGTTCAACGGTTCCCAGAGGCAGCCAGGGGTCAGGACCGTCGAGGGTGAGATCATAAGGGGGCTCATGAAGATCGAGGCGATCGATGGCCCCGTGTCCGCTAGGTTCAGGGTCGCCAGCAGGACGGACAGAGGTGTGAGCGCGCTATGCAACGTCGTCTGCTTCGACACGGATTTCAGCAAGGACCGGCTGCTCCACGCGCTCAACGCCGTCTGCGACGACGTGTACTTCCATTCGTTGGCGGAGGTGCCGGAAAGCTTTTCCCCGCGAAGGGCGAAGGAGAGATGGTACCGGTATCACCTTGATGCGACTGGCATCGACATCCTCAGGTTCACTGAATGCGCCGAGATGTTCATCGGAAAGCATGATTTCAAGAGGTTCTGCAAGCCAGAGGGAAGGTCGACGATGAAGACCGTCAACGACATAAGGGTCGCTCAGGCCGGAGAGCTCATCGTCATCGACCTCTTCGCCAGGGAGTTCCTCAGGAACATGGTCCGAAGGACCGTGGCCGCGATGGAGAAGGTCGGGAGGGGGGACGCGACGATCGCTCAGGTCAGGAGGGCGCTCGAAGGAGAGGACTCCTCGTTCGGTCTGGCGGACCCAAAGGGGTTGATCCTCATGGACATCAGGTACGACCTTGAATTCACCAGGACCGTGACCGAACCTCTTTTGAGGAAGAGCAGGGAGATGCGCAGGGAGGCCCTTCTCGATCTCTTCTTCTACGATTCATTGGCGCCCGGCCATGACGACAACGAGTAATTCCATGATCTGGCAGATCGTTTTTATCGGAAATGATATTTGAACTTAACCGTAGCATGCTCAATTACTGTTTTAATATCATCTTTGCAGTCCCTCGCTAAGACCTAATGATGGGGGAACAGGTCCATGGGGGCAGAGGATGCACGACAGGTCTGCATCCTCGATCTCCTTTTTTATCATGCAATGTGATTGACCCCCGTGCTCATAGCCCTCACTGGAACGCCCGGGACCGGCAAGACGACGGTTGGAACGGAACTGATGTCCAGAGGCATCCCTGTTCACGAGGTGTCCGACATAGCGAAAGAGAAAGGGCTCCTGAAGGAGAAGGATATCAAACGGGACAGCTATGACATCGACCCAGATGAGCTGGACGAGGCCGTCGATCATCTGAGGGGCGACGAAAGGACAGTGCTCGTGGGACATCTTGCTCACCTCGTCGATGCCGATATCGTCATCGTCCTCAGGTGCCGCCCCTCCGTCCTGGAGGAAAGGCTGGCATCAAGGGGATGGTCGCCCAAGAAGGTACGGGAGAACGCTGAGGCCGAAGCGGTCGACACGATATTGATCGAGGCGCTCGAACTCAACGATACCGTCTACGAGTTGGACACCACCGAGATGGACCCGGTGTCTGTTGCAGAGGCCGTGTTCGAGATCCTCGATGGGAAAACGGACAAGTACGGCGCGGGCAATATCGACTGGAGCGATGAGGTGTTGAAGTGGTACTAGACGCGAAGAGGGACAAGGCGGAAAGGTTCCTGATGCCGGCCGCGAAGGCGCTGAAGAACGTCGACCCGAACGTCATATCGTTCCTGGCCTTGGTTCTCGCCTTCCTCACTGGAGTGACGGCCTATTACAGCTTTGAAAGCTGGAAGCTGCTTTTGCCTCTCACATCGGTCCTCGTCATAGTCAGCGGATACCTCGATGCGATCGACGGCAAGGTGGCCAGGATCGCCGGCAAAGAGAGCAAGCGCGGGGACTTCATCGACCACGTGTTCGACCGCTACGCCGACATCTTCATGATCGGCGGTGTGGCGATTAGCGGGTGGTGCAACATCTATCTCGGCATACTTGCATTGCTAGGAGTTCTGATGACATCGTACATGGGCACGCAGGCCCAGGCGCTCGGCATCGGCAGGATGTACGCCGGACTGCTCGGGCGGGCGGACAGGATCGTCCTCATGTTCATCACACCCATCGTCCAGCTCGTCTACACGCTCGTGACCGGCGACCGCACCTTCGAGTTGCTCGATTATGACATCTCGATCTTCGAGCTAATGATGGTCTGGTTCGCGGTGATCGGCAACTACACGGCGATCCAGCGCGCTATGCAAACATGGAAGGCTCTGGAGAACAAGTGAGTGAGGGGTAAGGTCAAGCGGGTCTTGGAGCCTCGACCTTCTGCTCCTTCTCCGGCTCATCCTTTCTTCTTTTGCTGCTCATGGTCTTGACGCGGTAGTATCCCAGAGGGTGCCTGATCCTGCCGCTCCTGCAAAGGTCGTCCATGTCGACGCAGATGCCGTTGGTCCTCATGGTAGCGCACTCGGGGCACGAATATCTCTTGCCCATCCCGTCCCCGGTGATGTGCCTCACCTGGTACACCGTCATCGAGTTGTCGAAGTCGGGCGATGAGAAGAACGTCTTGACGATGTCGTCGACCGGCATTCCGAGCGTGCTCAGGAACGTGGTGATGGCGAAACGTCCGGCGTGAGGCATGTTCTCTCCCTTCTCTGCCATGCTCGTCAGCTTCTTCATGCAGGGAGGGAACTTGGTGATAGTTATCTCCCCGAAATCCTGGTCTCTCATCTTCTCCCTGAGCTGGGCGACGATCTCCGATATCTCCGCCACGTCCTTCGAGACCGCGCCGATTATATCATCGGTGACGGGGAGGGGTAGCTCCATCTCGATCCGCTCGCTCAGAGCCTGCTCCAGCACCCTTCCGAACTTCTTCTTCGAGAGGAGGACGTAGCCCTTCCTCATCTCGTGGTTCACGAGCTTCCAATCCTTTCCTCTCAGACCGGACGTGTATCTCAGAAAATCGCAGAAATGCATGCTAAGCATGTCGGACTCCAGATGTGCCGACACGCCGAGGTCCTCGGCGACCTCGATCATCACGTCGAAGTCCGCCGTCTCGAGGCGCTCGTTCATCGTCTTCGCCTCGGCCAGCGCGTACCTTCTCACAAGGAACTCGTCCGCCACGCATGAGACCAACACCCTAGCGACGGGATAGCTCAGGACCTCCAGCAGGTTCGTGACATCGTCTGCCGAGGAAGGCGCCTGACCTACCTTGAGGTCGTTCAGCGCGTCCAGGACCCTTTGCTTCCCTCTCCGCCTCGACTCCTCGTAGGCCGGATGCGACAGAAGATCGTCGAGGGAGACGGAGTTCGCCCTCACCAGCTCGGACGCTGCCTTGAGGAAGGGATAACGGGAAAGGTGGTGGGTCTCCATCGTTCGGCCCCATCCGTATGTGCCGATAAAAACCTTACATCAGGCCTTCGTCTCAAAGGAGAGATACTCGAGGAGCGATCTCCCCAGCGCAGGGTCGTCCAGCGAAGCGACGAAATCCTCCGGTCCCTTGAAAGGCACCGCCCTGAACACTCTCATGGCCCTCTTCCTTCCGACGTCCGGAAGCGATTCGATGGCCGAGATATGGCAGGAGTTGATCCTGAGCGGGTACTCGATGGCCGTTATGCTGCGGAACCCCCAGCCGACGATCTTTGCGTCATAGAACCTGGAAAGCTCGACCGGATGAGCGAATCCGACCAGCAGAGGATAGGTCCCGATCTGCCTTCCGAACGTCACCTTGCCCTCCTTCAGCTCGGTGAATATGCCGGTCATGAGGGTTCCCTGAGGGACCATCCTCATCAGCATGGCGTGGTCCACCTCCTGGCGGACCCATTCCTTGAACTTGAGGAAATGGCCATGGCTCAAGGTCGGCGTGAACTCCCTGCGGATGCCTATGACCTGTCTGATGTTTATCCTTCTGAGCAGCAGTCCTTCGTCAAGGACCCGTTTGAGGAACTCCACGTTAAGGGGCAAGGTGTCCTCGCTCTCGCCATCCAGACCAACGATGAAATTTAGCCCCGGGAGGACCTTTGGAAGGCCGTTCGCCCCTCTCACCCCGCCGACCTCATTGATCAACCGGATGGCATCCAGCGTCTCCTCCGCCGACGCATTGAGGTTGTTGGCGTCCCTGACCTTCGGGTCC
>JAJFUT010000083.1 GCA_021372315.1 Methanobacteriota archaeon
AGCTGCTGGCGGCACGAACTCTCGGTATATTGCGAGGGCTTTGAGACACTCTCTTTCCTTCTCCGACAGATGTGACCAGAGATTATCAACATAATCCGATGACGATCTCGGTTCCTCGCCACCCCTGCTTCGAACAGCCATCTGGATGAGCAAAGGGTTTCCTTTTGTCCCTTCGAGATGCAACCCATCCGCCTCATGTCCGGCGCTGCGGACCATCTCTTCCGCATCGGATGGCTTCAATCCTTGAAGCTCGACGTCCACGAGGTCTTCCCTGTTATGCGAGAACGCTCTGTTCATCATCCTCGACATCAGGACGATCTTGGAACCCGACTGCGCTTTGCATGCTTCCATGAGCAGATTGAGCGCGATGTTCATGCTCTCCCCTGATTTGTGGGCGTCATCGATGAATATGATACCTTTCCATTTGGAAAGGTCGGAAGCCAACGGCCCGTACATCTGAGCGATGTCGGCCGTTGCCAAGGCGTTGGAGGTGAGACGCTGACCCGACTCTCTCATCATGCTTGCCAGAGGCTCGAGCACGTCGTTGTCCGAATCGAACTCCCTGACCGTGTACCAGAACAACGGCCTCCCCCCTTTCAGACGGTCGAACATGGCCATGCCTAGCGTGGTCTTGCCCATCCCCGGCAAACCCCATATGAGTATGCACTTCACCTTCGGGTCCGATATGAGCGAATCGATGCCCGCCAGTTCCTCCTTTCTCCCGATCATCTCTACTGGGTCCGGCTTTCCTATCGCCAGGAACGATGGGGGCATCTCCTGACGCGATCGTCCAGAAGGAAGGTCTTCGATCGCGACGAGATCTTTGGAAAGGATGTCGACGAGGTCCAACAACGGAACGACCTTTCCTCGGTCCCGCAGCATCGACAGAAGTTCGTTGGTGGTCATCGTCCTTGTCGTCTTCCCTTCCCTTACAGATGCCTGGGATCCAGTTATGTCTTCGACCACTTTTGATGCGGCGACCCTACCTGTCTCGGTCAGGTGGTAGACCTTGCGCCTTCGGCCGGCGCCGCTGACATGTGCAAGGCGCTCGGATATGAGCCCCTCCTCCTGCATCTTCGCCAGCGTGCGGGACATGTTCTGTATCTGCAATCCAAGCCTTTCTGCCATCCCTTCTTGGCATAACAGGAACGGCACCTCGACGGCATCGCAATAGCTTTCCAGGTCCTTTAGCAGGATCAGGACCTTTTCGCTGTTGGAGACGGTTCGGGCCATCGGGTCGAATACGTCACCTTCGTTTATGATTGTTTTGCACTTCTTATCCGATCGGACGAATCAAGCTCACGATGATGAAAACGAGGCGAAACGAGTCCCGGCGTTCTTATACCGCCAAGGCAAGTAGGTTCATCAGGAGATGATCGGATGAAAGCAAAGGAGCTATTCATGATCGGATTGGCCGCGATGCTATGCATGACGTTCCTGTCGGTCCCTGCGACGGCAGAGGAAGCGACGGACCTCAGCACGGAAATCGCGGTCGAGACAGGAACGACGACCGACCTTGGCGGGGGAGAATATTTCTATCTCAACTTCGGGAACGATGCCAGGTTCGGACTGGTGTGGGGAACTGAAGGGAACGAGAACAATATCTACCTGGTGACCGTCATGTCTAGGTACATCGCCTCTGCGACGATCACCAATGCCCAGGGTACCACACTGGTCGAGGACCACCTCCTCAAGATCTACACGATCCATGCTGTGAAACTTGACAGCATCATCGAGTACAGCGACGGGTCGGGGGACGGTATCGCGAGCTATGTCCGCGCTTACGACGGATCAACAGGGACCTACTCAGACTACACCTCAACGAGCCCTGACCTTGAACCGCTGTTCAAAAGGGTGGACCTAGCCGCCGCGTGGGAGCAGTCCGAGGTCGACTATTCCGAGGAGGACGGTGTCCGCACATGGACGTTCAGCCTCACCGCTAGGGATCTGGCATATGAGGCGATCGCCGACGGCGTCGATACCAGCGTAGGGAACGGCGTGCTCGACAACATGACGCTCACCTTCAACCTTCAGGCCTCGACCGAGCATATAGATGGGATGTCCGTACCGAATTACAACGTCACACTTACGAACAGCGGATTCGTTAAGAAGGTCCAGCAGGGCGAAGGCAAGACTTACAGCGGAAATGTCACCAGCTACGACGTCAAATGGGACAAGGACATCGAGGGATGGGACTTCGACCCCTTGAATTCGGAGCCGATGCTCCTGATGGAATACGGGCTGATCGTAGGCAACTACATACCCGCGAGCACGGTTGTGGCTCTGAACACTTGGCAGTTCAGGCACATGGTCGCGTACATGGGCGAGGACGGGGCGATGTGGGGGAACGGATCTGAAGGTTCGATGAACGAAACCACTGGGTCCGTCAGCGCAAATAAGCAGGCCCTTTACACGAACAGGCTCACCTTCCGGGGCGAGAACACCAACATCGCAACCTATGAGTGGGTCCAAAACGCGACGGTGGATGGGGAGCAGGAGCAGGTCAAGGCTCAGGTCGTGGCGGCGCATGCGTTCGCGGCCATGCATTTCAGAGGGAGCGCGTTCACGGGTTTCATCGCTCTGATGGGAATGTCGTTCCCCGGGGGAAATTCGATCGTCCAAGACCCTTCCATATCCACCGATATAGTGACGGACCTCACGGAGTCGTCCAATGTCACGGTCGGGGGTGAATCTTTCCTTAGCCAGTACTTCGGAGCACTGGTATTGGGAGCGGTCTGCGCAGGCGGTGTGACCGTCGGGGTCGTCGTGTTGTCCAGGAGAAAGGGAAGGAGCGGACCTGGGACCTTCGACAAGAAGACCGAGAAGGAAACGAAGGAATGGAGCAAATATTACGACAAGAAGTGACTTCCCAAACCTTTTTCATCTTTTTTTAATTTAATGAATATAATAAAAACGGCCGTCCCAGCTCCGGCCGTCATATCGTTCTGACACGAGCTCAGGGTTCGAAACCCATCTCCGCTATCCTCAACGTCGACCTCTGGCGCTCCAGGAACTTGTACACGGTCGCGTGCTCGCTGCCTCTCAGCAGCATGTCCACGGCGCTTCGGGCTATCGGCATCTGGACGCTGTTGCCGATGATGCCGACGGTGTCCCCGTAGACCGATATGAAGACGCCTGACAGGTTCTCTATGAGCCTCCGGGTCTTTCCGTTGGTGCCGATGACCCTTGCCCTGACGCGCGCAAGCTGATCGGGCTTCTTGCCGACGTACTCGTCGATGTCCATGAGCTCGAAGTACTCGTCATCGTCAAAGAGGCGGAACGCGTGCTCCGGGGAGAACCCTCTCCCTATGGCGCGGATGATGTCCATTATCTTGATCTGCATCAGGGGGTCCTCGATGTTCCTGTCATCGATCATCACCTCCCCTTCTCCGTCGATCTGGAGCCTCACCTTCGCTCTTTCCTCGATATACGCCTTGGTCTCGCCCTCCTTCCCTATGAGAACGCCGACCCTGTCCTTTGGAACGCGCACGCCTTTCATTTCTTCACACCCTTGACGAGCCGCATGATTTCCTCATCGCTCTTTACCTTTACGTCGAGCGAGCGGAAGTACCTATTGATGTTCTTGATATCGCGAAGCAGGAGCTCGTTGGCATTGTAATGATCGGTCAGCGTCGCCTGTCCACAGTCGATTATCCAAGGCACGCCCTCGTGCACCAGGATGTTGTACTCGCTCAGGTCGCCATGGACCAGCTTCGCCTTCCTGTACATGAGCTTGATGAACTTGACGATCTCCTTGTAGAACTCCTCGGCCTCTTCCTGGGTGAGCTCGACGTTCCTCAGGCTCGGGGCCGCCGTCTCGTCCGTGCCGAGGTACTCCATAAGAAGAAGGTTCTCGTGGAAGTCGATGGGCTGCGGCACGCGAACGCCCGCCGCGACCATCCTCGAGAGGTTCTTGAACTCCTTGGTGCACCAGGCATAGATCAGCTTGCGATGATTGCCCGAAAGCCCCTTGAAACGCGGGTCGCCCTCGATGTACGTGGCGATGGAACGGAACGTCGCGGTGTTGATCCTGTAGATCTTCAGGGCGATGAGATCGCCGTCAGGCGTCGTCGCGCGGAAGACGTTGCCTTCCTTGCCGGTGGCGAGCGCGAAATCGAGATGGTCGATGACACCGTTGGACATGAGCTTGTAAAGGGCCGTCATGGTCCTTCTGTCGAAGACCTCGTCGAGCACCTTCCGGGCATCGTTCGAGCTTTCCTCACAACGGAAGAGCCGGAGGGATTCGACGTGACGGTCGAGCCTTTCCCCCTCCTGGAAGGGTTTTGCCATTTAGAACACCACGATCTTAGAACATGTTCTCGAACGCCTTCGGAAGGACGCGCTTCCTTGCGAGGATCGCCGCTTCGGTCTTAGTGTACCTGTGCGAGATCTCGCACTTGTCGTCCTGGAAGTCCCAGGGCGTGACTATGACGAGGTCGCCCTCACGGATCCACATGCGCTTGCGTATCTTGCCGGAGATACGGCCCATCCTGGCCACTCCATCCGCGCACATGACTCGGATCCTAGATCCACCAAGCAGCTGGTCGGCTATGCCGAAGATCTCTCCCTCCTTTCGGTTGGGATAGCGTAACTTGATCACTTCCTCGCCAGACTGCACTTCCTCATAAGGTGGACTCAATCAAAGCCTCCAATTCGCAATATGACGCATAACCTAAACGAGTATATAAGGAATGCTGATTTGTCCATTCCGATTCGAATGATTATTTTTTACTGGCAGACATGAGGATGCTGTGAAAAGAAAGGCGACATGTCGAAGTTTTTTTACAAAGGCGAAAAACAAGATATGAGCATTGCCATGCACAACGATTCTATGATGGATTGATATTGCATCCAAGTTCTTCGGTAGATTTAAGTAATGATTCCAAGATTGACGCGACAAGCTCCCGTAGTGTAGTGGCCAATCATGTTGGCCTTTCGAGTCAACGACCCGGGTTCAAATCCCGGCGGGAGCACTTTTTTACCCGTAAAAATTAAATAGCCAGCGATTTATTATACATTATGCACAACAGCGAAACTTCTTATACTAATAAACTCGCCGGACGCCCTAATCAAGGCAAGACGGAAACGATACGCCAGAGGAAGGTGGACGTCTATTTGCCGACGACCGATCTTCTGCAGAAATGGAAAGAGGCGGCGAAGGCGGCGGGAATGCCGCTGTCCAAGTACATCCTGGAGGTGGTGGAGCAACATCGGCAGGGCACGGAAAAGATGTCGATATCTCCTCTGATGATGGAGGAGAAGGCCAGCCGTCTCGAGAAGGAAGTGGCGGACCTGAAGCTGCGGCTCGAAACCTTGCGTTCGGCGTTCCAGAACCAGGAGGTCGAGCTCTCCCACCTGTCGAGCGAGAACATGAAGGCCAATGAGGGGTGCGTGGACATCCCGACGGTCAGGAACATGGTCCTGGTAATCCGCAACGGTCCGAGGGACGGAGTGCATTACGAGGACATGTGGAAGCTGATGCGCATTAATTCGGAAAATGCGAACGCCATGGAAAAGTGGAGCAGAGCGATCAACTTCCTATTGGATGTCGGTCTGGTGGACAAGAGCGACGACGGCACGTTCAGGTGGAAGAATGGACGATAAGTCGAGGACCATGCCCGTGGGAAGGGTGTCCGAGATCCTTCTCGATGATAACATGTCCACCATGCTGGACCAGTTCAAGACGGAATGCCGGCTGCAGGGGATGAACCACGGTTCGATCAATAGCTATGCCTCGGCGATGCGTATCTTCATGTCCTTCTTGATGTCCAAGAACAAGACGCCGACCGAGGTTGACAAGGACCTCCTGAAATTGTACATCGACTACCTGCTCAGCGAGAGGAAGATCGCCTATCGGACATTGAGCTACAACTTCTCCGCTTTGGCGTCGTTCTACGATTGGCTGCTGTTCGACAACAAGATCGAAGAGAATCCCGTGCAGGCCGTCCGCAAGAGGTATCTCAAGCGCTACAAGAACGGCGAGGGTATGCAGCAGGAAGGTCGCAAGCTGATCTCCGTGGAGCAGATGGCGATGCTCGTTCGGTCGATAATTAGCATCGAGGACCGTGCCGTCGTTCTTATGCTCGCCAAGACCGGCGTCAGAAGGAACGAGCTGATCAACATCGACATCGACGACATCGATTGGGACAAGACGTCCGTCAAGCTCAAGCCCACGGCCAAGAGGAGCAATCGTCTGGTGTTCTTCGACGAGGAGACGAAACGCGTGCTGAAGGACTGGATGAACATGCGCCGCCTGTACGTCCGTTCGGATACCAAGGCTCTGTTCGTAAGCCAGAGCGGTGGAAGGCTGAACAAGAACCACGTTTACGACATCGTCGTCAAGCACGCACAACAGGTCGGTCTTCACAATCCGAAATCGGAAAGATTGGATGATCACTTCACCCCGCATTGCTGCCGTCATTGGTTCACCACTCATTTAAGAAGAGCGGGGATGCAACGCGAGCACATCCAGGAGCTGAGAGGGGATTCAAGGCCGGATGCCATCGACATCTATTATCACATCGACCCGGAGGACCTCAGGTTGGCGTATCTGGCATTCATTCCGAAGTTGGGTTTACGTTGATAGGAGGGAGAATATGGTAAAGAATAAGAGATCAGAGAGGAAAGAAGCGATCGATCCAGAGAAATTGGAGATCGGGGACGTTGTCGCCATCGAATGGTATGATGTTCACGCGTATGAGAGGATTGAGATGAGCGAGATTGACGAGCTCGAAGAGCCAGAGGCTACTCGTTGCTGGGGCGCAGTTGTTCGGAAGACAAAACGATTTTTATTCATCGCATCAGAGATAGGTGACAAAGATTCGGACGGTGTATGGATCGAAGCCCTCCCATACAAAATGATAGAGGCTTGCAAAGTCATCGACAGAATAAGCCTCAACGACATTTGACAACGTTTGCATGACGCCGTAAAAGCAGACTCTGTCTTTGTTATTTTTAAGGATACGAAAGTGCCACGAAGTTATTCGAAACCAAATGTCCCAACATAGATACAAGAGCCCCGCGCAGCATCGGGACCCATCGTTCAATTCGGACAAGATCATCGCGGCATATTCAGTTCCTGTGGAATGTCATGGTCCACTGAATTTTCCTCATAATCGACCATTTAAAATTCCTCACCCCCCGTTAATACCCCTTTGAGGGGGAGGAAGTGAGGGACGCGATGGATTGGTCGGAGATGAGGGAGATGCATCGGAGCGGGATGTCAATCAAGCAGATCGGTCTGAGGACTGGCTGCGACAGAAAGACTGTCAGGAAGTATATCGCGGCGGATGAACCTCCGCGATATGAACGGGAGGATCGAGGGAGCGTCCTCGATCCTTACAAGGACCACCTGAAGAAGCGACTGGCCGAACACCCCCTGTCGGCCGCCAGGCTGTTCCGGGAGATCAAGGAACAAGGATATGCGGGCAGCCTCACGACCGTCAAGCGGTACATCGCTCCGTTCAAGGAGATGTCCCGGATCTCTGCCGAGATCCGCTTCGAGACGAAGCCTGGAGAGCAGGCTCAGGTCGATTGGATCGACCTGGGACGTGTCCAGGTCGGTGCTACCGTCGAGCATGTCTATGTCTTCGTCATGGTCCTCTCCTGGTCCCGCATGCGGTTCATCCGCATGACGACCGACTGCCGCACCGACACGTTCATCGAATGCCACCTCCTGGCGTTCGAACACTTCGGTGGCTGGACGAAGACGATCCTCTACGACAATCTGAAGAGCGTCGTGCTGAAGCGGGCGGTCCTCTCATCCGAATCGACGTTCAACCCGATGTACCTGGACTTCGCCAGGCACTACGGCATAACGCCCCGCCTATGCCGTCCCGGCATAGAGGGGGCGAAGACGAAGGGCAAGGTCGAGAGGACGGTGCAGTATGTCGAGAAGGACTTTCTCCTCGGCTCGAAGTTCAATGACATCTCGCATGCGAACTCGCTCGGTCTGGCATGGTGCGACCGGGTCAATTCGGAAGTACATGGCACGACGCATGAGGTGCCGAGGGAACGCTGGCCGAAGGAAGGGCTGACGCCGTTCGGCCAGTTCGTCCCTTACTCGCTGACGTACTTCGAATCGAGGAAGGCCGACAGGGAATGCTTCGTCCGCTACGCCAACAATTTCTATTCGATCCCCTGGACCTATGCGAAGCGGCTGTGCCAGCTCGAGATAAGGGACGGGATGCTGGTCATCAAATGCTCGGGCGAGGTCATCGCCAGGCACGACCTCGTGCCTGGCTGTGACGTCAGGGTCAGGGACCCGGAGCATTTCGCCGGTCTGCACAAGCTGAAAAGGGACGAGAGCAGGGCAAGGCACGAGAAGAGACTGGCGAAGAATTCCAAAGGGACCGCTCCGATGTTCTCTTTCCAGGCACCTTTGGAGGTGGAGAGGCGGGACCTCTCCACCTACGACGCGTTCATGGGGGGAGCGTCATGAGCCATGAAGCGCTGGAGAGGTTGCACGAGAACCTGCTCAGGCTGAAGCTGGGAACGGCCGAGGAGGTCCTGGACTCGACGCTGGAGATGGCAGCGAACAAGCAACTTGCGACCGTCGATGTGCTGGATCATCTGATCGCGGAGGAGCTCCGCGCGAGGAGGACGTCAGCCATCGAGACGAACACGAAGCTGGCGCACTTTCCAGTGCGCAAGCGGCTCGAGGACTTCGACATCGGGTTTCAGCCCTCGATCGACAAGGCTGTGTTCGACGACCTCCGCACGCTCCGCTTCGTGGCGGAAGCGGAGAACGTCATATTGCTAGGTCCGCCAGGCGTCGGAAAGACGCACATCGCGATCGGTCTGGCGATGGAGGCGATCAAGGCCGGTTACTCCGCATACTACATCTCCACCCCGCTGCTGGTGGAGAGGCTAAGGACCGCCGAGGAGAGGGGAAAGCTGGACCGGACATTGAAGAAGCTTGCGAGCTACAGGCTTCTGATCATAGATGAGATCGGATACCTGCCGCTGGAGCGGCAGGAGTCGCATCTCTTCTTCCAGCTGGTCGCCAGGAGGTACGAGAAGAACTCGACGGTGTTCACGTCGAACAAGGCGTACAGCGAGTGGGGCGAGGTCCTTGGCGATAACGTGATCGCCAGCGCTATCCTGGATAGGATACTGCATCATGGCATCACGCTGAACATACGCGGTGAATCGTATCGCATGAAGGCAAGGAGGGCAGCGGGAGCTGCCTTTCCCCCTCCGGCGAGAACGGGAAGTCGGTGATCAATAAATAGGAGTGAGGAAAATTACTTGGTCGATTTTGGGGAATTTTCACTGGTCCGTGACAGGAATTACTTCAATTCCAACTCAGTGTTCACCTTTCTCAGTAATTCATTAATCTTCATTAGATCATCTTTGTTCTTCATCTTGGGAACCTCCAGCTGAATATGGACCTTCAATTCTATATCTGGATACTTCCCAATGATGTCTGCGACAGCCTCACTCAAGTTCTGGACATCTCCGATGCTAAGGTCCGCACCCCCCCGTAGACCATGTGTTGGGGGAGCGACCGTCGAGGATTCAACGATCTTGAATTGCACACTCTTGGACATGCCCTCGTCACAAGGCCAAGAGGCCGAACCTGGCAATACCTCAATCAATCGGACTCGGGCGGCTCCTTCGATGGCCTCCTTTACCGTTTTCCAAGGCAAGTTGATCCTATACTTCTTGGATAAAAAGAGCCCGATTGAATAGGCTGATGCTTGCCCATCTTTCCATGCCTCTTGTAGGTTCGGTGGTACGATATCAAGAGTTTTGATCGGTTCAGGAGGCTGCCTGAGACGAGCATCATCGGATAACAATCCAAGCGGGACCTCTTGTTCGAGCAGAGTGGCTGGTCCCGAGAGTATCCAGATATGACCTGTCTCCACCGCCTCCTTAACCGCGGACTCGACTACTACGGGAGGGGCTCTTGGGATTAGCATAGTATCCTCAAAACCGGTTCGAGGGACATTGATCGTTCTCGTCCCATCAAAGAGGTCTTTCACATCCTTCAGTGAAATCTCTTCTTTTAACCACATACCCGGCAATTCATCTTTGGTGAGTATACTCGATCGAATCGAAGTCAATTCTGCGAATTGTGGTAGGACCAGCTCCAAGCTCGGCTCCTTGAGGTCTGCCTCACCAGGTGTTTCCTTCCAGAATGTCCTTATTGAGCGGTCTGGCCTAGTAAGACGCAATACGAATTCACCTTGTAATTCACCCTGCACAATGGTGTCAAGAACCTCCTTACGCCTCAACATTTTTGGGAGATGAGGGAATTGGGCGAACATGCCAACGATGTCACTGACCCTTCTCGATCTATCTCCCTCTTTCCAGATATCATATGGACCGTCAGGCAGTAAAGCCGAGGAAGTGATTGCCTGGCTCATGATTCGTGCCTTCTTCTCTGCTTTAATTGCTGCGAGGAGGTCAGTGCCAACATCGACTTTGAATGCGATGACTTCATTTTTCTCTGAGACGGTGACAATAATACAATAAGCCCGAGCTATGGACTCGGGTACGGTCTTTTTGGCCGAATCTAAATAGACAGAGACTGAACTCAATCGACTATCTTTATCCTCACTATTGGCCTTAAAATGGGTCCGCACATCATCCCATGCGAGATAATCTTTGATGTTATCTCTTGCATTTTGTAAAAGATCTTTTGCAGGAGTGAGGATTATGATTGCGTTACGGTTCACCCGAGGTCGGTCCTCTGAGGTCGTCTCATTGATAAAGCGGGTCGCTTCCTTGCTCGGCCTACCGACCTCTGACAAAGCATAAGGCCCAAGAATAACGATCTGGAGTTCACCATTGTCTGCTACATCTGAAGGGCGTTCAGGCATACTATATACTTTGAGTCCCGAAGGTATGCTTGCAGACAGCAATCTGACACGTTTGGCGATCTCATCGACCAGTTTCGATTCCACGAGGTCAACGGATATTCGCGCTAGCGCGTCGTCATGCATGTGTTTAAGATTGGGTCGGGTTCCGAGCCTCCAGTTCTCCGGGAGTTCATTCTTCCCGCCAGCAACGTTTTCCTCATCTAAGAACCAGGAATTCTGGATCCATGCCAAGAGCGATTTCTGTAGATCTATCTTGTCCGGCTTAGAAGAGCCAAGCATCACCATCAGATCATGTGTTCGAGCTTTACGGCCGATAGGTTGTGAGTGCAAGAATGTAGTGAAGACCGCCTGTTCCACTTCACGATGCTTGATGCCTGGTTGATCAGCTTGTATGCCCTTGGCTTTCTCGAGCTCACCTTCAATGATCTTAGCCCATTCCTGTCTGGGGCCTTCAAAATCATCTGAGGCAGCAACTCCTGTCAGTTCCCTGGCCGCCTCGCTTAATCCTTGTTTTTCTGGTTCAGCTAGGAAGACGCTGACGCCAACTATAGGCGAATTGTCCCATTTACTAGCATCTCTCAGTGCTAATGCGAATGTACGCAGAATTCCTCTCGTTTTCTGGAATCCGTCCAAACTCGTCCATTTAGTGTAGAAGACATCCGTAAGGTCAGGATGGAATGGATAGTTATCGAGATATCGTTTCTCTGCTACTTCGCCCTCTTTCTTTGTTTGTTCGTCTAGCTCGACGATACCTTTGAGGGCTTCAACAACTTGTGGCTTGAATGTCGCAGGGTCCATGATAGAGCTCGGCTCAAAGAACCTGCGTCTAAGGATCTCCGCCACGTCATCGCGACTGACTGGCTGCACGCCTTCTTCTTTCTGACGACGGAAGATGTTACCCAAATCATGAAGAAGCTCCTTGCCTAGATGATCGTTCTTCTTGGGATCAGAGGCAAGCAGCGAGGCGATTAGTGCACAGTTTGGTATTTTAGTAGCAGCTTGTGTGAGGCACTGGAAGAAGTTTATCAGATTGTCTTTCCAGGCAAGGTCTTGGGCAACCTTGACTCTTGCGTACATTAAGACTTCATCTAGGAGAACAAGCGTGGCCATATCATCCTTAGATGGCAGGGCAAGAATCTCTTTCAACAGCGGTTCGGCGGGATATTCTTCCCGCTCCTCTAATGAAGAAGACCCGTTGAGGATTCTAAGTCCAGCCTCACCACCTAATTGGTATGCGAGGATGCTCCATGGATGTTTCAGCATACGCGTCTTTCCATCTGGGCCTTTTGTATTGACGCCCACAAGAAGGTCGATCTTGTCAAAGACCAAAACGGCCATTCTAGCTCGTGGAAGTTTAATACCGATGTGGGAACGGAAATCACGAACTGAAGGGATGTCGGGGAGGTCATCCGGATTATTGAAGAGGTGGTATAAAGTGATCAATGTGTGAGTCTTGCCACCGCCGTATGTGAGCTCCAATTGCCTCACCGTCTTATCATTTTGACCAGCCAACCGTAGCGCCACGTCTTTGGCTAGTTCCCTCATGTTATAGGTAGGGTAAGTGAAGGCAAAGAACTTCTTTGGGTCACGGTAGAGGTCGGTACCTTCGTCCATTACAACATCATAGAGGTCGGCTGCAAACTGAGATAAGGAGAGATCCCCGGTCTTAAGTTCCTCGCTCAACTTGACTACCTGATGCCAGGGCTTCCATGTACTCTTTCTCTGCTCTTTCATCACTTCAACCTCCGAAATCCGATATATCTTTAGGGGCGCTGACCGCGCCACCTCTGGATATGATATGATTGCTAATGCTTTCCAACAGGCTTCTTTCTTCGTCTCCTTCCTTGGATAGCTCAATTATCGCTTGCAGGATACGATGGAACATTTTGTTCTTGAGGAGTCCGTTGATATCTAGATACTCATCGACCTTAGCTATATCGCCTTCTTTCCAAAGATGCATGAGTTTGTGCACACGATCGATCAGCGGCACGGGTCGACTATTACTATCCAGTCCTAGATTCTTACCCTTACGGTTATTCCATGCCTTCAATCTGAAGGTGCTGCTGGTGCCTTCCTCGGAGATATCCTCTTCGGTAACCTCGCCCTCATCTTCCTCTGGCTCTTCCATTCCTCCCGATTTGAGGAGGATATCATATTCACCCGTAAGAGCGCTATCTGAAAGATCGCAGGATACAGCATAAAGAATACAAGAGCCTGCTGGCGCATCATTGAACCCAAAGTCATGACGATGCAACAGATAGTAGGTAGTGATATTATCCAAATCGCGGTCCCGCTCGCCCTCTTCCCCGAGCACACGACCAACTACGAAATCCATAACGATGCGCCTCACTTCAACAAGGAATTCTGAAACCGTCATTAATTGACCAGGATCATCGGCCTTCTTTACGATCGTGTACTTACTGTATGCCTCGAGTGCAGGACCAGTTGCAGCCCAGATAAAGTCTGGACCGCGAATTCCAGCATCCCAATACTCGCGTAGGCGAAGTTGAATGTTAAAATGCATTTCCTCAAGGACTTTATTATTCCAACCATGTTTTGCGTCGTTTGGACGCTTCTTACATACTAGCCAGACAGACGATGATAATGCTGCTGAAGATATTGCTCTCATTCTAGTTTGTCTTTCTGTTTGAATTGGCCAACTTGCTTCTACCATGAAACCCGAACGAATAATAGCGCTTACTAACGTCTCCCATGCGTCGGGTTGCTTATGGGCAAAAACGATAACAAGTCTACCATTTGGAGTTAATTCTGAATTACAATTCTTGAACACATTATACATGCCATCTTCGTAATTTGCCTTTGATTTTACCCTGTCACCGCCGAATCTACTAGAATCATCAATTAGCTCTCCATCATCGATGGTATTGTCCCACTTGGGTGACAATGTTTGGTCAAAAGTCGATTCGTTAGTTGCTACCTGGCCATATAATATTCTCTTCAGCCACACGAAAAAGAAATCCATTAGGTCAGAATATGGAATAGCATCATAGTATGGTGGATCGGTCAAAATTACATCATATGATCCCTTTATTGGTTTGATTGCACTTTGATTTATTACCTCAGCTTTTGATCCTTCACACACTGCTTTCAATGCATGACAAATGTATAAGTAAACCCATTCAAGTTGATTTTCGTAAGCTCCAGATGTTTTCGCTAATGGATTGACTTCTGCGAAGTCCCACATGATGGGTAAAGCAAATCTCGCAAAAGTACCTTCAATTTTCTCCCCTCCCTTGTTCCAATGCGAAATGTTGCTCATTTGGTTTACGGTTCTATCGAACCCGATCGCGAGGTATGAATGTATTGCCTCGGACCACACTTCAGGGTATTCGGTCTTTAGATAGTCATCTGTATCTCTACTCTTCTCCAGCAATGTCCCAAGGGCTAATAATTGTCTACTCGTAAATAGGTCTGACCACCGATTCATCCCATAAGTAGCTACACCTGAAAATTGACTGTTGATTGGGGTTGGTTCATTTGGGACACCATAAGGAATTCTCTTAAAAACTCTATCGATTTGTTTTTCAG
>JAJFUT010000082.1 GCA_021372315.1 Methanobacteriota archaeon
TGCTCGGGGCATTCCTTCTCGAGATAGACTGCATCGTTCTCGGCCACCTTGATCGCGGGTATTGTCTTGAGGCATTGCGGGCAAAGGCTGCGGGTCTCACCGATCTTCTCTCTCGTCATATCACCGAACTCCGTTTCTGAATCTACTATTCAATTAAGAATCTTTGCTGGTCCGATGACCAGACCATCGTAGGATAAGTACCCGGAAGCGGCGATGGCATTCGCCCATGAAGGATCAGAACGGTAAAACAGAAAAATGGTTTTGATGGGCCGCTTGCGCGGCCTTGTAGTGTTTTATGCCCTCTTCTTCTCGAAAAGACCTTCTGCGACGGCAAGCGTCTTGGTGGCGAGGTACTCCTCGACCATCAATACTGAGCCGTCTGCAGTGGCCAGGCCGGGTCCGGAACGGACGACGGTCATGTACTCCATCTGCAGGGTCGCATTGTGTACTGGGGTGCTTCCCATTACGTAGTCGGACACCTCGTCCAACTTGTCGACCTTGATCAGCTTTATCCTGTGGGAGTAGGCGGACGTTACGTTCGCCTTCTTCTTCAGGATGCCGCTCTCGAGATCGTACTCTGCGTAGGCGGTGACATCGCCGATCATCTTGGATGCGATGTAGTGGTTCGTGCCCTTCTTCTGAATGGCCTTACCGTTCTTCACGACCTCTTCGACGTCAGCGACCTTGAGTCCCCTCTTTCCGATCAGTTCCTTGACCGCGTCAGACATTATGACTTCCATTTAGTTCACCTCACCATGTTCCATAGGTACCGAAGTCCCTAGCGGCCCTGGTCAAAGCATAGATGTTGCCTGGGATAGTGTACGGTGGTGTCTCGCAAGATGTTCCGAGGATGTATCCTCTCTTGGAGTCACGTCCCTCGAGCAACTGCTTCTTCGCCTGGTCGTAGACAGCCTTCGGGTTCGGTGCGATCATCAACTTGGTGTCGACGGATCCCATGCAGGTGGCCCTGTCCTGGAACTCCGACTTGAGCAGAGCGGACGGGAACGGGTCGCGTGCCTTGTATCCAGCGTGGATAACGGTGAAGGGGGACCACATCAAAGTGTCCTTGAACACCTTGTAGTCGGTCTCGTGGTTACCGCACAAGTGGTAGAACACCTGCGGGCCGGCTCCCTTTCTGAAGCACTGGTTGACGTAGTACTTCATGTTGTCCGCGGAGTACATCTTGACGGCCTCGTCAGAGAAGATATCGTTGTTTCCTAGAACGGAACCGACGATGAGCATGGCCGATCCGAAAGTGTCTGCCAATCCCTCTGCGCCATTGACGGCGGTCTCGGTGTACTTCCTGACGAGCTTCTTTGCGGCTTCCTCCTCTGTGAAGGTCCACATGATGAAGTTCTCAACACCGCACAGTTCAGCTGCCGCTCCCACGAGGTCGAAACCGTACGAGATCGGGACGAGCGTGTGTCCGAGGTTCTTCTGGACGTATGTATACAACCTCTTGAACATCGGCAGGGTCCAACCCTTGTCGAGCTCGTTCTTGTCCGGCACGTGGATCTTGTCGACATCGGACGGGTCCTTAAGGACGTGCTCTTGTCCTGCTGCCGGGATTGGTGGCAGGGTGTCCTTGTACTCCAGCCTGATGCCGAGCTCTGTGACCCACGGCAAAGAGAAGAACCAGTGCGTTACTGGCAACAGGTCGTACATCGCCGATGCGTACGCGACACAGTGTATTCCTAGTTCTGGCTTTTCGTAGAAGTCCCTGATCGTGTATCCACTTGCCACTGCGGCATGGGACAGGATGATCGCATCTACGTCGATCCTGTCGTGCGGTACATCGACAAAGGGGCTTGCAAACCTCTTGGCGGCATTACCCGCCCACTTCATGTCTGCTGGTGGAAACGCTTCTTCGTAGCCCATTATGAATCCCCATCCACTCAAACGCGATTGTTGATATATAATCCTTATCTCGTTTTTTACCCCTGTTAAATGAAACGATGTTCCAGAAGGGCGTATAAATAGGTGTTAAGTTAGAACATTGTTTCATTTGCAATTAGACATATGAAATAATTTTGCATAAATTGGTAAGTTTTTTTCACATGTTAAATATTAACGTGTGGAAGTATGCCCTGGCATCCCTTCAAATCGAGATATCGTGTCATTTGTCACAAGAGGGCGCCGGGACAGATTCCTCCCTCGACGTGATCTTCTTCGATATCAACGCTAGGACGAACAGGGCGATGCTCGTGAGGACGATCGCCCCTCCTGTCGCGGTGTCGTAGAAGAACGAGGCGAAGAGGCCTGTGACGACCGAGATCACGCTGATGACCAAGCTGTATAGCACTGTAGACTTGAAGGACCTCGATATCTGGAGCGCTGTCGCTGCTGGAAGGATGATCAGCGATGACACGAGCAGCGAACCGACTATCTTGATCGAGACGACGACCGCTAGCGCCACCATGACGTTGAACAGGAGGTTGAGCGCCCCCACCGGAACGCCGGCGAGCTTGCTCCCCTGCTCATCGAAGGTCAGCTGCATGAACTCCTTGTAGAAGAAGATGACCACTGCCATCACGACGATGGCCAGGGCCCCTACGAGATAGACGTCCTGCCGGGAAATCGTCAAAATATCGCCGAAAAGATAGGAGAACAGGTCCACGTTGAAACCGCCCGCCATCTTCGCCACGACAGCTCCCGTCGCAAGTCCGAACGAGATCAGGATGCCGATCGCCGTCTCGGAGTACACCAACTTGTGATCGTGAAGGTACGATATCGCCATCGTTCCAAGGAGAGAGAATATGAGGGCCGTGTAGAGCGGATAGAGCCCTGCGAAAAGTCCGATCGCTATGCCGCCGAACGACATGTGGGCTATGCCCTCACCGATGAGCGACGACCTCTTCAGCACGATGAACACTCCGAGAGCTGCGCACGTTATCGCCGCAGCTACGCCGCCGATCAAGCCGTTCTGCACGAACGAATAGCCGAACATGTCCTGGATCAGCTCGAACCCGTTCATTTCGATTCCTCCGCGGCTACGCTGATAGGCCTTATGTCGCAGCTGCTGTGGTCGTGGTGGAACAGGAACGTGAAGTGCTCGCCATATGCGTGCCTGAGCGCCTGTGTCGGGTCCTCGCTCCCTTTGACCTCCTGGAAGTAGACAGTTCTGTTGACGACGGCCAGCTTGTTCGCCTGATGGAGGACCCCGGACAGATCGTGCGAGACCGTGATTACCGTCACCTCCCGATCGGTCCTCATCTTCCTGACCATCTCGATGAACTTGTCCTCTATGCAGATATCAAGACCGGCCGTCGCCTCGTCCAGTATGAGAAGGTCCGGCTCGTTGACGAGGGCCTTCGCAAGGAATATCCTCTGTTTCTGCCCGCCTGACAGCTGACCGATCTTCCTCTTCCTGAGGTCGTACAGCTCGACGAGCTCCAGGGCGCGCCTTACGCTGTCCCTGTCCTCCTTCCTCAGTCTCCTGCCGAGCCTTCCGCGCGAGATGCATCCGAGCGATACGATCTCCTCGACCGTCGCAGGAAATATCGGATCGAACTGGATCGCGTTCTGTGCGACGTAGCCGACCCTCTTGTACTCCTTGAAGGTGCTGATGTCCTGACCGAAGATATGAACGGACCCGGACTCGATAGGCAGGTTGCCGAGTATCGCGTTCAGAAGCGTCGTCTTGCCTCCGCCGTTGGGGCCCACGACACCGACGACATCGCCTTTGAGGACCTCGAAGGAGACGTTCTCCAGTGCCCTCAGGCTACCGTAGCGCACGTTCAGACCCTTTACCTCAAGCACCTTCTCGGACATATTGCTCACTCCGTTACACCCAGACCCTTCCGTAGGTTCTCCAAGTTCTCATTCATTATCTCGAAATAGTCCATCTCGGCATGCGGTCCGCTCCTTCCGTGGACCCCGTCAAGTATGAGCACTTCGGCACCGGTCTCGTCAGATATCTGCTGCATGATAGCGTCATCGAAGAGCGGTTCCGAATAGATGTAATCTATATCAAGTTCCTCAACCAGGTCGACCAGGTCCGCCATCTCGCCGGCGCTCGGCTGGTCCTCACCGGATATGCCGACGGCGCCATAGGCCGTGAAGTCGTACCTGAGGGCCATGTAATCGAAGCCTTCGTGCGTCGTCACGATGACGTCCTTCGTCTTGTTCTCCAGGCCGATCTTGTAATCGGCGTCCAACTGCACAAGCCTCTCGACGAGTTCGTCGCATTGGTCCTGATAGTATGCCGCATGGTCCGGGTCCGCTGCGATCATCGCGCCTGCGATGTTCTTGGCCTGGACGACTGCGGCGAGGGGATCGAGCCAGAAGTGGGGATCGAGCTCCGAAACGGTCTCGTTGCCATAGAGGGCCTCCATGCCCTCGCTCGTATCGACGGTGGCGACCCCTTCCTTCAGCTGATCAGTGAAACTTTCGATCCATGGCTCGAAGCCTTGCCCGTTGTAGATGAACACGTCGGTTTTACTGACCGCGACAAGGTCCGATACGCTCGGGCTCCATGAGTGGGGTTCGACGTTATCGGGTATGAGCAGGCTTACGCTCGCGTTGTCGCCGCCGATGTAGTCCGCGAAATAGTATAACGGATAGAACGAAGCGACGACGCTCAGTCGGCCGTCCTCTTCCTCCTCCCCGTAGTCCACGAAGAAGAGCATGCCTATCCCTGCAGCTATGAGAATTATCATGATGAATATGGAGAGGAGCTTCCTTGACTTCATTCCGACACCGTTGGTGCTCCCTATATTATTACTTATAATAATGATTGCTATTAACATTCAGACAATAATTCATATAAACATTAATAACATATGATACTGGCGAACATGACGATCATCAGCGTATCTTTGAACGAGCAGAACGTGCAGGACCTGGACCTCATCCAGAAGGAGCTTGGTTTCTCAGGAAGGTCCGAGGCCGTCCGAACGGCGCTCAGGATGCTTGTGGCGGAGAGGAACGAAAGGAAGAAGATGGTCGGCCACGTTGACGGCGTGCTCGTCGTGGTCACTGAGAAGGGCTCGTCGGAGAACATCGACGAAATATACCATAGCCATCAGGACATCATCAGGACGCACATTCACAATCACATCGGAGAGAACAGGTGCATGAACCTCCTTATCATCAGCGGCGAGGCCGCCCAGATGAACCATATCCTCGACGGGCTCGAGCGCCTCGACGGGATCTACTACATGAAGTTCATAAAATCATGACCACACGCGCGGCTCATTTCGTTATCTCGTAGCCAGATGCCTTCCATGCCTCGAACCCGCCGCTCAGGTTCATCACCTTCGTGAACCCGTTCCTCAGCAGAATGCTCGCCGCGCAGCTTCCTCTGGGCCCTGAGCCGCAAAAGGCTACGGCGACCTTGCTCTTCGGAATATCGGCAATCCTCTCCTGCACCTTCCCTAGATGGACCATCTTCGCCCCCGGGATCGTTCCCTGAGATATCTCCTTGTTGTCCCTGACGTCCAGCAGGAAGGTCTCCTCGCCGCCGGTGATCCTCGACATGAGCCCCTTCGCCGATATCGTCTCAAGGCGCGAGCTCTCGTTGCCCCCTTTCATCCAAGACTCCATCCCTCCCCTGAGATGCCCGAGCGGCCTGTCGTATCCGCTCCTCAGCAGCAGCCTGTACGCCGACTCGACCTGGGAGGCGCAGTCGGCGACCAATACCACGGGCTTGCTCGTAGGGATGACGTACGCTCCGTATGTTGGAATGAAATCGGAATAGAGATTGATCGAGCCTGGGACGTGCGAGGCGGAGTAATGATGCGGCTTCCTGACGTCGAGGATCAACGCACCTTTGACGATCGCGCGCTTGATCTCCTTCGGGAGCATGGCGTCGGCGATGTGCACGGCCCCGATCGGCCTGGCACCGGCGAGGTTGACCATCTCCATGCGTTTGAAGATCGGGGATATCTCAAGTTCCTCCATCTTCTTCCAGGAGATGAAGTCCTCCCTGCCCATGTTCAGCATCATGTTCAAGGCCAGCTCGGTCCCGATGGTCGTGTCCTCCCTGTCAGCTATATGAACGCCGCAGATGGACCCGGCCCCATGGGCGGGGCACAGGATCGTGCTCGGACCCAGCGGGAGCAGTTTCTTAGTGATGCTGTCGAAAAGTTCGCCTGCGCTCCTCTCCCTCGCGTTCGTTCCATTGAGGTCGGTCCTTCCCACGTCCCCGGCGAAGATGACGTCCCCGCAGAACACCATCAAAGGATGTGAGGGGTTCGCGATGTCATATAGGACGTAAGAGAAGCTCTCGGGAGTGTGCCCCGGCGTATGGATGGCTTTGATGACGGAGCTGCCGAGCCCGATGACGTCGCCGTCCCTCACCTCAGAACCGTATCCGAAAGGGATCTGCCCGCCATGCAAGATCTTCGCCCCGGTCGCGGCCGCGAGCTCGGCCGATCCGCTCACGTAGTCCTCGTTCCTGTGCGTCTCCAGGACGTACTTGATGCTCAGCTCGCTGCTTCCAGCTAGCTCGAGGTACTCTTCGACGTCCCTGCGCGGGTCGACCACCGCGGCCTCGTGGCCCGCCCCGATGAAATAGGAGATGTGCGAGGTCCCTTCGGACCTGACCTTCTGTACGAACATGCCATCATACCCCTGCTGAAATCATGACCGCCGGCAGGTAATATACCTTCCCTGAGGGCCGGACCCCGACAAACCCCCTATGAGGATCTGTCAGATCGCGAAACGGATCATTCCTTCAGTATATCGACCAGCGGCTCTATGCGCCTGATAGACTCCTCGATGTAGGTGTCGTCCGTGATCCTCAGCTCGATCGCCCCGTTCCTGCAGAACTCCACGCATCTCCCGCAGCCCTTGCACAGCGACCCGTCGATGCGCACCTTGCCGTCGACGATGCTCATCGCTCGCACATAGCATACCTCCTCCTTGACGCAACGCGAGCATCCTATGCAGTTTTCGGCTGTGACGGATATCTCCACGCCAGGCATCCTCACCAGGGTCGACCCGATCTTGCCCCAGAGGTCTGGCACCATCTTCCATAGGCAACAGCAGGGGCAGCACGAGCATATCGACAGAAGGTCCTCCTTCGGCCCTTTGGTGAAGACGACGCTATCTATCTTGTTCCTCCCGATCAGGTGCACGAGACCGGCCTCGCGGCACCTCCGCACATGCTCCTTCGCCTCCTCGGCCGTTATCATCGTTCCCAGATGCGCGGGGATCTCCGTCGCGCCCCTCCCGAGGAAAATGCAACCGAACTCCTTCGGATAGTCCTTGCAATCGTTGGAATCCCGACAGACGCACCTGTTCATTCTAAAAACGTATCTGGAACGGTCGATGAAATGATCGATGATCGTCGACGGAACGACCATGTCGGCCCTCTCCGCCGATATGTCCATCGGGATGGTGACGGAGCGCTTCCTCGCCTCGACGAAGACCTTCTCCTTGGGCAGGATGATCATGAGATCGTCCTTGAAGAACATCGAGTCCGTGATAGCGCCCAACATCGGCACGCGCGTCAGCTTCGCCATCGTGAACCTCTTGTTGAAGGAGCGTTTTATCAGTCTCATCGACAGATCGGTGCGCAGCCCCATGATCAGCCCGCCTCGGGAATGAGCTACATCGATACTTATGCATCGTGCTCGGTCCGCGAGCCTGTGACGCGTGTCAGCAGATATCATTCGTTTTTTCGAAGCATCGGGAGTAACGATTAAGTAGGGTCCATTGATGTCCATTCTTACCTCTGGAGCGAGAAAGATGGACGGTAAAATTCCATATCCTGTCATCGACGAGGATGAATGCAAAGGGTGCGGCCGCTGCATAGCTGCCTGCCCGAAGAAGGTTCTTATGTCCTCGGGAAGGACTAGCAGAAAGGGATTCGTGACGGCCGAGTACGTCGGCGACGGGTGCACAGGCTGTCTCATCTGCTTCTACAACTGCCCCGAACCGTACGCGATCGAGGTCCATAAGGCTGACAGGGAGGCTTGAAGATGAGGAAGTTCGTCGAAGGCAATGAGGCCGTTGCGATCGGGGCCATGTTCGCTGGATGCGATGTCTATTTCGGATATCCGATAACGCCAGCGAGCGACATAGCGCACAAGGCCGCGGAGTACTTTCCACAGCTGGGCAAGGAGTTCCTGCAGGCCGAGTGCGAGACCGGCACGATCAATATGATGTTCGGGGCCGCGAGCACCGGCAAGCTCACGATGACCGCGTCGTCCGGTCCGGGCATCAGCCTGATGCAGGAAGGCATCTCATATTTCGCTGGCGCGGAGCTACCGGCGGTCATCGTCGACGTCATGAGAGTGGGCCCTGGTCTGGGCAACATCGGCCCCGAGCAGGGCGATTACAATCAGGCCGTCAAGGGCGGCGGACATGGGAACTACAGGACGATCGTCCTCGCGCCTGCATCCGTGCAGGAGATGTGCGACATGACGATCAAGGCGTTCGAGCTCGCGTTCAAGTACAGGAACCCGGCGATGGTCCTGGCCGACGCCGTGCTGGGACAGATGATGGAGTTCATCAAGGTGCCGGAGAAGGGGTCCGAGCGCCCTGCGACGGCCGACTGGGCTGTGCACGGCGACGCGGAGACGAGGAAGAACATCCTTACGTCCATATTCCTGGACATCGATCTAATGGAGAAGCACAACCAGGAACTTCAGGTCAAGTACGCGAAGATGCAGTGCGACGTGGACGCCGAGCTGTACAGGACCGAGGACGCCGAGATAATACTGACGGGCTACGGCACCTGCGCCAGGATCGCCAGGTCGGCGGTCGACAAGCTTAGGGCCGAGGGCATCAAGGCCGGGCTGTTCCGACCGAAGACCTTGTTCCCCTTCCCGACGGCGCAGCTGAACGACGCTGCCGGATGCGGAAAGGTGCTCGTCGTGGAGCTGAGCAACGGACAGTACAGGGACGACCTGCTCCTCCACCTGGACCGTTCGATCGAATGCGATGTCCGCTTGGTCAACCGCATGGGCGGGAACCTGATGAAGGTGGACGAGGTCATCGGGGCCGTCAAGAGGATGCTCAAGGGGGGATTCTGATGATAAAGAAACAGACCGGGCTTTACGAGACGTTCGACCGCAAGGAGCCTGGGACGAGGACGACGACGTTCTGCCCGGGATGCGGCCACGGCATCATCCACAAGCTCATCGGAGAGGCCATGGCGGACCTCGGCATCGGGGAGAACACCGTGTTCGTCAGCCCGGTCGGATGTGCTGCCTTCTGCTTCTACTACTTCGACTGCGGGAACGTAGCTGGACCCCATGGAAGGGCATCGGCCGTGGCCACGGGCGTGACCAGGGCGCTGCCTGACAAGGTCGTCATCTCCTATCAGGGCGACGGCGACCTCGGAGCGATCGGTTTCAACAACGCGTTCCAGGCGGCAAACCGCGGCGAGCACTTCGCCTGCTTCTTCATCAACAATTCGATCTATGCGATGACCGGCGGGCAGATGGCGCCGACCACGCTGCCGGGGCAGAAGACCGTCACCACGCCCTTCGGGAGGGACGTCGTCAGGACCGGATACCCGCTGAAGATATGCGAGGTGCTCGATCAGCTCGAGGCGCCAGTCTAT
>JAJFUT010000103.1 GCA_021372315.1 Methanobacteriota archaeon
GACGTAGAGAGTAACATCGTGATTGAAGATCACAGTGGTGTTCTCCTCGATCGTCAGCGTCTGCCCGACGGGAATGGTGATGTTCCCAATAACATAATACACGTTCTCGTTTGTCCAAGTACCACTTACATCTCCCTGAACATACACCGGTGTTGGTTCGTCCGCAGCAGCCGCGTTTCCATTGAACGCGAATAGAATGACGAATGCCAACGCCAATATGCCCAGGAGGAAAATGGTACGCTTCATAAGAGCCCTGCCCATTGATGGGTAAGCCTGATTATTTGTCATTTCCATTTTTTTATCCCCCTTTTGAAAGCCCCTATCTCCTATTCGGACCTTCAGGTAGTGCGGATTTAATCGCCGTTCTCATTACTTATAATTAATTGCACGAATGATAATCGTGAGAGTTCGTAGAACCTGATTGACGGTCATTTCACATGACATAGTTGTCTGATGATGGATAGATTTGGCCATTGTAATTCGTTACACATTTCGTCCTAGAAATGCAAAGAAAGTGTATATCAAAGGAAAATGCGAAGGATTAAAGTAAGCTTCTCTGTTTTTCATCGCCGTGCACAAGATCACCGATATCTCCATGGAGACCGACGTTTTGGCCGAGAACAAGCATCTGGCAGGTCACAACAACGAGAACCTCCGTTCTAGGGGCATCAGGTCCGTCGACATCATGGGCTCGATTGGATCTGGCAAGACAGCGATGATCATCACCCTTGCCAAAGAGATGATGAAGCGTGGCACGAACGTTGCGGTGATCGCTGGCGATGTCACCGGTCAGGATGATTTTGATCGCTTCCAAGAAGCAGGCATAAGGGCCTATAACATCAACACAGGAAAGGAATGCCACCTTGATTCATTGATGGTCGACAAGGCATTGGACCACATGGACCTAGAAGGCATCGGATTCCTTTTCATCGAGAACGTTGGCAATCTCGTATGCCCGGCGGACTTCCCTCTCGGTGCCGATCACCGCATGGTCATCATATCCGTCACTGAGGGTGACGATATGGTCCGCAAGCATCCGATGATCTTCAACGATTCGGACATCGCCGTGCTTAACAAGGTGGACCTGGCGGATTACATGGAAGTGGACGTGAAAAGGATCCAGAGGGACTATAAGGCCATCAAGGGTAACAAGGAGCTTTACCTGACGAGCGTGAGGACCGGTGCCGGCGTCCCTCAGCTCTTGAAGGCCCTGGATGCTGATTGACCGTCTCATGCCAGATGGGAGTAGATGTCAATTTTAATATCGTATAAGCACTTGACCGTCCGATGAAGGACAAGGTCTTGGTCGTCGGAGGCGGGGGGCGCGAGCACGCGATCGTAGCGGCACTTCTGCGCTCCAACGCTGACGTCTATGCGGTCATGAAGAACAAGAACCCGGGCATCGCGAGGGCTGCAAAGGACTTCAAGTTGGCTAGAGAGACCGATGTCGATAAGGTCATCGATTTCGCTGTTGCAAATAATGTGGATCTGGCCATAATCGGCCCCGAATCCCCGCTCGAGGTTGGACTGAGCGACGCCCTGAGGGGGAAGGGCATAGGCTGCGTCGGCCCGTCGAGGTCGGCCGCAAGGTTGGAGACCTCGAAGAGCTATGCCAGAGAGCTGCTGCAAAGGAACGGCGTCCCGGGCAATCTAGGTTTCAAATCGTTCGACAACGCTGAGGATGCGAAGAGGCACCTCGATGAGATAGACTACGAGGTCGCCGTAAAACCGGTCGGCCTCACGGGAGGAAAGGGAGTTAAGGTCCAGGGGGAGCACCTCAAGACCGTAGCTGAGGTCGAGGAGTACATCGACGAGATCTTCGAGAAGAACATCGGAGGCGCCGGCGTCGTGCTCGAGGAGAAGGCGGAGGGCGAGGAGTTCACCATGCAGGCGTTCTGCGATGGCAAGAACGTCGTCCCCATGCCGTTGGTCCAGGACCATAAGAGAGCTTACGATGGCGATGTCGGGCCTAACACCGGGGGCATGGGCTCGTACACGGACGCCGACCACCTCTTGCCATTCGTCCAGAGGAACGAGAGGGACGAAGCTGAGATGATACTGGGCAAGGTCATTTCATCTATGGCGAAGGAGGGCATGCCGTATCAGGGCGTGATATATGGCCAGTTCATGCTTACAAAGGACGGTCCGAAGGTCATCGAGTTCAATGCGCGGTTCGGGGACCCGGAGGCCATGAACGTCCTTACGATCCTCGATTCGGACCTGACCGATATCGCCTGGGGGATAGCCGAAGGGACGCTTTCGAAGGGAAAGATAGACTTCCTCAGGAAGGCGACCGTGTGCAAGTACGTCGTACCCGAAGGGTATGGTACGGTCTCAAAGGCAGGTCTGCCGATCCATGTGGACGAAAGGGCGATCATGGACCTTGGCGCAGCTGCATATTACGCAGCCGTCGATGAGATCGACGGGCGTGTGCTTACGGGGACCTCTCGTTCCGTCGGCGTGGTCGGTGTCGCCGACACCATTGACGAAGCGGAACGGATGTGCGAATCGGCCTTGAAGCACGTCAGCGGAGACGCGCTGTTCGTCCGCCACGACATAGGGACGAAACAGCTTGTCGACAAAAGGGTCGTTCATATGAACAGCATAAGGAGCGGGACGAGATGAGGAACATCGAGCAGATCGCGAGCGACATCTCGAAGAAGCTGGACGAGAAGGACACGGTCAGGGAGATCGCGATCAAGTCCTCGAGGGCGATCATCCGATTGTCAGGGAGCGTGAACCACGGTGTCCACAAGCACGCGAACATGGACAGGGAGATGCAGGACGCGCTCGAGGAGGCGGAACGCCTGCAGAACCTTCTCGAGGAGCACCAGGAGATCTGGAGCTCGGGCATAGTCCAGGACGCGTTGCAAGAGCTCTCGGAGGCGGCGATCGTGCTCGCCATCCTCGCTGGGCGGGACCTGCCCGAGCCCGAAG
>JAJFUT010000109.1 GCA_021372315.1 Methanobacteriota archaeon
CGTGCCAGTTGCCTCCGGGGGGCCATACTGCCGTTCCAAGATCGTTGTCGGAGGTGGCTGAGATGAGCCTTGAGCCATTCATGAAGAAGGCGATCAAGGTCGCCCTCAGCGAAGGAGCATCCGAGGTCGAGACTTTCTCGACAAGGTCCAGGACGGTCTCTGTCTATCTGGACGATGACAAGGTCAAGAACGTCGAGGACAAGCAGGACCAGGGCATCGCCTTAAGGGTCATCAAGGGAAGGAAGGTCGGGCAATCATCGACGACGATCAACAGCATCCGCGACGCGGAGCGATGCGCGGTGAGCGCGGTCAAGCTGGCAAACGTCAGCGGCGTCGACCCGGTGTTCAAAGGGTTCCCAGCTGGTTCGAGGGGCGGCGGGTTCCCGGACACCTACGACAGGGAACTGGCATCGATGTCAGCGAGCGATCTGGCGGAAATAGCGCTCGAGATCGTCTCGGGCGCGACCGAGGGCGGTTCGGTCAAGGTCCCCAACGGGGTCATCAGGGCGTCGGTCATGCAGCATATGGTGATGAACACCAACGGGGCCGAGACGGACCAGCGCAGCACGATCATGTACGCGCACGTGACATCGATGACGAAAGGCAGCGAGCCTGGTGAGGGCACGTTCTCAGCGTTCACTCCGCATAGGGCCAGGTTCGACCCGTCGTCCGCAGGCAAGGCCTTGGCGAGAAGGGCCGTCGATGCTCAGAGGGCGGAGCACTTCAAGGGCAGCGGGAAGATGACGGTCATACTCCCGCCGGACGAGCTCAGCGGGATGCTCATGTCGACGGCGGCATATTCGCTGAGCGCGGAGAACGTTCACAAGAAGAGGAGCATCTGGGCAGGCAAGCGGGGAGAGCAGGTATCATCTCCGAAGCTGACGATCAAGGACGACCCGTTCGACGAGCGCGGAATGTGCTCATGCACGCACGACGACGAGGGGACCAGGACGACCGCCAGGCCTCTCATCGAGAGAGGCGTCCTCAAGGGGTTCATGTACGACCACTACAACGCGCTGCTCGCTGGCGTGGAGAGCACTGGCAACGCGCTGAGGAGGGAGCCTAACGAGGCCCAAGGGATATACCGCATGGGGTTGGGCATCTCGCCGATCAACCTCGTCATCGAATCCGGCAGCAAGGGCATCGAGTCCCTCATCGCTGGCGTGGACAAAGGGATCATGATACAGAAGATCGCCTCCAGCGACGCGAACTCGATCACTGGCGCGTTCGGGTTCGAGATCAGGTGCGCTCACGTCATCGAGAAGGGCGAGATCAAGGGGACCATCGACCACGCTCTGCTCACAGGCAACATGTACGACGCGCTGCGCTCGGTCAGGGAGATCGCCAACGATGCCACGGTCGTCGGTTCCAGCATACTGCCGTCAATAGCCTTCGAAGGACTGGAGGTCGTCGGCCAGTGAGTTCGCCGGCGGTCTTCTTTATCTACCCTGACAAGCTATTGGGGAAGGGTGCGGAATGAAGGTTGAACTGAAGGACCTGGGCGACGGCAGATGCGTTCAGATGTTGGAAGGTGCCTCGATGGCGGAGGCCGAGAGGCTGGCCTCATCGATCAACATGGTCAGGGCGCTCGGCGTGGAGATCGCCTCGGACCATTCGGCCGTAGAGGCAGATGGCCGTGCTGGCCTTGAGTTCACCATGCCCCCAGGTCGGCCGTTCATGGAATGGCTCGGTTCGAGCATGTTCCATTGGGACAGGATGGTCTCTCTCCTCGCACACGAGGCTCACGAGATGCATCTCCACACCGCGCCCGAACTTGATGGCGTCAAGGATAGGATCGGATCTAGGCTGGACCGGTCGGCCCTTCCCGACGAGCTCGTGGCGAAGGTCAGAGCGGTCATGAAGAAGCTCCCCGACGGGGATTTCGTCTGCAACTGGAACTGCGTCCCCGAGAGCATCATCGTCGGTCTGGACGGGCCGAGGCTCGTCCGATGGGACGGGCTGCTGCGCGGTCCTTACCTGGCGGACGTCGCCAGGACCGTCGTTCTGCTCAAGGCCTCAGGCGAGGACGTCCTTGCGGACACCTTCGAAAAGGAGTACATGAAGATATGCGGCAAGCCCGATGACGAGATGGACTCCTGGTTGCTCATCATCGCCGCTGACAGGCTGGTCGACGGCATCGAGTCTGAGCGCGAAACGCTAGGCAGGATCGTCAGGAAGTTCGCCTGATCCCGTTCAGAACGAATGCTCGAGAACGATCTCCGTCCTCTCGGCCATTCCCTCCAATCTTTCAATGTTGGAGACGACACGTCCGATCGGCGTGACAGGTCCGTACGCTTCGGGCTGCCTGCCCTTGCTGAACGGCGTCCTGCCGAAGAATATGCAGAAAGCGTTCCCCTCGGGCCAGAATGCCACCTCTCCGACCTCGAGGACCTTCTTCCCGTTCTCAAGCGGATGCTCGACGGGCACCTCGAAGTATATCTCCCCTCCCCAGGTGCTCACCTCCCTCGTCAAGGGCAATGCCAGGAATATGGCGTTCGCCGTGTCCGAGTCGTTCAGCTCGATCTCGAAAGATTCATATCTGGTCTTCATGACGATCTTGTTCGTTCTTCTCACCCTCGATCACTAGATGGGCTGCTCAGATTATTATCCTGTCCTCACGACCTAGAGATATGGCCGTCGAACTCGCGGCCGATCATCTTGACGAACTTATCATCGTCTAGAGTTTCGAAGAGGATCCTGTTCATCTTCCTCTTCTTGCCGTTCCTCGATATCCGTTCGGACGATTCGATGAGCAGCAGGTCCTTGGTGCTCCCGTTGACGTAGACGATCCCTCCGCCGATGAAGTGCAGGCCGTAGCTCCACGGGCCTTCCCTGACGCGCTTGATGCTCATGATGTCTGTGAGGTCGATCCTGTTCCTGTAATACCATCCTTGCCTGAGGACGACGTGCGTGTCATGTATCTCGTGCTTCGTCAGCAGAGGCGAGAGACCGAATACGAACACCGTGAAGAACATGATCCCAGCGACCAGGACCATGGCCCACCTCTCCTCGTCCGGTAGGAAGAAGAACGCGATGATCGGAAAGGCGCTCATAGCCAGCAGAAGGGCGAAGACGAGCCGGACCGCTTTCGTTTCGTGACCAATCATGGCCCTCAGCATGAGCATCGCGTCCCTTAAAAAGAAAAGTTAGATGGAAATGATCTGAGAAGGGCGGTCACTTCTTGGCCGTCTTCTTTGTTGGCTTCTTCTTGGGAACGGCCTTCTTTGCGGGCTCGGCGGCGACCTTCTTTGCCGACGCCTTCTTCGCAGGGGCCTTCGCTGCCGTCTTCTTCTTGACGGCCGGCTTCTTCGCCGCCGGTGCCTTGGTCTCGAAGAGGGCGCGTATGCCCTTGCCAACGACCTCGACCCTGCTCTTCGCCTCGGCCTCCTCCAGCTTCTTCATCTTCTTCATGCCGGACTTGGCGTCCTTCATCCATTCCTCGGCGAACTTGCCGTCGCGGATCTCGTCCAGGATGACCTGCATCTCCTCGCGGGTCTCCTTGGTGATGACTCGGTCCCTCCTGGTCAATCCGCCGTACTCGGCGGTGTTGGACACGGAGTCCCACATGTGCATCATGCCACCCTTCTGGAAGAGGTCGACGATGAGCTTCAGCTCGTGCAGGCATTCGAAGTAGGCGATCTCAGGCTGGTAGCCGTTCTTGACGAGCGTCTCGAAACCGGCCTCGACCAGCGCGGTGACACCGCCGCAGAGCACTACCTGTTCGCCGAACAGGTCCGATGTGGCCTCCTCGGTGAAGGTTGTCTCGATGACGCCTGCCTTCGTCGCCCCTATGCCCTTCGCGAGGGCGAGCGCGATGCTCTTGGCACTGCCGGAATGGTCCTGTTCGACCGCGACGAGCGCCGGGGTGCCGAATCCCTGGACGTACATCTCCCTGACCATCGGGCCAGGTGCCTTCGGGGCCATCATTATGACGTCGTTCTCCTTCGGGACCTTGATCTCCTTGAAGACGATGCTGAAACCGTGCGCGAACTCCAAGGCCGCGCCCTTCTTCAGGTTCGGCGCCACCTGGGACTTGAACACCTCTCCCTGGACCTCGTCCGGGAGGAGGACCATGACGACATCGGCTCCCTTGACCGCTTCAGCGACCTCGGCGACCTTCATGCCGTTCTTCTTCGCGTCCACCCAGGACTTACCGTCCTTCCTGAGCCCGACGATGACGTTCAAACCCGAGTCCTTCAGGCACATCGACTGTGCCTTGCCCTGGCTTCCGAATCCCAGGACGGCGATCTTCTTGCCCTTGAGGACACCGAGGTCGGCGTCTGAATCATGATACAGTTTTGCCATTTTTCTCACCTTTTCGTATGTCGATCCCTTCTCCGAATTATACACCAGATATTTGGATATGTTGAGCTCTTCACGCCCCGGATATGGTTGGCGTGAAATCGACGTCCCTCGCGCAAACGCCGTTCTCCTGCCAGCGGCACCTTCCGCGGATGACCTCCTTGGACGATTTTCCGCCGGGCTGCATCGGGAGTATGTCCTCCTCCGGGTCCGTGTGGATGTCAACCAGGAACGGCACGTCGGACTTGAACGCCTTCAAGAACGCCTCCCTTATCTCGGAGGGCCTCTCCACCTTGATCGAGTCCGCCCCATATGCCTTGGCCAGCATGACGAAATCGGGGTTCCTCTGAAGGTCCGTTCCGGAGTAGCGCCTGTCGCTGAACAGCTTCTGCCACTGCCTGACCATTCCAAGCCAGTTGTTGTTGAACAGCGCCACCACGACTGGAAGGTCCTCGTTGACCGCCGTAGCGAACTCCTGCACGACCATCTGGAGCGATCCGTCGCCGGCGATGTCGACCACCTGCTTGTCGCGGTGGGCGTACTTGACGCCGAGCGATGCCGGGAATCCGAAGCCCATCGTCCCCATCCCGCCCGAGGTTATGAAATGGTTCGGCATCTTCATCCTGAGCAGGTGAGCCGCCCACATCTGGTTCTGACCCACCTCCGTGCACACGTAAGCGTCGTCCTTCAGGATCTTGCTCAGTTCGTAGATGATCTTCTGCGGCTTGATCGGTGGATCGCTGATGTTCATGTCGCAGTCGCACATCTCGCGAAGCTTCTTCATCCTGAGCGACCACTCGCTCTCGCCCTTGGCCTTCCCGAGCCCCTTGATGAGCTGCTGGAGCGCCTTCTTCGCGTCCGCTATGATCTTCACCTTCGTTCTCGGGTTCTTTCCGGCCTCCATCGGGTCTATGTCGATATGGATGATCTTGGTGGACTCCGGCATCTCGGACGGGATCCCGGACGACCTGTCGCTGAACCTGGCCCCGATGACCACCATGACGTCGCATTCAAGGAACGCCTTTCTGGCGATCTCCCTACCATGCATCCCTATCATGCCCAACGCCAGGGGATGCGTCTCGGGGATGATCCCCTTGCCCATGAGCGATGTCGCCACGGGGGCCATGAGCATCTCGGAGAGCTTCAGCACCTCCTTGCTGGCATTGGCCCACATGGCCCCGCCCCCGACCATCAGCATCGGTCTCTCGGCAGCCTTCAGAAGCTTCACGGCCTCAAGCACGCCTGAGAGGTCCTCGTACGGGGCCGGTACTGGGAACTCCTCATCCATCCAGCTCTCCTGCACCTCTCCCTTGATGATATCCACGGGGAGGTCGACATGAACTGGCCCCATCCTTCCGTTGATCGCGATGTTCCATCCCTTCTTGATCGCCTCAGGAAGGTTCCTGGTGTTCATCACGCGGAAGTTGTGCTTTGTGATAGGCATCATCAATGAGAAGATGTCCGCCTCCTGGAACGCGTTGTTGCCGATCATGCCGGTCGATACCTGGCCGGTCAGCACCATCATCGGCGAGGAGTCCGCATATGCGGTAGCCACTCCCGTCACGAGGTTGGTCGCTCCAGGACCCGAGGTGGCCAGGCACACGCCCGGTTTCCCCGTCGCTCTGGCATATCCGTCGGCCATGTGAGCCGCGCACTGTTCGTGCCTGACCAAGACGTGGTGGATATCGGAACCTATCAGGTCATCGTATATCTGGAGGGTAACGCCTCCTGGATATCCGAACATCACGTCCACGCCCTGTCTTTCGAGCAGATCCAGAACAGCCTTTGAGCCTTTCATCTCTCATTCACCTTTTTCAACGATGATGGAGGCACTCTTAACAGAAGGGTGCCTCATTTCAAATAACGACGACCACGCCCAAACGAAGAACAGCTGAGACGTTCGTGCTGTTATTTGACACGGTTATTGGGATAACCGGCATCGTATAAATATATTCCTTGATGCCCTGACGCCAGTCCGAACGAGCGATTCCAATCGAAAATCAATTTATCACTTGTTTCTGTACTGGATACAATTTCATTCACCTTTCTTATGAAGTGAAGTATTGAAAGACGGTTGATGCGTCATGAGCGGTTCATAACATGACGAGATGTTGATCGTCGATTATGACCCCAAATGGTCTGAGATGTACCAGACCGAAGCAGCAATCATTCGAACGGCGCTCGAAGGCAGATGTACATCGATCGAGCATATAGGCAGCACTGCAGTGCCTGGGCTCTGCGCGAAGCATGTTATCGAATCATGGTCAGCGTCATGGACATCGACGAATTCAGGGAGCGCAATCAGGAGCTCGCCGATATGGGATATTTACACATGCCATTCGACGATGATGAGGGCCGATCGTTCTTCAGGAAAGGGATGCCGCGCACCCATCATCTACACGTCGTCGTCGAAGGCAGCGAGGCCTGGGAACCACACATCAGGTTCCGGGACCTTCTCCGCGGAGACCACGTCCTCAGGGAAAGGTACTCTCAGTTGGAACGGGGGAGCGCGGCACGTCAAAGGAACGACAGGCAGGCGTATCTCGATTCCAATCATCAGCTCATAGACGAAGCGCTCCAGCGTCCACTGGTCGACCCACGGTGATCTAATCGTACTCGCCCGTTCGGAACTGAACGTCTTCTAGGGAGGTACGGTTTTAGACACAAGGGCGATCGTACACCTACAGCGAGGTCTACGGCATGCTCGGAGAGATCACCGGCATACCTCCTCAGAAGGTCCATGCACTTCCTTCCGTCGCGAAGGTGATGATCGCACCGGTCCAGTTCGTCAATTGACTGGCGAAAAGGGACGATCTCATATACCGGCTGTCGACCGTAGGCTCGGTCCCCTCGGACAGGTCTCCAAGCACGGAGAGGGCGAGGAAAGAGATAGGTTACATGTCTATGCATGATCTCCGAAGAGGCCTCGAGAAGACGTATGGCTGGTATAAGGAGAACGGATATCTGCGGTGACTTGGCATAACATTTTGAAAAAGAGTTAAATCATCGCCTTCGAATCCCGGCCTCATGGAGAGCGGCGAGGTACAGTACGGTGATGTCAATGGCCTTTGGGACAAGGTCCGTAACGTGTTCCGCATCAGCTACACGTTGAACTTCGTCTTCGCTGCGCTCGTAGGCGTTGCGTTCGCATGGACCGTCGTTCCTGAATGGACCATCGGGACGCTCATCGTCCTCGACGTTTTCTTCCTCGCGCTGTTCGTCAACATCTCCAACGATTATTTCGATCACAAGAGCGGTGCGGACGAGAACCGCTGGAAGAAGTACAGCGTCGCGAATGATAAGGACCTTAGGGAGATGTTCAACGAGAAGATCTACTGGAGCGGGAACGCGTTCGACAGGGGCATCGTCAGCGACAGGACGGGCAAGGTCATCATCGCATCCCTCGCTTTGATAGCTGTCTTGCTGGCCATACCCATCCTGCAGTTCGGCGGATGGATGGTGCTGCTCATGGGCGGCATCGCGTTCTTCCTCAGTTATTTCTATACCGCCCCCCCGCTCAACCTCGGTGCGCGAGGGCTCGGTGAGGTCGACGTCCTGCTTTCGTTCACATTCCTCTCGCTATTCCCTTATGTCGTCCTCGTCAACGACATCAACCTAGAGATCGTCCTCATCTCCATAACGGTAGGTCTTAGCGTAATGCTGTTGAGGTCCGTCGACCAGATGTCCGGCTACGAGGCGCACAAGGCGGCCGGGGAGAAGGATTTCAGCGTGAGGTTCGGTCTTGATGGCGCGGCCAACGTCGTCATCTACTTCCTCACGATAATGTATGCCATCGACATCTGCCTGGTCCTCCTTTACGGGGTCGGCTTCGCCCTTCTATTGCTGACCATACCGGTCACGAAGGAGCTTATCAAGATGTTCAGGGACAAGGACGACAAATACAGATGGATACGTCCCGTCCCGACGATGCTGAAGATCGCGATGGGTCAGATGCTGCTGCTCGTGATATCGTTCCTGCTCATGCAGTTCATGTCCGAGCTCTCATGGCATCCCTTCTGATCAATCGGAGGAGAACGCGAAGCGCTTCGACATCTGCATGATCGCCTGGACGTTCCCCCTGGTGATGAGGGAGTATTCCCTGACGGCATCGAAACCGCATTTCTTGCAGGACTCCGTGCCCCTCATAGGGCATCCGTAATGATGCGAACGGTCAGGAAGGACGAACATCGAGACCCAGTCCGCGCACGTCTCCCCGTAGTCCTCGATGAGCATCTCCTTCAGGGCCTTTCCCGAGTTCAATATAGGCGCCCCCTCCTTCTTCAGGGCGATCGCCTGCCGGACGATCTCCTTCTTCTCGTCGAGCGTAAGCATGCTCTCGAACGGTGGGGGCGTCAGGAAGTTGAGCATGATCCCGTGTATCTTGTCGCTCTTCGAGACGATGTCCACGGTCTCCCTGAGGAGGTCCTTGTTCTCCTTCATGATGGTCATGTTGGCAAAGATGTTGGGATGATCGACCTTCTCGAGGTTCGCCATCAACATGTCGTAGACGCCATCGGAGCAGCGTATCTTGTCATGGACCTCCTTCGGTCCATCGAGCGAGACGGAGATGACGTCGCTGTTGGTGAAGATGACGTTCGTGCCATTGGTCGTATAGCCGGTAACGAAGTACCCGATGCCCTTTCCAGCCTCGACGAGGTCGCTTACGGTCCTATCGCCATCCTTCCACATCGTCGGCTCGCCGCCCTCGAAGAACAATATCCTGGCGCCCTTCTCGAACCCGAGCTTCATCTCCTCGACGGCATCGGCGTAGCTCAGTCTCTTGACGTCAGGGAGGTTGGAAGCGTTCCCATGGATGCTGCAGTGCTTGCACTTGAGGTTGCACTCGAAGTTGATTATCATCGTGTTAACGAGCGGCCTCTTCTTTCCGAAGACGCTCGCGATGAACCATCTGGCATAGTAGGTGTACTGACCCAAGGATATCAGTTTTGCCATCGACCATCGGGATGGGGGTCGGTATATTAATAATTGAGATGGGACGCTCCGATCGTGACGGTCCGAACTCTTATTGGCGATGGTTAATACCAGCTACGAGAAATCATTGCATCACCACATTGAAACGATCACGATGCAACGATTAAATACTCATCAGGTCTTTTTTTATAATTGAAGGGGGGATCAAATAGCAAGTCTACGAACTCAAGTGATCGAACAGATAGCGACTTTGATGACCGCAGCTTTCGCATTCGTGGCAGCATTGTCATGGAACCAGGCGATACTGGCGCTGATACGGGAATTTATCAGCCAGGAGGAAGACTGGGTATCCCTCATGGTAGTGGCAATAGTCATCACGATAATTGCGGTCATAGCAAGCTTGATGATCGCACGCGCCGCCTCAAAGGCCAAGGGAGCCGACGCAAAGGCGGGCAAGTAAGCGCTATCCCGGCCGCTGTTGGCGGCCACACAATCCTTTTATCGTCCCTATTTTTTATTCCCCTTGGAATTGCACATGCCGATACTAGCATACATCCTGATGTTCATCTCGATCGCACTGATAGCCTACGGTTTCACGGTCAGAGGTGGAGGGATCAAAGCCGTCCCCGGATACAAGCCTGACCCAAACGTGGAGGTCAGGGAGGAAGATCTCGTCAAGTTCGCGAGCAAGAACCTCGTGCTGATAGGCATCGTCGATCTCATCATCGCCGCGGCTCTCATCCTGATCGGCGACGACGTTCTGGTATTCGCCGCCACCATACTGTTCACGCTGTTCATCTTCGTGGCGATCAGATATGCGTCGAAGGTGCTGGTCATCCCGAAATGAAAACGATATAACCAGTCGCACCGCAAGTCAAATATCGAATGAGAATATAACATATAACGGAGGGAGCGTTTTGAAGATCAAGGTAGGGATCAACGGATTCGGCACTATCGGCAAGAGGGCCGCATGGGCGGTCTCAAAGCAGGACGACATGGAACTGGTCGGGGTAACGAAGACCAGGCCGAGCTTCGAGGCGCTGATGGCCATCGATCAAGGCTTCCCTCTTTACGCGGCATGCCAGGACGACGTCGCCGGTTTCGAGAAGGCCGGGATGAAGACCGCCGGCACGCTCGATGACCTGCTGACGAAGGTCGACATCATCGTCGACACGACGCCTGGAGGCGTGGCCGAGGGATACAAGTCCAAGTACGAGGCCGCGGGCGTCAAGGGAATATTCCAGGGTGGGGAGGACCACAGCCTCACTGGCATATCCTTCAACGCCATGGCCAACTATCACGAATCATGGGGGGCGAAGTTCTCCCGAGTGGTGTCCTGCAACACGACCGGACTTTGCCGCACCCTCTACCCGATCGACAAGGAGATAGGCGTCTCAAGGGTCATCGCGTCCCTCATCAGGAGAGGCGCCGACCCCGGTGACAGGAAGGGCTCGATGCTCAACGCCATCGAACCGTCGCTGAAGCTCCCGACACATCATGGACCTGACGTGCAGACGATCATGCCTTGGATGAACATCCAGACGATGGCCGTCGTCACTCCGACGACGCTCATGCACGTCCACTGCATCGCCGTAGACCTCAAGAGGAAGACGACCGAGGACGAGGTCGTCAGCATATGGCAGCTCACCCCGCGTGTCCGTCTGGTCCGCGGAAAGGACGGCATCAAGTCCACCGGCCAGGTCATGGAGCTCTCGAGGGACATGGGCAACCCGCGCGGCGACATGATGGAGATTGTTGTCTGGAAGGACGGAATCAAGGTCGTCGACGACCATCTGTACTACTATCAGGCGATACACCAGGAGAGCGATGTCGTGCCAGAGATAGTCGACTGCATAAGGTCGATGACAAAGCTCGAGCAGGACCCGCTCAGGTCGATCGCCAAAACGAATAAGGCGCTGGGCCTGTCAAAATAACACTAGGGAAGGACGGCCTTCAGATTTCGAACTTGTTCGCAGGGATCGTGATGACGAACCGGGCGCCCTTTCCAGGCTCGCCGATCTCCTTTATCGTCATCCCGGTGATCTCGAGGACCTCTCTGACAAGGTATAGCCCCAGCCCCGTGTTCCTGCCATACCCCCTGGCGAATATGATGTCCTTCTCGTCGGCAGGTATCCCTGTTCCGTCGTCCTCGAAAACAAGCTGACCATGCTCGTCCTCGGTCGTGAACGTGATCTTGAGGACATTGGCGCCCGCATGCCGCTGCACGTTGTCCATCAGATTGAAGAAGACCTTGTCAAGCATCGGGTCCGCAAGGATGCGGAGCCTTCCGACGCTCATCTCCATAGGAACTCGGGGCTCGTTCAGCGAGGAATAGGCAACCTTCAGACTTTCTTCCACGTTGATCCAGGCCGGTCTCTTCAACCCCAGCTCCTGATAGTATCTGGTGAACTCCATCTGGACCTTGATCGTCTCCGCTGACAGCTTCGCCTTCTGTATGTACTTCTTCACCGCGTCATCCTTGCACCTGATCTCAGCGAGCTCCAGGTATCCGAAGAGGCCGGTCAGGGAATTCAGTACGTCGTGCCTCGTCGCGGACCCGAGGATCGACAGCTTCTTGTTCATGATCTCGATCGAGCGCTCGTCCTCGATCTTCTTGGTGATGTCCCAGCCGCGCAGGCAGAACTCATGCCTGTCCCCTTCCAGCAGGAAGACCTCTATCTGGAACGTCCTGGGCTGGCCATCCTTCGACAGAAGCCCCAGCTCTATCGTCATGGTCCGCGTCTCGCCTCCATCTACGGCATCGATGGCCTTGTTCAGGCCATCCAGCTGCATGCACACCAGGTCATCGAAGCGCAACCCCTCGATATCGCTGTGCGAATACCCCAAGGAGTTCACCACTCCAGGCGCGGCCAGGACGACGACCCGTTCCCGGCTGAGGATCAGTAACAGACCGACGGACCTTTCCCACAGTTGCGGGGCATATTTGTTGACCCTATCATAATTCGGAGCGCTCATCGGTGTATCGATGGCTTATTGGGGTTGGATGATAAAAATATGATTGCCCATAATTTCATAATTCATCAGTATGTCGCGTGTTCCAGACCGAAACCGTAATTTAACCCCATAGCTTAGGGTGGGTCGGTCACTGTCGGTCCCAAGACAGCTCCAAGGGTGAATCGATGAAAGAGTTCAACACGTTGGATGATTTCGAACTGAACGGAAAGACCGTCATTCTTAGGGTGGACATCAACTGTCCATTGAACCAGCGCACCCTGGAGATAGAGGACGACAACAGGATCAAGCAGATCATGCCAACGCTGCACGAGCTCGTCGACAAGGGCGCGAAGGTCGTCATCATCGCCCACCAGGGAAGGCAGGGCGACTGGGACTTCTGTTCGCTCGACCAGCACGCGAAGGTCCTGTCCAAGCATCTCGGCAAGGAGGTCAGGTACGTCGACGACCTCCAGGGGGATATGGCGATAGACGCGATCAAACGCATGGCGCCGAGCGAGGTCATCGTCCTGAAGAACGTCAGGGAGCTCTCCTGCGAACAGGAGAGGAAGCCGATGGAGGAGCATGCCAAGGAGGACATCGTTCAGAGGCTGGCCTCCGTCGCCGATCTGTACGTCTCCGACGCCTTCGGGGCGGCGCATCGGGCGCACTGCTCGTTGATCGGATTTCAGGCGGTCATGCCCTCGGCCGCCGGAAGGCTCATGGAGAAGGAGCTGACCGCGCTCGGCACGGTCTTCAACGATCCCAAGAGGCCTTGCGTTTTCGTCCTCGGAGGGGCGAAGTTCTCCGATTCCATCAAGGTCATCGACAGGGTCCTGACGAAATGCATCGCGGACAGGGTCATATTGGTAGGCCTGAGCGCGAACGCCCTCCTGAAGGCGAGCGGCGTCGATCTCGGCCGCGAGAGCGAGGAGATACTGATGAAGGAGTTCACCCCGGAGAACCTCGAGGCGGCGAAGAAGCTGCTCAGGGAGAAAGGGGACAGGATAATGCTGCCGATCGACGTCGGCGTGGACGCGAATGGGAAAAGGATGGACGTCCCGGTCGCCGACCTGCCGAACGAAAATCCCATAATGGACGTGGGACCGAGGTCCATCGAGATGTTCACGAAGGTCATCTCGGGAGCTGGTACCGTCTTCATGTCAGGACCTGCCGGCGTGTACGAAAGGGACGAGTTCGCCCTCGGGACAAGAGAGCTCATGAGGGCCGCCGTCGAATCAGGTGCGTACACCGTCATAGGAGGAGGCCATACCGTCTCGGCGGCGGAGAGGTTCGGCTTCTACGACCGTTTCTCCTATGTCAGCACAGGCGGCGGGGCGCTGGAGACATATCTTTTAGGGAAGACGATGCCGGTCGTCGAAGCGCTCAGGACAGCCTATCGCAGAGAAAAAATGAAATGACCTCGGCCCTCCCTCGGTCCTGTTCTTTAGAAGATCGAAACAGGGTTTCAGAGGACCTTTCTCATCCTCTCGATCGCTTCCTCTATGCGCTCTACAGGCTGTGTCGTGGCGAACCTGACGTAACCGTCGCCGAACTCGCCGAAACCGAGGCCTGGCGTGCAAACCACTCCGACGCTGAGCATTCTGTCCGCGAACTCCATCGATGAGCCGTCGACCTTGAGCCAGAGATAGAACGTTCCCTTCGGAGGGTCGATCTTGAACCCGAGCCCCCTCAGGCCCTTGACGAGGACGTCGCGTCTGTCCTGGTACACCTTGATGTTCTGCTTCACCAGGTCGGGCTTCTCAGCGCCCTTGTACATGCCGAGCGCCTTGATGAGGGCCCTCTGGACGAACATGGACGTCCCGGAGTCGATCTGAGATTTGACCTTCCTGAGCCCGGAGATGAGGTTCGCGTCCCCGACCGCATACCCGATGCGGTACCCGGTCATGTTGAAAGTCTTCGATAGCGATCCGAACTCGATCGCGCCCGTGCCCTGGCAGCATTCCAATATGCTCGGGGCGGTGTAGTCGTCGAATGTCATCTCCGAGTAGGCGTTGTCGTAGCAAAGTATGGTGTCGGTCTCGACGCACCACGTGGACGCCTTCCAGAGAAAGTCCTTCGGTGCGATGGCGCCGGTCGGGTTGTTCGGATAGTTCAGATAGAGCATCTTCGCATCCGAGGGAAGCGCGTCCAGGTCGGGCAGGAAGCCCTTGTCCGGATGCAGCGGCACCTTGACTGGAATGGCGTCGCACAGCAACGTCCCCCCCTGCGAATAGACTGGATACCCTGGGTCGGGACAGAGGACCTTCTCGCCTGGGTTGACGAACGCCCTGCAGATGTTCGCGATACCTTCCTTGCTGCCGATCAATATCGCGACCTCTCCGTCGGGGTCGACCTCGACGTTGAATCGCCTATGGTACCATTCCGCGACCGCCCTCCTCACGTCTGGCTCCCCTCCGCTGGAAGGGTACCTGTGGTTCGCCGGGTCGTCCAGCTGTCTCTTGACCTCTTCGACTATCGGGGATGGGGTCGGTATGTCCGGGTCGCCGATCCCGAAATCGATGATATCTATCCCTTCCTGCCGCTTCTTCCTGACCTTATCATCGATCTCTACGAACAAGTATGGCGGTATCTTCTTCAGCCGCGTCGCGTAATCAAATGGCATATGGTTCACCTCAAACGGTCTCGCCCTGGTATACGAGCTTGGCGGGTCCGCGCATGCGGGCGGAGCTCATGTCGGCCTTGACGGTTATCCACAGGCTCCCTCCGGGCAACGCGACCTCGATCTCTTTGTCGAAGGCCACCTTCCCCAGCATCGCCGCAACGGCGACCGTCGCGCATGCTCCGGTCCCGCAGGCCATGGTCCACGCCGCCCCGCGCTCGTACACCCTCACATTCAATATCCCGTCCATCAATTTAACGAATTCTACGTTCGTCTTCCTGGGGAACATCGGATGCCTCTCGAGCTTTGGGGCGAGGGCGTCCATCATCTCGTCGGTAAATTGCTGGAATGTGATGAAATGGGGGTTGCCCATCGACACGCCCGTGCCCTTCACTTGCACGCCGTCGACATCGACCGTCCCTTCTATGAAACGCCCGCTGCATTTCATCGGTATGTCCTCGCACTCCAGGTTCGGAGCGCCCATCTCCACGATGACCGAGTCGACCTTGCCGTCCTTCACGATGCACTCGATGGACTTGGTGCCAGCCATCGTCCCGATCGTCATGGTCGTCCTCTTGACGATGCCACGGTCGTAGAGGTGCTTGGCGACGCAGCGAATGCCGTTGCCGCACATCTCCGCCTCGCTCCCGTCCGCGTTCATGACGACCATCTTCGCGTCCGCGGAGCGGTCCAGCTCGATGTAGAGTATGCCGTCGGCACCGACGCCGAAGCGCCTGTCGCAGATGGCCTTGACGAAATCGGGGGCCTTCGATATGGAACCGTCGAAGTTCTCGACGATCGCGAAGTCGTTCCCTATGCCGTGGTACTTCCAGAACCTCAAATCATCAGCCTCGACGGTATCTTCTGGTGCGCTATCAGGTCGTCGACCGTCTCCGCCTCCCGGATCAGGTAGGTCTCGCCCTCGTTGACCAGCACCTCCGCCGGCTTGCCGCGCGCGTTGTAGTTGGAACTCATGGAGAACCCGTAGGCGCCCGTATCATAGACGACGATCAGGTCGCCCTCGGCGACCCTCGGCAGCTTCCTTTCCTTGGCCAGAAAGTCCCCGGACTCGCAGATAGGACCGACGACGTCGTACACGAGGTCGGCAGGATGGTCGAACTTGTTCGCGACGGCGACGTGATGGTAAGAGCCGTAGAACGCGGGTCTGATGAGCGTGTTGAACCCCGCATCGACGCCGACGAACCTCTTCTCGGGGGTCTCCTTGATGTCGTTCACTGTCGTCAGGAGCACGGTCGAATCGCATACGATGTACCTTCCGGGCTCGAGAGCGAGCGTCTGGACGTCCGTTGCGTCCCTGACCCTGGATTCGATCGCCTCGGCCAATGCCCAAACGTCCATCTCGTTCTCACCGGGCACGTATGGTATTCCTATGCCGCCTCCGAGGTCGAGCACCTCCAGGTGGAGGCCCAGGACGTCCCTGATCTCGTTCACCATGTCGATCATGACGTCCGTCACGTGCAGGAACGGCTCGACGTCCTGAACGCCGGCCCCGATGTGGCAGTGGATGCCGAACGGCTTGAAGCCGAGCGACAGGGCTTCGGAATAGGCGTTGATGATCGCTCCCTTCGGAACGCCGAACTTCGTCGTCTTTGCGCCTGTTACGACATGCGAATGATGTCCTGCCCCGACGTCGGGATTCACCCTTATCGATATCGGATAGCCTTCCGGAGCGACCTCCGCCAGCCTCCTCATCTCCGAGATCGAGTCGATGTTGATCGGAACCTTGCGCTTGACCAGTCCCTTGAGCTCGGTCGTGCTGACGCTGGTGCCCGTGTACAGGATCTTCTCCGGCGCGAACCCGGCCCTGAGGCAGAGGTCGACCTCGCCTATCGACACTGCGTCGATGTGCGCCCCCTCCTTCTGAAGGATCTTCAGTATCGAGAGGTTGTTGTTCGCCTTCAGGGCGTAATGGATGCGGGTCGGCATCCTCTCGTTGAACGCGATATCGATGCGCCTGAAGTTGCTTCTAAGGCGCTCCTCGTCCGTGACGTAGACCGGCGTTCCGTACCTCTTCGCGATGTCCGAGGCCTTCACGCCTCCTATCATCATCTCTCCGTCGACACTCTGGAATTCCCTCATTTCAATCACCGATGTACATATCGTGCAACTTCTTGACGACCTCGACCGCCCTTTCGTTCCCCACGACGAAGTTCAAGGCCACGTCCGAGGCGCCCTCTGATATCATTTCCACGTTAGCCCCTGTCTCCGACACGGCGGAGAATATCTTAGCGGAGACGCCGCATGTCTGCAGCATCCCATCGCCTACCGCGCATATCAACGATACGCCCTCCTTGACATGGACCTTCTCCACATCGTCCTTCAATGCCTTAACCCTCTCGCAGATATCATAGACCTGGTCGGTCGGGACCAGGACCGCCATCGTCGATAGGGACGTCGACACCGCGTACGTGGTGACGCCGCCCGAGCAGACGGCGTCCAGTATCTTGTTTATCAGTCCCGGCTGATAGACGATCTCCCCGGAATAGACCTTGATGATAGAGAGGTCCTTCTTCATCGCCACGCTCCTGAGCATGGTCTCTCCGGGCCTTCGTATCTTAAATATCCTCGTCCCCTTCCCGTCCGGGTTGAAGGAGTTCTTGACCCACACCTCCAGGTCCTTCTTGCGCGCCGGTTCTATCGTCCTCGGATGCAGGACCTTGGCGCCGAAGTAGGCGAGCTCTGCTGCCTCGTTATAATCCATCTCGGTCAGCGTCTTGGCGTCCTTTACGACCCTGGGGTCGGCGGTCATGAAACCGTCCACGTCGGTCCAGATCTCGACCGCGTCAGCATCCAGCCCGTTCGCCACGACCGAACCGACATAGTCGGAGCCGCCTCTTCCGAACGTTAGCGGGCGACCGTCAGGACCTATGCCGTAGAACCCGGTGATGATGGGCACCTGCCCCATCTCGATGAGCGGGAGCACGCGGGCCTTTAGGTTCGCGCCGGTGGCGAACAGGTCGGCCGAACCGTTGCCTGGAGTCCCTGTGGCGACGATGCCGGCCTCCTCGCCGGTCATGGCCACGGCATCGCATCCCAGCGATCTGAGGACGTAGGCGACGGTCAGCGACGACAGCCTTTCGCCCCAGCTCGACAGCGCATCGTACGCCACGTCCCTTTCATCATCCTTTGAAACATGATATGATCTGAGCGCATCCCTGAGGCCGGTCATCCTCGCTTCGAGCAGGGGCTCGAACTCCCTCTGCAGCTCGACGGTCATCTCCCCCCTCGCGACGGTCAGATGCATTTCCCGAAGCCATGCCAGCGTCTCTCCGGCCTTTCCCTCTGGTTCCTTCGGGAGCGCGATCAGGGCGTTGGTGACGCCCGACATCGCCGAGACGACGACGGCCTTGGGCCCCGGGTCCCTGATGATGATCTCCGCGGTCCTGCGGATTGCCTCTGCCGACCCTACGCTGGTGCCACCGAACTTCATGACCTTGATCATAGTCCCAGGACCTCCGCCATGCTGTGCGAGGACCCGTCCTTCCTGTTCGCGACCCAGCGTATGGCGGTGATGCACCCCTCTGCGAACGCCTCCCTGGAATGGGCCTTGTGGGTTAGCTCGATGCGTTCCATGTTGCCACCGAAGATCACCGTATGTTCACCAACGACGTCGCCGACCCTGATGGAATGGATGCCGATCTCCCTGCCTCTGGCGCCGACCATGCCTTCCCTTCCGCAGACGATGCTCTCGATGCCCGTGGCCTCGGCGACGATCTTCGCCGCCTTCATGGCGGTGCCCGAGGGCGCGTCCCTCTTCTTATCGTGATGGACCTCGACGATCTCGACGTCGTAATCCTTGAGCGTCATCGCCAGCTGTTCGCAGGCCTTCCAGAAGACGTTGACGCCGATGCTGAAGTTGGCCGTTATGACGGCCGACGAACCCTTGGCCAAGAACGTCCTGTCCAGCTCGCTGACGAACTCGTCCTTCAGTCCGGTCGTCCCAATGACGCAGTTGATCCCGGACGGAACGGCCAACCTCAGGTTGACCTCGGCGGCCGATGCGGGCGTGACGTCGACGAAGACGTCAGCCTCGCGCACCAGGTCACGGATAGAGTCGGGCCCCGAAGCCTTGACCCCCGGGGCGATGTCCTTTCCGACATGGCCTCCGCTGGCCGAGACGACCGCCCCCACAAGTTCCATATCTGGCTGCCTGGCTATCAATCCGCAGACAAGTGAACCTAGCTTTCCCGTGGCGCCCGCCACGACCACCCGTATCATCGATGTCACCTCACAGCAGCTTCAATTCGGCCAAGGTGGCGCGGACGATCTCGGCGTTCGACGGTTCCATATCGCAGAGCGGCAGGCGGAACACGCCGGAAGGGCGCTTCATCATGCGCATAGCGGTCTTCACAGGTATCGGGTTCGTCTCGACGAACAGGTTCTTGAACAGGGGGAGAAGCCTGTAATGGAGCTCCCTCGCCTCCAGCAGCTCGCCCCTGAGCATGTGGTGCGTCATGTCAGAGACCATCTTCGGCGCGACGTTGGACGCGACCGATATGACGCCCTTGGCGCCTGCGGCCATGAGCGGGAACGTCAGCCCGTCGTCCCCCGAGATCACGTCGAAGTCCGACGGGACCTCCCTTATGACCTGCATGATCTGGTCCATGTTCCCAGATGCCTCCTTTATGCCCGCGATGTTAGGTATCTCGGCCATCTTCTTCACCGTGCTCGGAAGTATGTTGCATCCGGTCCTGCTCGGGACGTTGTAGACTATGATCGGTATGTCCACGGCGTTCGCTATCGCCTCGTAGTGGCGGAACAGCCCTCTCTGCGTTGGTTTGTTATAATACGGCGAAATGGAAAGAACCGCATCGACGCCGAGGTCCTTCGCCCCCTTCGTCAGATGGATGGCCTCGTGGGTGGCGTTGCTGCCAGCTCCCGCTATGACCTTGACCCTCTTCTTGGTGTCCATGACTATCTGGATCACCCTCAGGTGCTCTTTGTGCGAGAGGGTCGCCGATTCGCCGGTCGTTCCGCATGGGACGATCGCATCGACCCCGTTCTTCTCCTGGATCTCCACAAGCTCGCGAATGCCATCTTCGTCGAGCTCGCCATTCTCCTTGAAAGGCGTGATCATCGCCGTCGCGCATCCTGAGAACATTCACTTCCCCCCGAAATGCTCCTTGAGGATCAGTCTCGTCCTCGTAGACTGGACGTTGTCAAAGCGTCTGATCCTTTCGATGATCTCGTTCAGCTGGGGGGACGACGTGACGTCGATGATGGCGACGATGTCCTCCTCGCCAGTGACCTCATAGACCTCGGCGACCCCTTCGAACTTCGAGATGTTCGCGGCCACCTCGGACGTGTTCACGTTGACGTCGATCTTCACCTCGATGATCGCCTTCACGTTCTTGCTGCTCGTCTTGATCGTGAAGCTCTGGATGACCCCATCCTCGAACAGCTTCTTGACCCTGCTGCGTATCGTGCCTTCCGACACGTTCAGTTCGTTCGCGATTTCGACAAAGGGCTTTCTCGAGTCCTTCTTTAGGATGTCTATGATCCTGTCATCAAGATGGTCGATCATTATTATTCGCTCCCCGCTGTATATTTACGGCAAGTTCTCATTATTCGTATAATTCTTTAGTCAATTCGAATGATGTTATTTAATATTTCCGAAAAATAAAGATTTAACTGTTCAAATACACATTTTTACCACGAAATTCGTTCAATGATTGAACTTGTCCAAGAACTTGAGCCAGATCTTTTCGTCGTCCACCTTCTTCATCATCGCCGCCTTCTTCAGCTCCCTCCCCTCCTTGTCGAGACCCCGTAGCTCATCGACCCCTCTCAGTAGGCCGAGCACAAGGTCCAGCAGGACACGGGCATCCTTGCGGGTGATGGAATCATCATCCTTCAGCTCTCTCTCGAGCCGCCTCGCCTCCGGCTCCAGGGCCGCGGCGAGCTTCCTCGCGTCCGCGATGTCCTCATCGGTCACGTCCTCGTCCGAGATGATCCTGAAGATCGTATCCTTGAGCGGCAGGACCTTGCCGTCCACCTCATAGCTGTCGGGAATGAGCTCCCCGACCCAGAACAGGGCGCTGTGTATCCTGGAAATGATCCGCTCCCTCTCCGTCTTCGTCAGGCAATGCTCTCCCTCGTCCAGGGCCGCGTCGTCGCACGGCGTCAGTAGATCATCCCCCATCTCTCGCCCTCCATGTCTCCAGGGCCTTTACGAGCTCGACCATGCGGGAATTGACCCTGACCATCTTCGGGTCAGGGGACCTATCGCATATGGCTCCGTTTATGGCGTCGATCTCCGTCCTCTTCCCGTTCTCCAGGTCCTGCAGCATGCTCGATCTGTTGTCAGCGGTCGCTCGTATGACCTTCTCGACATCATCGTAGCTCATCTCTCCCTCGTTCAGGATGTTCCAGTGCCTAGCGACGGCCATCGCCTCCTCGAAGAGCTTCTCCGAGATCGCAAGGGCTCTCGGGTCCTTCAGTATCGCGCCGTTGGGCGCCATCAGTATGGCCGTGACCGGATTCACCGCGGCGTTCACGAGGGTCTTCCTCCAAACATCGCCGATGATGTCGTCCGTCACTTCCGAGTGCAGTCCCGAGCCGTTGAGGACATGGGTCAGCAAGGTCGGCTGCGCCGTACGCCCGTCGACGCATCCTACCACGATCTTCGTCCTGCTCACCGACCTGACCTTGCCCGGTCCGATCATCGTCGCTCCCATGTACGCAACGCCGATGCAGGTCCTGGCGAAGCTCACCCTCGTCGGGGCGGCGAGCACCGAGAGACCGTTCTGGACGACGAGGAGGAGCGTACCGGGACCGATGAGCCGTTTCGAGTCCTGCACCGCGCGGTCCAGGTCATGCGCCTTCACGGTGATGACCACAAGGTCCTGGACCGGTACGGCGCCCGTGTCGGTCTCCGCCTTCACGCGGAAGACGCCCTCTCCCTCTATGATCAGGCCGTTCTTCCTGATGGCCTTCACATGGTCGACCCTGCCGACAAGCGTAACATCATGGTCCCTCGACAGCATCCCGCCGATGACACTTCCGACGGCCCCCGCGCCGATGATGGTGACCTTCATTTCGGAACACCTTTCCTCGCTTCAGTAGCGGCGACATGCGCCATCCTCAGCACGTCCGTCCTTGTGTTCGACAGGTATGAGAGGACGATCGATTCGGCCGTGCCTAGCGATATCCTGTGGCCTACGGACACATAGTATCTCCTCCGTCCCGCCACGATTGCCCTGCCCATCAGCTCCCCGTCGAGCAGGATATCTCCGTTCTCCTGCACCTGGCCCGTCAGAATGGATTTCGCCACGCCAACTGTCGGCAGCCCCGTCCTTACGCCCAGATGGGAGGCGATGCCGAACCTTCGCGGGTGCAGACGCCCCTGTCCGTCGACGAGGACGACGGTGCCATTTTCCTTATCCAGCAGTTTGATCAATGAAGGCATCTCCCTGAAGCTGAGATAGCCCGGGACATAGGGGAACTCGACCTTCGTCCGGGAGATCCTGGTCGAGATATCTCCGCTCTTCACGTCGAGCGTGACGGCGGCTGCGAAGGCATCGTCCCCTTCGTAGGATACGTCCAGGCCGACGATCCTCTCGACGGGGTCGAAATCGTCTTTCGTCGCGACCTCGGCGGCGGAGAGGGATTGCAATTCCCTCATCTCCCTGAGCACTGGTCTCAGATCGAACCTGTCGAATCGGAGGGCCTCCAGGTTCTGGACCACCCCGTCGACTATCTCAAGGCCCTCTTCCCTGAGGAGTCTGGTCTTGGTGTCGTTTCCCTTCCCGAGACCGCGGTACCAGCCGACACGGCCATCCCTGTAGACGACCCTGTGGCAGGGGACGACGATCGGTCTGGGGTTCGATGAAAGGGTCGTTCCAACGGCCCGCGACGCGGCCTTGTCCCCGAGCGCCTCGGCGATGTCGCCGTATGTGCTGACCATCCCCCGCGGTATCTGAGAGGTGGCATCGTAGATGTGCCTGTACAGATCGCAATCCTCGAGGTCGCTGTATTCTTTCATGCGTCCGCTAATTGTGCTTCAGTGATAATATAACGATTCGTCCGCCGGCAGCATCACGACCGGGGGACCCTCACGAAGGCCACGAGCACAAGGCTGGTGAGGAGCAGGGCCGATGTGAGCAGTGTCGGAGCGAACCAGCTTCCGGTCCAATCCCTCAGTGCGCCGGACAGTACGGGCGACATCAGCGCCCCCATCTCAGCGACGAGGTTCCACATCCCGAACGCCTGACCCATCATGCCCTTGGGGGCCAGGTCCGATGTGATCGTCATGTGGACCGTCTGCATCGCCGAGAACAGGACGCCGATCGCGAAAAGGACGGCGGCAAGTCCGAGAACGTCTATCTCTCCAGACGATATGATCCATGCCATTATCAGCACCAAGATCGCCACCGATCCGCACAGCACCAGGTACGGGACCTTCCTCCCTCTTCCCTTCTCGAGAGCCCTGTCGTACATTCTGCCGCCCAGCGGATACCCGATGATGCTGGCGATCCCGAACAGGCCGGCGTACATTGCCGAGCCCGTCAGCCCCATCTCGGTGGACTCTGACACCACCAGCATTGCCCAGTAACCGAAGAACCATAGGGTGTACAGGATCGGGATGGCCGAGATGTACATCAGCACCAGCCCCCTGTCCCTGAGCACGGGCGCGCTCTCCTTGCCCATCTTCACATAGATGATGTAAACGAGGACCAGTGCCAGCAGGACGATCGCCGCGCTCTGTTCGATCCCGCCCCACCCCAGCCAAAGCGTCATCTGGAAGACGCTCATGATCGAAGCCAGGAAGACGAAGGCGATAAGGAGGAGCGAGAAGAGCGGCCTCCATCCCGAGACGCCCTTCTCGGCCTTTGGTTTGAAGGCCCTCCTCATGCCCAGGGACACGAGCAGAGTTATCGGGGAGAACAGGAGGAACGGAACGGTCCAGGCCGCCTCATCGCCTACGTAGGCCGCTGCCGTATCCATGATCCAGGGCGCGGATACGGTCGCTATCGTTAGGCCGAGCGCAAGTCCGACGAAGACCACCCCCATGGCCAGCCCCTTCTTCTCCCTGGGCGTCACCTCATCGATGATCGCCCTGTCGTTCGAGTAATAAGCTCCCTCCCCAAGTCCGGTCAGGACCCTCAAGGCCACGAACGCCGTGAGGGACCTGGCGAAGGTGCTGGCGAAGGTCATGACCGCTGCCCATGCCGTGCTGATCACGACCATCCATCTTCGCCCGTATCTGTCGCCAAGATAGCCTGCGGGGTATTGCGTGAGCATGTACCCCGCGAAGAACATCGAACCGATGATGCCACCGAGGGCATGCTCCATCGGCGCCTCTGCGAAGAACCCGACCTGGTTCTGTATCATCCACGAGACGACCGGCCCCGTAAGACTTCTGTCGATGTAGCACACGGTCCATGCAAGGAACAGCCATGCCCATACCCCGTGATAGCTCTCGAATCTTTTTGACGGCCTCAAGGAACGCATTCCCCCGAAGCCATTTCCTGGATTCAGGCTGGAAATGGTAAAACAATGCCTGATGATCTGAACGTTCCAACGCCTTTGTATTATTTATGGCGGGGCTCATTCCCCGCCATATCTCTGAAAGAAGAACAGGTCGTCGCGGGCCTTCCTGTTCCTCGGTTCGGGGCTCTCGGCCGGATACCCGACCGCAAGGCAGACGGTGATGGACTTGTTCTTCGGGATGCCCAGGTAATCCCCGAGCCTTTCGGGGTCGAACGCTCCGATCCAGCAGCTTCCCAGTCCCTTCTCGACCGCTGCGAGGCTCACGTGGTCCAAAGCGATCGCGATATCGACCTTCGCCCATTTCTGCTGGGGGTCGTCGATGCCGATGAAGAACGCCCCGCAATCTTCAATGAACGTCTGGTTCTTGCACAACGGGACAAGGTCGGCGATCCTCTTCCTGTCCGTGACGACGATCATCTCCCAAGGCTGCCTGTTCGCACCCGATGGCGCCAATCTCGCAGCCTCTAGGAGGTCCTCGAGGTCGTCCATTGGAATCTCCTTCCTCACATACTTCCTGATGCTGCGCCTGGACCGGATCGCTTCCCTGGTGTCCATTGATTTTCCCCGTTTAGATATTGCATTACATGGTATGTAAAGTATTGATATCGATAAAGGGAATGATGAAAGAGGTTTGGCGGATCATTGCTTCGCTTGTTCCGTCTTCACGTAGACGACGCTCTGCGGGTAGGGGATCTCGATACCGTTCTCTTTGAACTTCTTGTAAAGTATCTCCCTGAACTCCGAAGCCGCCTTCCACTTGTTCACGGCGTTGTCGATCCCGATGAATATCTTCATATTGATCGACGAATCCGCGAATTCGCTCAGCCTGATCGAAGGGACCTTGTCCTTCTTGGAATTGGACATCTCTAGGTATGAATCAACCATGAGCCTTTTCACCAGCTCCAGGTCAGAGTTGTAAGCAACACCGACGGAAACGGCGATCGTCAGCTCCTTGTCCGGCATGACCACGTTGATGATCTTGTTGTTAGCTATCGTTGCGTTGGGTATGATCACGAGCTGATTGCTCGTCGTATCCAGCATCTCGGTCGCTCTGAGCCCGATGTGCTTGATCTCACCGTAGTCGCCTGAGTCCATGAGGAGAAGGTCCCCGACCTTGAACGGACGGTCTATGAGCAGTTGTATGCCAGCGAAGAAGTTCGCCAAAGTTGTCTGGGCTGCCAGACCGACGACTATGCCCAGGAACCCGGCGCCCGCAAGGAACACGGTCAGGTCATATCCCAATATGCCGCAGACCAGCATGACCGCGATGAACGGGAACAGGATCATCCCGATCTTTTCGAGCACCGGTATGAGGACATCATCCAGTTCGGTGTCCGTCTTGTTCGCGAACTTCTTCGCGTAGTGCAGAACGACCTCGACGTAGATCTTGTATGCCAGCCAGGACCCGATGAGGACAAGGGAGATGGCATAGATCGTCTCGATGTTGGCGAGCATCTTCTGCGATATGTCCAGGATCTCGATCGAACCAACAGCGCCGATCAGGACGATCAGCGAGAACACCGGCATCCTCAGGATGCCGAGGACGATATCGTCCAGGTCCGTCTTCGTCTTCTTCGTCATCATATGGACGGCCGGGTCGACAACGAAATAGAACAGAAGGCCTATCAATATCCAGCCGAGCAATGTCACGAGGAAGGCGCCATCATTCGTATCGAGGGGCGAGGGCAGGTCATTCTCCCAGATGTTGAATATCTTGTTCTCACCGGCGTTCACACCGAATATGGAGACGGTACCTAGGTCGACAGACCTGCTGGTGACCGTTACATCGGTGAGATCGTTCATCGCGGTGGCGGTGAAATTGACCAGGAACACCTTTTGAAGGTCCTCCACGTCCCTGTCGGCGGTGAACGTCACGATCATCGACACGGACTCGCCAGGCTCTAAGGTCACGAAGTCGTCCTCGAAGGACGCGGTGATCCCATGGTAGCTGTCCGGGAACACGGTACCTTTGACCACGAGCGGCTCGGTGCCATTGTTATAGATGACATATTCGAAGACCACGCTCTCTTCCGCCCTAAGCTCCCTGGAAGGACCGGACTGGTCCAATACATTTATCTCCCCCGCGGACGCCGTAGGGAACATCGTCAACAGCAGAAGGACGGCGAACAACGATGCGACCATCGCCATCGACGCCTTTCCATACCTGATCTGGGCATTCATGCTGCACCGCACCTCGAATTTCATAGGCTCCATCACGTCCCCCTATTATAAGGGAATCGAAGTGACCAGCGTGAGTGATTTGTCACAATCGAAGATGGCCTGAAAACATTATATCCGTTCTTGATGTTATGGCCAACATGGATTGGATGCCCATCGCCCGTCTCGCGATCGCCGTCGCGGTGCTGATCTACGGGTCATACACCGACTGGAAGACGAGGACGGCCTCAGATACCTGTTGGATCGTCATGGGGATCGCCGGCCTGGCGTTCCTCGCTGTGGACATCCTCGACAGAGGGGAGGACCTCACCTATCTGCTGATGCTCATCCCTATCGGCTGGCTGTTCTTCGATCTGCTCATAGACAGGAAAGGGCTGTTCGAACCGGGCACCAACTACCTGCCGCTCGGCCTCTATGTGGTCAGCTTTGCCATTCTCGGGTATATGGTGTACTCGTTCAACGGGGAAGCGTACCTATGGGCCCTGATATCCATACCGATCATGTTCCTGCTCTACTACATCCTCTACATATTCGATATCATAAAGGGGGGCGCCGATGCGAAGGCATTGATCGCCCTATCTCTTCTGATGCCGGTCTATCCGATCATCGGCTCGTTGCCCATCATCGCCCTTCCCAGCGACGTGGCGCAGTACGTGATGCCGTTCTCGCTTCTCTCGTTGTTCTACGGGGCGCTGCTGACCATCGTCGTTCCGTTGTACTATCTCGTCGTCAACACCATCCGCGGAGACCGGAAGTTCCCGTCGATGCTCTTCGGTGTGCGCATGGACATGGCCGAGGCAAAAAGGAAGTTCGTCTGGCCGATGGAGTACGTCGACGGAGAGGAGATCAAGATATCCTCCTTCCCCAAAGGCCCAGAATCGATCGAGGAGCATTTCGCCACCCTCGAGGCCAAAGGACTGACGAGGATATGGGTGACACCGAAGATCCCGATGCTCATCCCGATAACGGCTGGTGTGATCATAGCCGCGACCGTCGGGAACGCGCTCTTCCTGCTCTTCTGAGCGGATATGGACAATGGTCCGACAGCGGGCATTCGTCGCATCCAGGGACCGTACGGCAGACGCTCTTGCAGTGTTGGACGCACAAGGCGTAGAACTCCCTGTACGCGCCAGGCGACCGGGGGAGCTTCGATTCCACGAAACGTTGGACATCGTCATAGGCCAACGAACTGAACGTCCCGGTCCTGGACAGTACTCTGGACACGTATGAGGCGGCCACGAACTTCGGTCTGCCGCCCGCGAACAGCAAGATCGAATCGGCGGTCTCCTTTCCGATGCCCCCGAGGGAAAGCAGCTCCCACCTGGCGGCGTCCGTGTCCTGCATCAGCATGGCCATCGCGTCCCCTTCGTAGCGGTCCAGGATGTGTCGGGACATGCCGCGCAGGTGCTTCGCCTTCTGATTGTAGAACCCCGTCGGCCTGATGACCCTCTCCAGGTCCCCGTCGGCGTTGGCCAACGCGCCTACGTCCATCAATCCCCTTTCTCGCATTTCGTCGAGCACCTTCGACACGGTCTCCCAGACGGTCTGCTGCGTCAGCACCGCCCCGACCATCACTTCGAAGGGAGACCCCGAAGGCCACCAATCCTCGACATCATATTCTTCTGACAACCGGAGCCGCAGCTCGCCGATCTTCAAGATCGATCCCCCTTCAAAGAACGAGCGCGAGCGACGCTCCGCACTTGCCGCACCTTCCGTCCTTCACGTTGACCATCCTCATCGAGAAACCGCTCCTCTTAATGGCGAGGCTTCCGCACTCGGGGCAGTATGTGCTCTCCTGGTCCGAGGTCATGTTGCCTACGTACGCGAACCTGACACCTTTCTCCTTCGCGATCTTGCACGCCCTTTCCATCGTGCTCGCCGGGGTCGGCGGAACGTCCTTCATCTTGTAGTCGGGGTGGAACCTCGAGAAATGCACGGGCATGTTCACATCGATGCCTGCGGACCATTCGGAGAACCGCTCCAGCTCACCTACGGGATCGTTCTTGCCGGGTATGATCAGGTATGTAAGTTCGACATGGACACCGATCTCCTTTGCGACACTGACCGCATCAAGTACAGGCGCTAGCTTCGCCTTGCAGACGTTCTTGTAGAACTCCTCGGTGAACCCCTTGACGTCGATGTTCATCGCGTCCACGATGCCCTTCATCCTCCTGAGCGGCTCCTCGCTGATGTAGCCGTTGGTCACGAACGTGGTGAAGATCCCGCGCTCCTTGCATATCCTTCCTGAATCGATGACGAACTCCGTCCACATCGTCGGTTCGTTGTAGGTCCACGAGATGCCCTTGCACCCCGAGGACCTGACGAGCTCGGGAACGCCTTCTGGCGGGACATCTCTGAGGAAGAACGAGTCCGGTCCCGCCTGGGAGATGCTGAAGTTCTGGCAGTGCAGGCACCCCAGATTGCATCCGACGCTGCCCAAGGAGAGAACGTTCTCGCCCGGTTTGAAATGGTACAGCGGCTTCTTCTCGATCGGATCGATGTTGAGCGAGGAGACCTTGCCATAGGTCATCGCCATCAGCTTCCCGGCGACATTCGTTCTGACACCGCATATGCCGCTCTTCCCCTTGGCGATAAGGCAGAGATGGGGGCACAGGCCGCACCTTACCTTGTCGCCCTCCTCCTTCCAGAAATCCGCCTCGTGCATATATCTCACCCTTTGAAATGCTCGTATCCCTTGTATGGCAACGGACCTTTTCCGCCCTCGCCGATCAACACGACGTCCCTTTCCAGCGTCGCCCTTCCGATCACTGAGACATCGTCCTTCATCATGCTCATGAGCCTTCCGAGCCCGGAAGGGTCTATCGTGAACAGAAGCTGATAGTCCCCTCCGCTGTAGAGGGCCGCGTCATCGACCAGCTTGCCGTACTTCTCGCATATGGCCACGGCCGCCGGGTCAACGGGAACCTTGTCTCGCATCACCTCGAAGCCAACCCCGCTCGCGTTCGAGAGCTCATGTACGGACATGGCGAGCCCGTCCGAGGTGTCCATGCAGGAAGTGACGCAACCGGACGCGGAGAGCAGAACGCCCTCCCTGATCCTCGGCCTCGGCTCCAACGCAGCTTTCCTGGCCCTTCGGTCATGATCGTCAAGGTCCATCTCATGGAATGCCGCGCCGGCAAGTCCGACCGTGCCCGTTACCGCCAGGAGGTCCCCTTCCTTCGCACCGGACCTCTTCAAAAGTCCGTCGGTCCTGACCAATCCGAGGGAGGTCCCGGCGATGGTGAGCTCTGGGCACTCCTTCGTGTCGCCGCCAAGATATTTTGCGCTCACAGATTCGCAGCAGTCCGTGACGCCCTCGACCATGTCCATTAGCGTGTCCGAGCCCGTGCTTCGAGGAAGTCCCATGGCCATCACGACGCCGATCGGCTCCGCCCCCATAGCGGCGATGTCGCTTAGGTTGACCGCCGCGGCCATCCATCCGACCTGATACGCGCTCATGCGATCGGGGATGTGGGTCCTCTTCGAGATGAGGTCCGTGCTGACGACGAGATATCGGCTTCCGATACGCACGCAAGCAGCATCGTCCCCCATGCCTACGACCCCGCGGGGCAGGAGTCTCGAAAGGACGGCCCTGACGGCCTCCTTCTCGCCTAGCTCGTTCAGCGTGGACATCGTGAAATCATATGCGACGCCCCCAATTAAAGATTTATCTGGCCGCTTCCGGTGAGGTCATCGGCAACCGTTTAATATGCCAGCATCATTAATCTCACCTGCATGGTCGAGATCAAGCTCCCTTATGGCAAGGACGCATCGAGGACGGTCGAGGTCCCGGACAGGAACTTCCTGGGGAACCTTTCGCCCAAGGACGTCATGCTCGGCGACAGGGACGATGTCATCAACCGCTCGCTCGACCGCCCCATCGGTTCGGCCGGGATAGAGCAGTTCCTGGAAGGCGGGAAGGACGTCGTTTTCATCGTCAACGACGGGACGAGGCCTACGCCAACGGCCTCGGTGCTTGAGGCGCTGTCAAAGAGGGTCGATCTCTCGAAGTTCAGGTTCCTCGTGGCCACAGGCGCTCACCGCGGTCCGAACGAGGAGGAGCTCGGTTTCATCTTCGGGGGCGTATTGGAGAAGGTACGGGCCAACATCCATTCTCACGATTCAAGGAATGATAGGTGCGTCCATCTAGGCCGCTCCAAGAACGGCACCGACATGGAGGTGAACGAGATCGCCGTCAACGCGGACAGGCTCATCATCATCACCAGCGTCGAGCCCCATTACTTCGCCGGATACACTGGCGGAAGGAAATCGTTCCTTCCTGGCGTGGCGTCGTTCCGGTGCATCGAGCAGAACCACCGTCTCGCCATGAGGAAGGAGGCCGAGGTGCTCAGGCTCGAAGGCAATCCCGTCCACGAGGATATGATCGACGCCCTCCAGGTCGTCAAAGGGAAGAGCATATTCTCCATCCAGATCGTCATGGACCGGCATCAGAACGTTTACAAGGTGGCCAGCGGCGACCTGTTCTCGGCGTTCTACAAGGCCGTTTCCTGGGCCGATGAGGTGTTCTCCGCCGAGCTGAAGGAGAGGGCAGACATGGTCATTTCGGTGGCACCCTATCCCATGGACGTCGACCTGTACCAGTCGCAGAAGGCGATAGACAATGCCAAGCACGCTCTGAAGGACGGCGGGGTCGCTCTGCTCGTCTCCAAGTGCAGAGAGGGATTCGGCGACGACACTTTCTGTAAACAGCTCTCGTCATCGAATGACCCCGAGGCGATACTCAGGAACATGGAGTGCGAATATAGGCTCGGTTATCACAAGGCGGCAAAGGTCGCCGAGATGATGTGCCGCTCCAGGATATGGGCCGTCACGGACCTTGATCCAGATGAGCTCGCTGGCATGAACATCACGCCGTTCAAGGACGTTCAGGAGGCGGTCGACACGTTCCTATCGGAACGTCCCGACGCAAAGATATTAGTGATGATGGACGGTAGCGTCACCGTCCCGAGGGTCGTTTAGATGCCCGAATATATCGATGCCAAGAATCTGAGGGAGGTCCGCAAGGAGCTCATGACCTGCACGTACTGCGGGTTCTGCAAGAGCGTATGCCCCGCCTTCGAGGGCGTCGGATGGGACAGAAGCGTCGCCAGGGGAAGGATGGTCCTCTCATACGGGCTTTTGCAGAAGGACATCCCGGCGGACGATTCCGTCGTGGAGGCGTTGTACCAGTGCACGACCTGCAAGGACTGCGAGAGGAGATGCCCCTCGAAGGTCAAGGTCGTCGACGTCGTCGAGAGGGCAAGGAAGGACCTCGTGTCGGCTGGCAAGATCCTGCCGAGGCACAAAGGGGTCGTCGATAACGTCCTGAGCTCTGGCAATCCTTACGGCGAGAAGAGGAATGTGAGGGACGCCCTTGGCCAGAATGACAGGAAGGCCGAGATCGGCTATTTCGCCGGATGCACCGCGGCGTACCGCAATCCCAAGATCGCCAAGGCGACGATCTCCATATTGGACAAGCTGGGCGTTGATTTCGCCGTCGTTGACGAGATGTGCTGCGGGTCGGTCCTCCAGAGGATTGGATGGAACGAAGAGGACGTCACGAAGATCATGCAGACGAACATCGACGCGATGAAGGAGCGCGGCGTCAAGGAGGTGCTGTTCTCCTGCGCTGGATGCTACAGGATGTTCAAGGAGGAATATCCCCGCCACGTCGATGTGCCGTTCAAGGTCAGGCACATCTCGGAGTTCCTGGCTGAGAGGGACCTGCCCCTGAAGGAGGGCAAGGGGGTCATCACATATCACGATCCATGCCACCTCGGCAGGCACTCGCACGTCTACGAGGCCCCGAGGAAGGTCATATCGAAGGTGCCCGGCGCAACTTTCAAGGAGATGCCTAGGTCGGGCGAGACCTCCAGATGCTGCGGCGGAGGGGGCGGCGTGAGGTCCGCGTATCCGGAGCTGTCATCGAACATAGCGGCCAAGAGGGTCGACGAGGCCGCGTTCGCCGACACGCTCGTCACTGCCTGCCCGTTCTGCGTCAACAATCTGAACATGGGGAAGGAAGGGTCGTCCTCGAAAGTGAGGATCGTCGACCTTGTGGAGCTGATCGATGAGTTACTGTGAGGTGTTCTGATGGCAAGGGTGAGGCGCTACCATTCATGGGACGATGCTTTGGCCGAGTGGAGGAGATACGGACTTCCGGAGACGTTCATCGACAGGAAGAGGATGGCAGGGACCGTCACCGTCATTGAGGACGACATCTCCCAGGACGAGGCGGCCGGGCTCGTGTCCTCGATCAATGCGAAGGGCGGGGAAGCATACCTTTGCAGGAAGTCCAAGAGGCCGAAGGTGCTGATCAACGCCCAGCCTCATTTCTACGAAAGGCTGTCGATGATGGGCGACCAGAACGAGTTCACCATCAGGATCGTCGAGGCGATCGGGAACTACAACTCCGAGCACACGCCGTCACTGCCGCTCGGGCAGGGCGAGCTGAGGTTCGACAGACCGCTCGTCATGGGCATACTCAACGTCACCCCGGACTCTTTCTCTGACGGAGGGGAGGATCTCGACGCGGACAAGGCGGTCGAAAGGTTCCGAGAGATGGTCGCCGAAGGCGCCGACATCATAGACATCGGGGCCGAATCGACAAGGCCAGGCTCTCATCCGGTGACCGAGGAAGAGGAGCTGTCGAGGCTCAGGCCGGTGCTCCAGAAGGTGGCGTCGTCGAAGATACCGATCTCGATAGACACGAGGCACGCGTCGGTCGCCGAATCCGCCCTGCACATGGGCGGCTCGATCATCAACGACGTCTCGGGGCTGAGGGACGATGCGATGATAGAGGTCATCGCACGGCATCAATGCCCTGTCGTCGCCATGCACATGAAGGGTGAGCCGAGGACGATGCAGGAAGACCTTCATTACGATGATCTGATCGGCGATATCTACTCAGATCTCTCGATCATGCTGGCCCGGGCGGAGTCGAAGGGGATACGAAAGGAGATGGTCGTCCTGGACCCGGGCATAGGCTTCGGAAAGGGGACGGAGCAGAACCTGGAGATCATTCGGCGATTCAGGGAGTTCAGGGGGCTCGGGAGGCCGTTGCTCCTAGGGACCTCTAGAAAGGCATTCATCGGGGCCATCGCAGGAGGTGGTCCGAAAGAGAGGACGTCCGGGTCGATCGCCTCTGCCGTCGTAGGGGTCATGAACGGTGCGAACATCGTCAGGGTGCACGACGTGGCCGAGACAGTGAGGGCGCTGAAGGTGGCCGAAGCGATAATGACGCCCAATCTGCGGCCGTACTAACCTAAGAAGTAATATCCTGCGGCGATGGCGGCGAACAGGCCGAGAACGACCACCATGAACAATGTGTTCTTGTTGCGTTCCTTCCTCAGCTCCTTCTCGTGCTCCAACCTGCACTTGTCAGAGCAGAACCTCTCACCGACCTCGATCGGATCGTCACACACGGCGCAATGATCGTGCAGGGGTAGGACCTCGGCCATGCCCGTTCACTTCCTTCCTGGTACTAGGACCGAGCTTATCGCGATCGCCATGGCGATCTTGATCCCGTCGACCGCGGCGAACGGCACCGCGCCGATGACGAAAGCGCTCATGAGGTCCATGTCGAGGACGGTCGCCATCTGGACGACCCCGCAGGCGTATATCACGCCGACGGCGGCGACCATCGCCATCGAGAGCGATCCGACGCTCCAGGACCTCTTCCTCTCGACGATCTCGCCGAGGATGACGGACGCGAGCACGAATCCGATCAGATAGCCTCCGGTGACGCCCATGAAGGCGGCGGAACCGACAAGTCCGCTGAACCACCCGAAGGACGCGCCCATTCCCAGGTACATGCACTGGCTCAAAGCACCGAACCTGCCGAGGCAGACCGCCCCGACCAGGACGACAAGGACCTGGCCCGTGAAAGGGACCGGGGTGAACGGGAGAACGAACCGCATCTGCGCCGCGAGAGCCATCAGTACGGCGAAGAACACCGATGCCATGACCTTCTCGGCCAGGTTCGCTTCGTTCCTCCACCTGAACAGACCTCCAGACGCACTGTCGCGGATGCGCTCGTAGCCGTATGCTATGTTCATCGAGGTCAGTGAACTGTGCTTGGCTTGATATAATTTATCACGGAGGCTCCTTCGAAGCGGAAGGGGCGCCTTAGCAGCCCCATCGGAGCGCAACCCTTATTTTTCACCTCCGCCATGCGCAGCCTATGTTGGACTGGAAGGTACTAGGGAAACAGACATTGCCCGTCGGCATCCAGGTGAACTGGGAATCGAGGATAGAGGAGTTGGCGGGAAAGAAGGAGGACGGCAAGAGGTTCCTCGCGATGTTCCACGAGGCCGAAATAACCTACAAGTTCGACACGATCCGCGAGCTGCACATCTTCATGGTGGAGATGCCCCCCAAGACGAGCATGAAGGACCTGGAGTACATGAAGGAGTACATACAATCGCTCAGGAGGTCCGCCAGGTCCCCGATGGTCTCCCTCGAGGGGAAAGAGCAGAAGAGCACCGTGGTCATCTCCGCGAACGAGGACGTCAACGAGTACGCCCTCCGCCATCAGGAAAAGGGCGAGTAAATATTTTGGATGGGGGGTCTCAAGCCGAGACCGTCCCGATGATCCTTTCCAGCTTTTCGACCTTCTCGCTGGCGTCGCCGGACTGTTGCTGCGCGACCCAGCCAGTCAGCTTCTTCAGGGCCTTGCCCGAGTCTATCAGGTCACAGGCCTTGTGATATCCCTCCTCCAGGCTGGACGCGTGCCCCGTGATGTACATGATCGGAGCGGCGTTGAAGCATACGATGTCCCTTCTCGAGCCATGGTCCTCGCCCGATAGCACGCGCACCTGCTCGATCGCCTCCGCTTCCCTGTTCAGCTTGCACATGATGACCTTCTCGTCGGCCTGATCTATGCCCAGTCCCTCGTACGAGATAGCGAACGTCTCGATATTTCCGTCCTCGGTCAGCTCGGCGACGTGCGTGGGGCCGAGCGTTGATAGCTCGTCAAGACCTCTCCTCTCCTGAGCGTCCATGCCATGCACTACGTAGGCTCTTCTGTAGCCGATCTCCTTCATCGTCTGGGCGACCGGCATGAGCATCTCTAGTGAATAGACGCCCCTGACGCCGTAGGTCGGCAGCGCCGGGTTCGCCAGCGAGCCGGCCATGTTGAGCACGGTGCCGAACCTGATCTGCGACAGTATCCGCCCCAGCGCCTGAGGGTGGACCTTCCCGCTCGTTCCGTTGAACATGCCGATGCCGGCGTTCTCGATGCTCCTCTTCACGACGGAGACATCGCACTCGACGTCCACCCCGAGAGCCTCGACCACGTCGACGGTCCCGCACTTGGACGTGATGGCCCTGGCGCCATGCTTCGCCATGAAGATCCCGTCGGCCGCTGCGACGATGGACGCGGCCGTCGATATGTTGAACGTCTTGATGGTGTCCATCCCCGTCCCGCAGTTGTCCACGAGAGGGCCGGACACCTCCGGCCTGACCTTGACCGTATCTATATCGTATATGGCCTCCCAGCTTCCCGCGAGCTCCTCGGGCGTTGCTCCCTTCGCGGTCATTGCCGCGAGGAACGCTCCCTGCTGCAGGTCCGGCTGTTTGTTCAGCAGCACCTCTAGGAACAGGTCCTTCGCCTCAGCCCTCGTCAGGTCATGCCCTTTGATCAGCGCATCGACCTTGCTTCCGAAATATTTCAGATTCTCCTCCATGATGACACCTCAGAACTTCGTCACGACCGTCTTCATCCCGACCCTCGATCCAGCCTTCTCGAAGGCTTGCGGGAGACCTTCGAGTGACACCTTGTCCGTCACTAGCCAATCGACATCGACAGTGCCTTTCAGGATCATCTCGACCGCGAGCCGGTCCTGGCGGCTGGAATTGCCGTAGGCTCCGACAAGGCATATCTCCTTGTAATGCAGCCCCCTGATGTCCAACGGCACCTCATAGTTGTCCTTCTTCGGTCCGCTAAAGACCGATATCCGCCCCTGCGGGGCCATAAGCCTCAATATCCAGTTGTCGACCCTGACCTCCGGTGTGCTCATCAGGACGACGTCAGCTCCGTTCCCGCCGGTCTCGCTGGAGACGACCGCTTGGACGTCCTCCACGGACGGGTCTATCATCCGGTCGACCAGACCTTTAGGGATGATCTCCCTGCGGTTCCGAAGGTGCTCCGTCATGATCACCTTGGCGGCCCCGTTCGCCCTGGCCAATATCGCATGCAGACAACCGATCGGCCCCCCGCCGAATATCAGAACGTCGTCTCCGGCGCCGACCCTTGCCAGTTCCTGCCCGTTGATGCAGCAGGCGAGAGGTTCGGACAGCGATATCGAAATGGGGTCGGCATCCTCCGGCAGCTTAACGATACCATTGGAACGGACCGACTCCTCCGGGATGGCGATCCTCTGCGCGAATCCGCCATCGCGGTTGAATCCGAAAATGCCCTGCGTGGCGCACTGGTTGTCTATTCCTTTCAGACATGGGCGGCATCTACCACAGGGGATGCCGGGCCATATCTGTACGAGATCGCCCTCTTGTATCTGCGAGGAATTGGATGCGACGACCCTGCCGACCATCTCATGCCCGAGGATGCGCGGATAGACCAGGTCCTTGTGCCCGTTCTGCAGCATCTTCACATCGGTTCCGCAGACGGCGCAAGCGACGAGGTCGACCACCAGCCCTCCGACGGACAATACCGGGTCTGCGACCTCCTCAACGGAGAGATGCCCTGGACCGTGCATCACCGCTGCTCTCATATTGAGTTGGATATAACATCCAATTATATAAATTGGATGATACATCCAATTAAAAAGGGGTCATCTGGACGATCGGGCCACTTCGTCCATTCTCATCTCAGGAACGGCCTGTCCATGAGGTTCGCCCGAGTGCCCTTCTCCTTGGCGCGCTTCTTCCAGGTCTTGTTGGTCCGGGATACATAGGACAGATCTCGCATCGGAAGGCGGGACATCAGGGCGTCGGCCTCCTCCGGGATCGTTTGGCCATCCGCAAGGGCCGCAGCAACGATGTCCAGGGCCATCGCGGCCCATCTCCCCCTCCCACCGGCCGAACTCAGGGATGCGCCGTCGATCGCGCAGCTCATCGGCATCCTCAATCCCCCGGCCCATCTCATGCGGTTTCCATCGGAGAAGTTGCGCATTATCATGATCGAGACGTCGAGCTTCCTTGGATCGGGGTCCTCGCAATTGCCAATGGCCAAAAACGTCTTCCCTTCCAGTTCGGCAAGACCGTCGTCCCTTACCATCTCCATCCATCTGATGACGTTCGAGGGCGGCGAATCGATGTACACAGGGTACGATAGCACGACGATGTCCGATGAAGAGACGTCATTCAACATTTCATCATAGGACGCCTTGGCGATCAGAGAACGCGATATGATGTGCGACCTCGTCTCGATCCCCTTAGCAGCCAGCAATGACATGAGATGCTCACCGAGCGCCCCCGACGTCGTCGCGCCATCTCTCGGGCTGCCGATGAGAAGGACGGCCTTCTTCATCATGCCCTCACCTTCATCGCCATCACAGCAGAGTCGATCATAGGTCTAAGGTCATCCGCTCTCTGCCCAGACCAGATGATCATCGATTTCGAGTTGTAGCTGTTGATCGTCCCCCCGATCTGTTTCGCTAACATCTTGAACGTTTCGGATTCGGAGTGATTGAGCTCATCGCATACAGCAATGCTCAGGATGCTGGGGTTCCTCTCATACCTCGGTCCATGGCATACGGAGTCCTTTTTGATGCTCATATACGGGACCGATGATCCGATCCGCTTGTCCAGCAGGTCCTTGATGCGTGAGGAATAACATCCGTAGGTCATCCGGGTCAGAAGAACGACCATGTCGGCGTACATCCAGGAGCGGTTCAGCTCGTTCGAATCATCGCCTTCCACGCACAGACCCGGCGTCTCGACCCAGCAGCTTCCGCACCTCTTGCACGGGACGATCCTCCTCTCATCCAGGTGAACGGTCTCATGCGGAACGTTCCTTACAGTAAGAACGTCTTCGAGCATGTGGCATATCGCTTTGACGCTCTCGTCCGAGCTTGAAGACCCATCTACGACCAATACTCTCATGGCGAACATCCCTTAATGGCATGGACCCGCAGATAATCGTTCGCACGAAAGCGTTTCGCTTCAGCGACCGATGATGGCAAAGATTGATAATCCACGCTGGCGGTGATGATTTGCGTTGACGTATTGGAAAAAGGTCCCGATCCTTCTATTGGCCTTGCTGTTCGCCATCTCGTTCATGCCCTTCCAGCCGATGGCATGCACGAGCGGCGCGGATGAAGCCGCACATCGAAACATCATGCAGATGGAAATCGGCACCCTCTCCGACGAATCGGCCGATGTCATATCCTTCGATGACGTCGACCTCTCAGTGAGTTCGGTCAGCACCGGGATGGAGGGGAACGTTCTGAAGATGAGCTTCGAATATCTGTCCGAGGACGGTCTGAGCTCATACCCCTGCGGCTCGGCCCGAGTCGACCTATGGATATCGGGGGATAGCTCATTCTCGCTCCATTCCACCAGTTATGCGGACGGCAATGGCATCGTTGCCATCGACCTCGACAACGGGACGTACTTCGCGATCATATGGGCCAGCGATTGGGACAATGTACGGGTGTTCGACCCGATCAACTCGAGCATCTATCACTGGACGACCGATTATTTCCATGTCGATGGGAACACCACGTTCGAGATGGAGATATCGAGCGATGACAGGGCGGCGTGGTCAGCCTATTCCGCGGTCCTCAAGGGTGCCGCTTGGCTTGAGAACATCACGAGATGGGAGAGGGACCTCGTGACCATCGAATGGCCATTGGGCGACTGGCCCCAATGTGACGGGGATTCGATCGAGGTCCCGGGATCGAGCGACGGCGAGTCACCGATATGGAACGAGAAGATCATCCTGCACGAATACGCCCACGCGATACATTACGCGGCGAGAGGGAACGACTTCCCAAGCCTGGACGGTCCGGACATTCACTACGTGGACAGCGAATCCAGCGGCGGTTTCGCGCTAGTGGAGGGGTGGGCCGAGTTCTTTGCCGCCGCCGTGTCCGGCGACCCGTATAGGAACGACGGCACGAGCTTTGAGAGCACCGTCTACGCCGATGGACCGCACGGGAACAGCAACTTCGGGGACTGGGACGGCAACATCGTGGAAGGCGCGGTCGCGAACGTCCTTTGGGACATCCTCGACGGGACATCGTCCTCTGACAGGCCTATCTGGAACTACGACAGTTCGGGAGATCAGGTCGACAACGAGTTCGACGCGTTCTGGCAGATCTTCATCGATGACGATCCGCCCGAGGAGATGGTGGACGTATGGACCTCCTGGGAGAACAGGACGGAGGGCCTGATGTGGATATTCAGGAACGCCCGGTTCGATCTCGACCTCACGCCGCCGCTGAACCCGACCGACCACGGCTCGAGCCATGACCTGAACGAGATGTCGGACGACTCGACGATAGACATGATCCTTCACGGCGCCGTCGACGGAGGCGGTTCGATAGCTGGATTCTCGATACTGTGGGACAACAACACATCGTCCGTTCCGGACGATTCGATAGACATGGACTCCAACGAATTTTCCAGCCCGCCGTTATCGGGAGGTACATGGTACCTGCACGTGAGGGCCGTCGACAGCTCCGGCAACGTCGCGAACGAGACGTACCACGTAGGCCCCTTCCTTATATCCGAGGAAGCCGTCGATGTTGCAACGGACGAGGGAGGTCACATCATATTCTCATTGACGGACGTTGCAGTCCTGGCGGCGATAATCGCCATGGCCATCATCATGGTGTTCGCGGTCTCCAGGGTGGTCCGCAGACCGACGAATGAGGACATAAGCCTCACTGAGAGGGAGAAGTACCACCAGATACTCTACCAAGGCTGGGGCATCGTTCCTCCCCAGCCAGGCTATCAGCAGATGGCTCAGCATCCATTTCATGGCGATAACTTCTGCCCCCACTGCGGCAAGAAGGACCTTCACGGGGCATTTTGCGCCTTCTGTGGGAAAAGGCTCCGATGAAAACCTTATCTCGCCGATGAAGGTTATCGAACCATGCGCCGCGTGGACAGGGAGATAACGGACAGGAACGTCATCGACGAGCTGATAGCAAAAGCGAGCATCTGCAGGATCGGCCTGGTCGACGGCGACGAGGCGTACATCGTCCCCATGAACTTCGGGTATGGGGACGGCTGTCTCTGGTTCCATTCTGCGCTGGAGGGAAGGAAGGTCGATCTGGTCAAAAAGAACGGAAAGGCGTCCTTCGAGATGGACATCGACGACGGTCTGGTCATGGACAAGGTCGCCGACAAGTGCACGAATCGCTATTCATGCGTGATGGGCACGGGACCTATCTCCATCGCCGAGGGCGAGGAGAAGATGAAGGGGATCGAGCTCCTGATGGAGCACTACTCCTCCGAGCCGTTCAAGATGACCGACAAGTGCGCCCCCATGGTCCACATCTTCAAACTGGAGATAAGGTCGCTGAGCTGCAAGAGGAACGGGCGATGATCAGTCCATGCTTACGACTGCGCCGCCCTCTGTCATGACCATGTAGGTGCGTAGCGGTATTTGCTTACCAGACAGTTCGATCGCCTTGCTCACGAGCTTCTTCGACACGCGACAGCAGGGCACTTCCATGTGCAGCAGCGAGACGTCCTTGATGTCATTTGCCTTGAACATCGCCGCCAGCTTCTGAACGAACTCCCCGTTGTCGTCCAGCTTGGGGCAGCCGATCAGGACGATCCTGTCCTTGATGAAATCCCTTTGGATGTTCCCGCAGGCGAACGCCGTGCAATCTGCGGCGATGAGCAGGCTGGCGCCATTGAAGTACGGCGCCTTGACCGGCACGAGCCTTATCTGTATCGGCCAGGTGCTCAGCTGCGAGGCGTTCTCGCCCGAGGGGGCCGCGCTCATTGCCTTGAACTTCCTCGGGCCGGAGCCCGGACACGCATGCATAGGTATGTCGTCGCAGCTCTTCTTCGACAGATGCTCCTTTGTGGCCATCTCATCGAACTCGTCCGCTTCCCTCTCAATGATCTTCAACGCATTGGTCGGGCATTCCCCGATGCATGCCCCGAGACCATCGCAGAACCTGTCGCTCACGACCCGAGCTTTGCCATCAACGAGCGCTATGGCCCCTTCGGCGCAGGCGGTCACGCAGTTGCCGCATCCCGTGCAAAGTGCTTCGTCGATCTGGATGATCTTCCTCTTCATGATCATTCGACGAATCTGCATATATAAAATCCTTCTTTGACTAGATAGGTAAATATTCCGATAATTGCATCAATGACGGCCAGGTGCGCTTTTGACCGAAAGATTGCGGATCGTAGAGGTGAACGCCTTCCACTATCCTTACCGTGGTGGGATAGAGAATCGTGTCCACAACATCGGCAAACGATTGGCCGAAAAGCACGATGTTATCGTGCTGACGAGCCAGTTGCCGGATACGGACCCCCGAGAGACGATCGATGGTTACGAAGTTTTGAGGCTCCCGTCGAAGTTCATAGGAAGATACAATCCTCCTTACGTGTCCACGTCTGGTCTGATGGAGGCTTTGAAAGCGTTGGATCCAGACATCGTTGACTTCCATTACCGCTGGGCGCCGACCTACAACAAGCTGGCGCGCGGATACCCCGGAAAGAAGGTGTTCACGTTTCACAACACTTTCGGCGAGGGGGTCGGCATCACGAGACTGCCTTCCATGGTCAACGATCAGATGTGGAAACGCCATCTGAAACGGTTCGGCAAGGTCGTCTGCATCAGCGAGTTCATCAGGACAGACCTCATAAGGAGGGGACTCGACCCGTTAAAGCTGGTGACCGTGCCCAACGGCGTCGATATGCCTGACGTGCGCGCAGATATCGAGGAGAAGGACTTCATACTCTTCGTCGGCAGGCTGGTCGCCACGAAAGGTCTCCCATATCTGATAAGGGCCATGGCCCGAATCGACTCGAAACTGGTGATCTGCGGAGCTGGTCCCGAAGAGAGGCACCTCAGGAAACTGGCTTCAAAACTGGGCCTCGATCGCAAGGTCGAGTTCGCTGGAAAGGTCTCGGAGGAAAGGAAGTCCGAACTTCTGGCGTCCTGCAAGATATTCGTCATGCCTTCGCTTTACGAATCGTATGGGATAGCTGTCGCAGAGGCCATGTCGTTCGGCAGGCCGATCGTGGCCACGAGCGTCGGAGGTCTACCGGAGGTCGTCAAGGATGCTGGCCTGATCTCAGCCGCCAAGGACCCGTCCGACCTTGCATGCAAGATCAATGATCTTCTTCTCGATGATGGTAGGAGAGCGATCATGGGAGCGAGAGCGAGAACATATTCATTGAAGTACGATTGGGATTCCATCGCATCAAAAATGGAATCCCTGTACGTCCAATCCATTTACAACGGCCATGGTGACCATTAGGGTCCGTTCAGGTTCAAATATCGTCCGAATCCGAAGCTTTTTTGCGAATATGTCATTGTTTTCCCGTCCATGATCGGAAATGACGGTGCATCGGCCGAGAGAACGATCTCGATCCCTAAGACCGGTAGATGGTGTTCAATCAGATCGAAATCACGTGCTTCAAGTTGATGAACGAACATGCTGGACCATCTACGATATGGTTCTCGTAAACGCTAATGCATCGGTATCGATAGGCCGATTGTCGGCCCGATCGCCCATCCACCTCAGGCCACCATATGACGGTTTCCTCGGCGTCGCCGGCCGGTCCATCGGTGATGATACCATGCGGTCTCAAAACAGGATATCTAGCTACGGATAGCGGGAGGGGGCTATTTTATTCATATTAATACCCGTTTGAAGCAATGCTGACTTATAATAGGCCGGATTTACACAATTGGGGTATTGCCATCTCGAAATACAGTATCCAGAACGTGGTTGCATCCGCAAATTTGGGCACAGAGCTCGATCTAAACGTCCTCGCACTCAATCTGAATGGAGCCGAGTATGAGCCTCAGGCATTTCCTGGCCTCATCTTCAGGCTGAAGGAGCCTAAGACCGCGACCTTGCTTTTCCATAGTGGGAAGCTCGTCTGCACCGGCGCCAAGACATTGGAGCAGGTGAAGCTCGCGATCGAAACGGTCGTGAAGAGCGTCAAGGAGGCCGGGGTAACGATCACTGGCACACCTACCTACGAGGTCCAGAACATCGTCGCTTCGTCCGATCTCGGACAGCCGATCGATCTAACGTCCGTCGTCATATCATTGGGCCTGGAGAGGGTAGAGTACGAGCCGGAAGTGTTCCCTGGTCTCGTTTACCGCATGAGCGACCCGAAGGTCGTGTTCCTGCTCTTCGGTTCCGGAAGGCTCGTGTGCACCGGCGCACGCAAACCTCACGATGTCGAGGTGTCCGTCGACAAGCTGACGGAAGAACTGCGCGCGGCCGACCTGTTGCACTGAACGTGCACTGGCCGGTATCTCTCCGAAGACGCAGCCGCGATCCTTTCCGAATTGGACGACCCGATCCGACCCGGGGCTTGATGATGAAGGTCACAACGTTCCTTGATCGGGCGACCGTCCCTTATTAAATCATTCGACGTCGGCTTCATTTAAATATACCATAAATTTTACTCTCCATGGGGCATCGTTATATCGAACTACAATATCCAGAACATCGTAACGTCCGCGAACTTGGGCACAGAGCTCGATCTCAACTCCCTCGCCCTCAATCTGAAGGATGCTGAGTATGAGCCTCAGTCGTTCCCTGGCCTGATCCTTCGTTCGAAGGAATCCAAGACGACGGCGCTATTGTTCAGAAGCGGGAAGATCGTTTGCACCGGCGCCAAGAACCTCGAGCAGGTCAAGCGCTCGGTCGAATCCGTCGTGAAGAGCGTCAGGGAGGCAGGCATCCCCATCGCCGGAGTCCCAACATACGAGGTCCAGAACATAGTTGCCTCGTCGGACCTCGGGCAGCTCATCGATCTAACTTCGATCGTCCTGTCCCTCGGACTCGACAAGGTGGAGTACGAGCCTGAGGTTTTCCCAGGTCTCGTGTATCGCATGAAGGAACCGAAGGTCGTGTTCCTGCTCTTCGGGTCAGGGAGACTGGTCTGCGTCGGGGCTCGGGTGCCCGAGGACGTCGGGACGGCCATCGACAAACTGACGGAAGAGCTGCGCATGGCCGATCTGTTGCACTGAGAGCCACATTTCTAAGAACAAAAAGGAATCCGGTTCGATCCAGGTATCGATCTGGAACGATCGCTCGTTTTCAGGAGTCGCACCTGATGTATTGGTCGTCCCGAGATCCTTTTCATCCTTCGGCCTGCGATCTACGAGCAACCTCTATAGCAAATACCAAGCTCATTTTACATGGTCTGTGGGATCCTCATATCAAAATATTGCGTTCAGAACATGGTAGCATCTGCAAGTCTGGGCAGAGAGCTTGACCTCACCACTCTTGCGCTCAATATGAACGGGGCCCAGTATGAACCGCAGACCTTCCCCGGATTGGTCTTCCGGTTAAAGGAGCCTAAGACAGCGACTCTGCTCTTCCACAGTGGAAAGCTCGTTTGTACTGGTGCCAAGACCCTTGCACAGGTCGAACTCGCCATTGAAACAGTTGTCAAGAGCGTCACGGAAGCTGGCATTCCGATCACTGGCTCCCCCACCTTCCAGGTTCAGAACATCGTCGCTTCGGCGGATCTTGGGTGCCATTTAGATCTTACGTCGTTGGTCATATCATTGGGTCTGGACAAGGTGGAGTATGAACCAGAGGTGTTCCCAGGTCTGGTCTATCGTATGATCGAACCTAAGGTGGTATTCCTCATTTTCGGGTCTGGTAGATTGGTATGCACAGGGGCACGGACATCACAGGATGTCGGGATCGCAGTGGATAAGCTGACGGAAGAACTCCGCGCGGCCGATCTTCTGCAATGAACCAATCTCCGATCTTAAGAATGAAAAAATAGTGATATGATGTGGTGGGTCTGTCCGGATTTGAACCGGAGTCACCAGCACCCCAAGCTGGAAGGATACCAAGCTACCCCACAGACCCTTAAAAAATTGGGGTTGATAAAGGGTTTAGCCTAGAGGGATCAGTTCCTCGAGCAGGTCCGAATGCGAAATGATCATGCGCCTGCAGCAGTAACGCGTCAGGCCCAGGTCGTCCAGCACTTCCTTCGGGTCCTCTCCCATCTGCACCCTCTTGACGAAGGTCTGATACGAGCTTCCGATGACCTTGCCGCACGTGAAACATCTCACCGGTATTATCATTCCTGCTCACCTGTAGGACTTCTGCCTCTTCTTCCTTGCACCACGGCCCAGGGGCTTCTTCGGCAGCTTTCTCCTGATGTCGGAGATCAACAGTGACCTGTCGAACTGCTTGACAGCCTTTTCCAGTTCCTCATCGCCGTAATACTCTACGATCGACTTAGCGATTGCGGTCCTGGTCGCCTCGGCCTGACCCATGACACCGCCGCCAGCCACGCTGACGTCGATATCGACCTTCTTCGCCCTCTCACCTAGAAGGGCAAGGGGCTCCATGATCTTGAGCCTGGCGAGCTCTGGCTGCCATGCCTCGATCGGGACCGAGTTGATGCGTAGCTTGCCGGTTCCTTCCTGACAGACTGCGCGAGCTACTGCCGTCTTCCTCTTTCCGCTCGTGTTGATGACCTTTGCCGCCATGTACTCACCTCACCTTGGAGCCTAGGAACTCAGCGACCTCGCCGACGAAGATGTACTTCTCGGTGTTGAGCTTCGTTGCGCTAGCGATCTTCTCCATCTTCGCGTCGGCGAACTCCACAGGGACCCCGACATAGATCTTGAGCTTCTTGTAAGCCGCCTTGCCTATTGGGTGGTCCCAAGGAAGCATTCCCCTGACCATGCGCTTTAGAATCAGATCAGCGCGCCTCGGGTAGAACGGCCCAGAGTGGGCGTAGCCCCTGTCGCGCTTTGACTTGTATTTCTCATATATTGCATAACGGTCACCTGTGATGACCGCCTTCTCGGCGTTGACGATGACTATCGTCTCGCCCTTGAGCAGCTGGTGAGCCACAGTGGTGGCGAGCCTTCCAGCGATGTGCTTCTCCGCATCGATTACGATCATCTGATTCACCTCATGATCTTGATGCCGGTCCCGTTGGGCTTCATCTTCACAAGTTCCATTATGCTGATGCCCTTACCGCCGGCCTCCGCGATCTTCTTCTTCGCGGATTCGGAGAAATCATACGCAGCTACGGTTACCTTCTTGTTGATGCTGCCAGCTCCCAACACCTTACCGGCTACGACGACGAAGTCGCCATCGGTGGTGTATCGCTCTAACTTGCTCAGGTTGACTTCCGCCCTATTCGCATTGGACTTCTCAAGTCTCTGAGCAATGTCTCGCCAGATGTCCGCCCCGTTCTCCCTCGAGGACTTCTTGAGGTCCGCGATGAGGAGCACCAGGTTCGGATCAGTCTTCTGTAGTCTCATTTGTCTGACTCTCCCGACATTGGTAAGCGGCACTAATAGAGAGGGGGTTAAAATACCTTTCCAAGCGCCGCTAGAGTCAATGACACCAAGCCAGCAACCCCGTTCTCATTTATCAGCTTGTCGCTTGATCGCGACCTTGACAGCCTCTTCTATCCGGTCCAACGTCCTCTCCCTGTCAAGCGCCCAATCCCGGGACCACACACGGATGGTGTTCCAGCCGAGGTTCTTGAGAACGCCCTCGCGGACGATCTCCCTGTCCCGTGCGTTCCGACCGGCGGTGTACGACGTTCCGTCGCAGAGCACTCCGATGAGATACCTGCCCTTCTGGGCCGGGTCCATGACCGCCACGTCGACCCTTATCGAGGACGAACCCACGTTCCTGGCGACCTGGTGCCCCCTCGCGGTGAGCGCCGACGCTATGGAACCTTCGAGCATAGACTTCGACAGAGCGATCTCCTGCGGCGTCATCGCCACCCTCCCGCCCTTGGACTCGGCATGGTCGAGGTAGTCCCTCAGAAGGACGACCCCTAGAGGTCCGTTCTGGCCTACCTGTATATCCCTGGACATGATCGAAGAGACGACCTTCACGGACCTTCTGGCCCTGGTGATCGCCACGTTCAGCCTCCGCGCGCCTCCTTCCTGGTTCAGCGGCCCGAAGTTGAGCGTCATCGTCCCGTTCCCGTCCTTGCCATACCCGACGGAGAAGATCATGACGTCCCTCTCATCGCCCTGCACGTTCTCCAGGTTCTTCACGAAGAACGGCTCCGAGCCTTCGTCGTCGAAGAGGTTCGCGAGCTCGGGCCGGTCCCGGCTCATGGCCTTCACCTTGTACTCAAGAACGTCCAGGACCGCGTCCTGTTGCGCCACGCTGAACGCCACGACGCCCAACGACATCTCGGGATAGGCAAGGTATTGATCGATCACGGTGTCAGCGACGATCGCCGCCTCGATCCTGTTATCTCTCCTTCCGCCCCTGTCGTACACTCCGTCCTTGACATGGATGAGCTCTATCCCCTCGCCCGGTCTCGACGGTTCGGCCGAAGGCGTCGTGATGAGCTTGCCGCCGTAGAGGTGGCGGTTGGAGAATGAGATGAGCGATTCCTGCCTCGACCTGTAATGCCATAAGAGCATCCTCTGCTTAAGCCCTATCGTCCCGCACTCGTCCAGAATGCTCTCGAGGTCCTCTAGCTCGTCCTCGTCGTCGGTCTCCGAGATGCGGTCGAAGAAACGCGTCGGGGGCAGCTGCCTGTTATCGCCCACGACCACGAGCTGTTTTCCTCTCAGTATGCAGCAGATCGCGTCCTCCGGGACGATCTGGGACGCCTCGTCGAAGATGACGACGTCGAACTGCACCTTCTCTGGCGGAGGGAGGAACTGGCTTACGGATATGGGGCTCATCATGAAGCAGGGCTTGGCGACGCCGAGCACCGTCGGGCTCCTAGCTATCATCTCCCTGACCGCAGGCCTCTTCTTGCTGCCCTTGAGCCCGATGAGATAGCCCTCCTCCTGCCTCCACCTCTCGTCGGCGTTCATCCTGTTGTTCTTGATCTTGTCGAAAAGGAGCTTCCTGAGCCTGGCCTTGGATATTTCCCTGGAGTCCTTGTCGAGCTGCTTGTACTTGGATATCCTGTCCATGTGCTCGGACGAGTTGAACCGGCCGAGCGCCTGCTCCTTCGCGTGCAGCTCCTGCAGCCACAGCTGGAAGAACCTCTTCCTGAACATCGGCTTCAGGTCCGATAGCGCGGGCTGACGCTTCAGCACCTCCTCGTAGAGCGAACCGAGGCCTTCGGCCCTGAGCATCGCCTCGGTCTCCCTGAACTCGACCCACTCAGCGAGCCTGGCCTTGGCATCGACGTGGCCCTTGGCGAACGTCCTCAATCTGATCATCTCGGACGACCCGTCGAACGCCCTGAGGTTGTCAACAAAGAGGTTCCGTGCCGACCCGAGCGCGAGGTCCAGGTCCTTCATCGCCCTGAGCGCCGTCGGTCCGTTACCGACGACGTCCTCCCTGAGCTCAGTTCCCTCGGCGACTACCTTCACCCATGAGCCATCGTATCCGGGCATGTCCATGAACGATTTCGTCCAGCGCAGGGCAGATATGACCGGTCCCACGTCCTTTCCCATGTCGCCGTTATATCGTCCGAACCATTCAACGCCGTTCTTCTCGACATCTGCCAGCAATGTTTTGGCGCGCTGGTATTTTCTTAGGGCGAGCACGTCCCTGCGCGCGTCCTTGAACCCGACCTTGCCGGTCGTGGACAGCATGTTGATCGCCTTCATGTCGATCCTGTAGCTAGTTCTGAAGATCCTGAGAAAGCTGGTATATTGCTTCTCGAACCTGTCCGCATAGGCGGTGCCGTCGAAGTCGAGGAACTCCTTCTTGTATCTCGTCAGGATGTATGCCTCGTTCGTGTTCGATTCGTCCGTGGCCGTCAGGAGCTTCATCGCTATGTCTAGGAGCCTCTCGGCCTCCCCCTTGGCGAACCAGTTCCTTGGCGGGAGCGGCGACCCTCCTGCGACGGAGAGCAGCGCCGAGAACTTACGCATGGAATCGAGGCTCTTCGGGACCTCCATTCCCGCCTTCGGGCAGAACGCCGAGGATATCGCCAGAAGCTTCTCGATCTCCTTGAACACATCCTCCAGCCTGACGATGAGCTCCGCCTGTTCGGCCGGTCCGAGGTTCTTCAGGTCGCAGTCCCTCCATGGGTGGATCTCCCTCTCGACGAGAACGGACCTCGATGAGATGAGCCTCTGTATCGCATGCTCGGCGCTGTCCATCCTCTCCCTCGTGAAAGTCAGCGTGCCAGGGAGGTCGAACACGATCTGAGGATAATCATGCAGCGAGGCCAGCTCGCCATAGGCATGATGGGCGCTCATCTCCATAGGGCCCTGGGGGGAATGGAGCATGGCGACGTAGGCGTTGAGCTCCTCCCTGACGGTCCGCAGATGATTGAGCTTGAACTCGTCCTGCCCCTCGGTCCTGTGATCGACCATCTCGAGCGGACGAAGCATGCTCTCCAGAACGTCCTGCTTCGTCGGGTTGCTGGAGTGCATCTCGAGGCAGAATTCGCCCAGGCCGCAGCTGTCGAGCCTTCTCTTCACGACCTCCAGGGCGGCCATCTTCTCCGCGACGAACAGGACGGACTTGCCCTTAGCTAAGGACTCCGCGATGATGTTCGCGATCGTCTGGCTCTTGCCAGTGCCCGGAGGCCCGATGAGCACGAGGTTCTCCCCGCGCTTGACGGCCTCGACAGCCTCCTGCTGGCTCGAGTCCGCCTCCAATATCTGATAGGTAGTGATGGGATCGAGCTCCCCCCCGGCAGGAGCGGTCCCTTCCGGCGGGACCCGCGAGAGATCGCCGGCGAGCGCCCTGAGGAGAGGGTGCTGCCTGATGGCGTCGGTGTTGCTTCTCAGGTCCTTATAGATGACGACCTTGGAGAACATGAACAGTCCGAGCAGAGGCTTCCCGATCTGAACGACCCAGCCGTTCCTCTTCATCAAGATGGCGGCAAGCGAGTTCAGGTAATCCAGGATGCTGAACCCCTCCAGGTCATCGGGCAGGGGCGGCAGGTCGGTGTTCATCTCCTTCCTGACCTTGAGCGCGAGCGCAGGGTTGAGGACGATCTCCTCCCCTATCACCTCAATAGTGTAGGACGATATCATCCCTTTCCTCGAGAGCTTGACCGGGGCTAACAGCAGCGGGGCCATGTGGACCTCGTCCTTCTCGTCCTTCCAGTTCAGCGTTCCGAACGTGACGAAGAGGGCGTCGACGCCCCTTTCCCTCCTGATGAGATTGGACTTTGAACGGAGGTTCCTGAGCACCTTCTCGGTGTTGGGGTTGAGCGTCGACGGCACCTCTCTCCCGTTCAGCACCGTAACGTTGTTGGAGAGGTCGCATTCCCTTCCGCCTGAAGGGTCCTCCCTGAACTCGTCCCTGAACTTCTCGCAATGGAGGGAAAGTGTCTTCCGATCGAGAACGAGACCGTTGAAGATGTCCTTCATTTCGGAACCGTTGATGATTATCGTCGCGGACTTCGTCATCCTGTAGTTCAGGAGCTTGTTGCTCATGCTGAGGTCGATCAGCTTCGACCCCCAGTCCGCGATCTTCTCGTCCAAGGTCATCTTCGTCTGCGTCACTTTATTCCCCCTGCTGGTCATTCATCGCATGGGTAATAATGGATTTGCTCCAAGAACCCTTTAAAGGAATCATTGGGAATGGCAGGCCGTCCGATCGGAACGGCGCCGCAGGGGTTAGTTCGTTGACCCAGATTCGACGTCGGATGCGCCATGCCGTCTTTTTATAATAAAAAAAATATTAATAACCTATTTAAACATGGACGTATTAAATAATACGTTTGTCATAGTGTAAAGCTCACCCCGAGGTTGTTTAATGATTCGTTTTGGTCCAGCTGGTATTCCTCTCTCTTGTAAGGGGAGGACGTTAAAAGACGGAATCGAGGACGTCCACAATCTAGGCCTTAACGCCATGGAGGTCCAGATGGTCAGGGTCAATGTAGTCGAAAGGGTGCCTGACGAAGAGGAGGTGGGCCTGACCCCGATGGACGTGGAGAGCGACCTCATCATAGAGATGCTCCGCCAGGTCAAGAAGAAGAATACCATCATCACGAACGTCAACGATAAGATCAAGGCGGACGACACCCTCATCACGCTGGCCTCCGGTCTCGTTCAGAACTTCAAGGAGCTGAAGGGATTGGGGACGATGGGGAAGGAGCTCGACGTGGAGCTCACCATGCACACTCCGTATTATATGGACCTCACCTCCGGCAACGAGCTCACTAAGAAGAGCATCGACAGCATCAGGTGGGCCGGCCTGCTCACGAACCACATGGAAGGGTCCATGGTCGTCTCTCACATCGGTCTCTATGGCGACCCCCAGAAGATGAGCAAGAAGCAGGCTTACAAGGTCATCAAGGAGAACATCGAAGGCGTGATGGCGTTCTGGAGCAAGAACAAGATCAAGGCGAAGCTCGGCTTCGAGACGTCCGGAAGGCAGGAGGTGTTCGGCAGCCTGGAGGAGCTGATACAGCTCAGCGACGAGATAGACGGCATCGTGCCGGTGCTCAACTTCGCTCACCTCCATGCCAGGCAGAACGGGACCCTCAGGGAGCCGCAGGACTTCGGCGAGCTCTTCGACAGGCTTAAAACCTATGTCGGCGGGCACTATTACACTCATTTCGCAGGCGTCGAGCATGAGGGAGGGAACGAGAAGAGGGTCACTCCCATCAAGAAGGGAGACCTTCGCTTCGAGCCCTTGGCCGAGTACCTGGCCGACGAGAATCCCGAATGCACGATAATCTCCAGCTCGCCGCTGCTCGAGCACGACGCGATGTACATGAAGGTCATCTACGAGCGCGTCATGACGAAGAAGGTCTGCAAGGACACGAAGGCGGGCAAGAAGGACAAGTCTAAGTCAAGGGACGACGACGATGACTATTATGACGACGACAAGGACGTTGATTGAGAGTGATGGGTAGCTCGGCGTACATCCTCAGCGAGGTCGAGGCCGCGATCGAGAAGGTCGGCGACTCGAAGGTCGAAGAGATCGTCTCGGCGATCGTCTCGGCAAAGAAGATATTCATCTTCGGTGTCGGTCGTTCGGGGCTGGTCGGGCAATCCTTCGCCGTGCGCCTTGTCCAGATGGGGCTTGACGTCCATTTCGTCGGAGATATGACCACGCCGATAGTCGAAAAGGACGATCTTGTCATCATCATCTCGAACACTGGTGAGACCATGTCGGCCGTTCAGACGGCCAACATCGTCCGCCGCATAGGGGCGACGGTCCTGACGATCACATCATCAGTTCATTCAAAGCTTGCGATCGCTTCGACGATAGTCCTGGTCATCCCTCCGTTCAAGGACGAGAAGAGGAAACAGCTAGCACCGCTGGGAACTCTCTTCGAGGTCTCGACAGGGATAATATTGGACTCGCTGGTCCCGGTCATAATGCAGAAGCTGAACCTCACCGAGGCTTCCCTCAGAAAGAGGCACGCGATCTGGGTGTGACTGTCAAATTAAATCATCGGTCATCCAGCTCTTCAATGAACTTTTTGATCGTCACATAGCTCTCTGCTTGGTCCCTCTTTCTCTGTTCCTCATCATTTCCAGATAAGAACCTTCCAACCCAAGAAGGGCCCTCGGCATCGATCGATCTGAATTTCTTCCTAATCTTTCACATGCCCAATTGCATGCTATGCTCATTTAGGAACGGTTTTACCTTCCGGCCTATTGCACCAGGATTCTCGAGACACTGCGAAACTACGGAGTAAATGTAATAATCATCTTTCTCCTTGTATCGTTCACTCAGCACTACTCCTTTCATTCCAATGCACCCCGTGATATCCAACACTTTTATTGTAGAGCTCGACACTCCATTACCTGGAAGAAACCATCGAAAATTCTTATCAAGATTATGTTGAAATGCAATATCGCATCCGTTTGCGGTCCTTGCAGGAGGTGTTCTTTGTATCACCCTATGTCTATGTTTCCCCGAATCAATTGACGGGCTTGTCAAAAATCTATAGAGATGGGATATACCACACCGTTTGATCTTGATACCACTTTCTTTTCGAAACTGAATGAGATCGTTTGTCCATCTTTCCCTCTACTCTCAGTATATCCTCGTTCCTGGACAAGATCGATAATTGTTGAATATTCATCGTCCCTCATCAGTTCTGGATTGACGGCTAGGTCAATATCGACGGATCCGACGTGGGTGATCCCTCCCCTGCCGAACTCCTCTATGAGGAAGAATGGTGCCCAACCCCCAACAAGCACCAGCGCTTCTCGATACGAACTCGGGGTCAATGACAATTCCAACAGGGCCGACAATGATGTCTCAGAAACACCAGTACCATAATCGGACGACGATCTTGGCTGCCCAACTAAACTCCCAATATCTTCTCTCTGATGGCTTCAGCCTGCTCCCTTCCACGTTGAGGATAGTTGTTGAGGTCTAAGTAGAGCTGAATGTTGGACACTACTCTCACTCCATCTATCGATCGGGCGCTTCTCAGTATCCCATCGTCCTTTGGTTCCATCAGATAGACATTGCCGCCAAATTCAACAGGCTCTAAACCCAGATTGTTTATTACAGCGGAAAAATCATTGCAGTACAAGTACACATCAACTGACCTCACAACTGGAAGGACCAACTGGGCAGCAGCTCCTAGGGTAAGAGCATAATCGTCCTCGATCTCCCTCAGCTTTGAAAATATTTGTTCATAGCCTTTAAGAGGCGAATAATACCCGACGATCTTCTGATCATCATAGCTATATCTATCGGCCATCAGATCAAGTAAACCAGAAGGGTCTGAGATCCTTATCGCGCCTCTCTTTTTATCAATGTACTTTTCAGCTTCGAGGCTATCCAGCACCTTATACACTTGAGCCAGGCTTACCGAGCAGTAGTTCGATAATTCCTGCATCGTCCATCTCTTCTCCGGATTCTCGAGCATGCTCCTGATGATCAAAGAACTCTTCAGAGAGAGCAGGTTCTTTTGTTTCCTCTCGATTTTATATTTGTTACTGCTACCCCACTGATTAATATATACATTATCATATTTTAAATAGATATTCCCTGACAGGTCAATGCACCCGATATTGGACCTTTCGCACAATCGTCTTCCTCGTTCGCTGATGAAAGGCGCAACCAGGACAGGATAATGGTCTGCCCTGGATCGATCGCCAATTCGACCCGCGAACTCAGCGATGGATCTAGGTTCCCCATTTGAGCGGAACTCGAGCAACAATTTCTTTTTCTGATTTCCGATCATGAAATTGGCGATTAGATAGGTCCTGCCATCCTTGCTCACATTATCTGGATCTCTTTCCCATTTGATTATCCCTAAGTGGGACAGCAATGTTTCTACCTTTTTTTCATATTCCGTCTCTTTCATAATTTTCACTATATTACTAATATTCACCGAGTGGTGAAAATAATATGGATGGTGAAAGTAAAAACTATTATCCCAACACTGTCTAGAAATAATTCACTGTTCCGAGCGCTTCTTGCGCGCCATGACGGTCTCCCCGTAATAGGGGTTCTGGTACTCGTCCCAATATATGGCGAAGGGCCTTTCTTCGACCGATCCTTCCTTCAATCTGAAGACGGCGATCTCGACGTTAACGGGGTCGATGACAAGGGCCGAATGGTATGGGCCGCTGAACATCTTCGTCTGAGTGTCAACATCGACCTGCGAAAGGAAGCAGCCATGCCCCGGGTGGGAATGGTACCATCCGACAATGACGTAGTTGAAGCAGGAGTCATCCATCGATTCGAAAAGCCTCTCGAATCCTTCACGATCGAACTTCACGCTGACAGAGGTGGCATCCAGGTCCGTCGTGGCCACGTCCCTTACCAGAGCGTAGGTCTTGCCGCCATCCTCATAGATGGAGCCGAGCAGAAAGCCCATGACCTCGACCACATCGTCCTTCTTGCTAAGCGCATGATTGCGGATCCTCTCTTCGGCCGTCTTGGAGATGTAGAGCTCGAATGCGCCATCGCTCTCGGCGTAGGATCTCATGGATTCTTCGGACAGCCACTTATGGGGCCTGCATCTTTCCTTTGGTGGTCTAGGCCTCTTCTCGACGGCGAGGTCCGTCGATGCAGTGATGATGGGCTTCCTCCTGATCATCTTATCACCCTTGGCTGAACGGTCTTCGCCACAGGGGCCGCCTTCAGGCCCTCCTTGTTGAAATGTTCCGCGGCCATGGTGCAAGAATCTGTGCCGAACGGACTGGAGCCGTTCGGAGATAGTAGGAGCGATTCGATACCTTTCAGGAAGCTGAGCAGCGAGGAGTTGAAGTTCCATTCGCTAAGAAGCCTCGTGCAGACGTGGCCTCCATCATCGGGCTGCATGATGTTGGGGTGGAAGATCGGCGTCTTCCAGATGACGAGAGGTTTTTCGAACGGATATTCTCGCCCGATGATCATCCTGAAGCTATGGGTGTATCGATAGGTCACCCTCCCGCCTTCGTATACCGGGCCAGGCAGATGATTGAACGTGATGTCGAGATCGAGCGGGAAGCTGTCCAGCCCTTCATCCGATATCTCGATGGTCGCCTTCGTGGCCAGCCGGCAGGCCGAGATCTCGTTCTTCAACCTTGACTTTAGGATCTCCTCCGGGAGCGTCATGCACCGCCCTCGGGGTCGGGGATGAGCTCAAGTTCATCATTATCGGATATCCCGGCCTCGGTCACGGTCTGCTGTCCTCTCAACAGCTTCTTCCCCTTCCTGATGACGTAAGCTCCCTCTTCCTTGTTCCAGAAAGAAGCCGCGCCTTCGATGATCTCCTGGACCGTGTTATCGGCCTCAAGTTCCATGTCGACCGTTCCACCGGTCTCAGCGTTCCTGATCTTCAACTTCATCGACCCACATCTGAGGGGAAAAAACAGCTGCCCATTCTTAATCGTTTTCGATTAGAATCATATTATTGATAATCATGACCGGTCGGGGTGGTTAGGGCAGGACGGGTCGATGGCCAGTTCATATTCCTCGCTGGTGCCGAGCAGGCCGTTGTAGAACATGACGTTCTTGATGCATCTTTCCTTCTGTCCGGACAGGACCTTCAACCCTTCCCTGACCTGAACGGCAGCGATGATGCTGGTGGTAGTGATCTCCGCGGCCAATTTCCTCTCATGGAACACAACATCCGCGCCCGTGCAGCTGTACCGTTTCTCCAGGACCTTGAAATGGCTGCGGTTCATCGAGCATTGGATGCACGGCGTTGATGGAGGAAGGACGACATGGACCTTTCCAGAGAACCCGTCGGTGCCTCCGTCGATGAATGGGACGCCAGCGTAATAGGAATGGGAGTTCACATGCAGCCTCGCCGATACGTTGTCCAGGCATCCGAAGACAAGGTCGTATTCCTTGAACGTCTTCCAGTCAAGCTCCTCGACCCTTCCCACATGCGATCCGAACCTCGCTTCGGGGTTCAGCTCCGCAGCCCTCTTCGCGACCACCTCGGCCTTCATGGCCTTAACGTCAGCGTCCTCATCGCGAAAGAACACGCATCTGTTCAGGTTCGATCGGACCACGTGGTCCATGTCTATCAGGAGGATATCCCTGAAACCCGATAGCACAAGGTTCTTTACAAGCTCATTTCCGAGCGCCCCTGCCCCCACCACCACGCATCTGGACCTTTCTATCTTGTCGACGTCGAGCCAGCCGATCCTTCTGGACCTCTCTAGCCGGTCCTCTTCCAGATCCCCAGGTCTGATGCTGTCCTTCTGGTCCATCCGCTCGTCCCCGTCATGTCAACAGCGGCAGGAGGTATGAAAGCTTCGCGCAGAATATCTCGGGAGAGAATCTGATCGAATTCCACCGCGAAAACCATCATCCCTTCTACATCGTGTGATCGATCAGTATCCTGATGCCGATCAGGATGAGGACAAGGCCACCCACGATCTTGACCCTCTCGCCGAACATCGTTCCAAGCCTTGTTCCGAACATGAACCCCGCCAGGCAGAACGCGAAGGTCACCGATCCGATGACCAGGACCGGAACGAAGATCGAGGTATCCAGGAACGCGAAGCTGAGACCGACCATCAGCGCATCTATGCTCGTGGCGACGGCCAGTAGCAGTGCCGCGGTCAGCGTGACATCCCCATCGTCATCATCATCGCCCCTGATCGAATCGTAGATCATCTTGCCACCGATGATCCCCAGGAGGATGAACGCGACCCAATGGTCTATCCCCATGATGAGGTCCTTGAACCCTTGACCGGCGAGCCAGCCGAGAACCGGCATCAATGCCTGGAATCCCCCGAACAGAGCTGCCAGCATGATCCCGGTCCTTCGCCTGTTCTTCTTTACGGTGATCCCTTTGGCGATCGAAACAGCGAACGCATCCATGGCCAACCCGATCGCGATAAGAAGAATCGTCAATATGTCCATGGGCGCATCGATCCAATCTCCCCGAGCGATGGAACAGATATTTGACAGTTTTCATATCGAGGCTGGCATCGTCAATCGGCAGGAACTGCGATTCACGGTGGGTTGATCCTCTCGTCTAAGAAATAACGGTTAGACCTCATCTCCAGATATCCGGAGGAATGTACAACGTCTGGTAGTAGGGATAGATCACCAGAGCGTCCAATAGCACCATGATCGCCAACGCCCAGAGAAATATCCAGCTGCCGAGAGCGACAAATACGCCCATAAGAACCGTCACGAACGTGATGAGGACGATCGCGAACTCGTTCGCGACAACCCAGCCAGACCTGTCATGCGTCTGGGTCCTTTTTCCATATTGATTAATTCCAGTGCTGTGGAGGAACTCGTCGTCCTTATGGTTGTCCACATGGTAGGTCGAAAACAAAAAGTTAAAATTCTTTTTCCAGGGCAGGCGAGCTAACCCAGACCGATATTCTTTGTCAAGGAACTCGCCGCATTCGTTGCACCGGTCTTCCTCATCGAACGAGGTCGAACCGCAACGCGTGCATTGCTTGTCCATTCTCTTTCTTCCCCAATATCGTGCAATTACTTGCGAACAGCATAATTATCATTTCCCTTGGCGCAAGGTCAAGCGAGAATCCACCGTGATCCGGTCCTTCATCACGTCAAAGGCATGGATCGCACAAGGGTTCCATCTCACCAGAGCGAATGAGGATCGGCGATCCCAAACGGTAAAAAGCTTTTATTAAAGCCATAGCGTTCCACACCCCATCGGTATTCGCATGAACGATTTCAAGGTCACTCCATGGGAGGTCACGGGCGACATCGATTATGACGAGCTAATCGTCCGTTTCGGTACGAAGAGGATCGACGAGGAGCTGCTCCAGCGTTTCGCTTCCTATGGCCCTATACACCCCCTTCTCAGGCGCGGGATCGTTTATTCGCAGAGGGACATGGAGTTCATACTTGACCAGTACGAGAAGGGCAACAAGTTCTTCCTGTACACTGGCCGAGGGCCGTCGGGACACATACACTTAGGCCATCTGATGCCATGGATATTCACCAAGTACATCCAGGACACCTTCGGCGCGAACCTGTACTTCCAGATGACCGACGACGAGAAGTTCCTGTTCAACGACGACCTATCGCTGAAACAGACCAAGGACATGGCCTACGAGAACGCGCTCGACGTCATCGCCCTAGGGTTCGATCAGAGGAGGACGAAGATCATCGTGGACACGGAGCTCATCAAAACGCTGTACCCGATGGCACTCGAAGTGGCCAAGAGGGTGACGTTCAGCACGGCCAAGGCCGTGTTCGGATTCGGCAACGACAACAACATCGGCGAGATATTCTACACCAGCGTCCAGGCGGCCCCCTGCTTCATCGAGAAATCATTGTATGGCAAGTGCACGCCGTGCCTCATTCCCTGCGGCATCGATCAGGACGCGCACTTCCGGGTCGCAAGGGACGTCGCCCCGGCCCTCGGGTGCCCGAAACCAGCTCTCCTTCACACCAAGATGTTCCCCGGACTGACAGGAGGCGACAAGATGTCGTCGTCCGTGCCTGGAAGCACGATCTATACGACCGACTCGCCCAAGGAAGTCAGGAAGAAGATCGGCAACGCGTTCACTGGCGGGGCGGTCACGGTCGAGGAACAGCGCAAGGACGGCGGCAAGCCAGAGGTCTGCGCGGTGTTCAAGTACAATTTCTACCTCTTCGAGCCGAACGACAAGGCGGTCGATGATCTGGCCGAGAGATGCAGGAAGGGAGAGGTCCTATGCGGGGAATGCAAGAAATTGCTGAGCGAGAGGATAGTACAGTTCCTCGAAGTGCATCAGCAGAAGAGGGAAGAGGCGAAGGACAAGGTGCACGACTTCATGCTGAAGGAAGAATGCTGAACGTTATCGTCCCGATAGGGGTCGTCCGCAACGGGATCAGCGTTTCGCAGGATTTCAGCGAGGTCATCTCAGAGATCGAGATATTCGAAGAGTTCAAGGAAGGGCTCTTCCGCCTTGACGAATCGAAGGAGATCGTCGTTCTCTTCGTATTCGACCGGAACATAGGCAAGGGGCACAAGAAGGTCCTCCATCCGAAGGGGGACGAGTCCATACCCGTCGTCGGCGTGTTCGCCTCCCGCTCGCCGTTCAGGCCGAACCCGATCGGCGTGACGACGGTCGAGCTCATCTCCGTCAGGGACAATGTGCTTACGGTGAAAGGACTGGACGCGTTCGACGGGACCCCGGTCATCGACATCAAGCCAGCAGAACGCAGGGACGGCGGTAGGTAGATATATCGAGCAGTTTTTTCCCTGACACATGAAAGCCTCGCAGCTGTTGGAAGGGCTCAGCTATCCCGAGCGGAAGGTCCTCCTCACCCTGAACCAGTTGAACGGATCTGCAACCCCGGAGCAGATATTCGTCACTGGAGGGTTCCAGCAGCAGGTAGAGGTCATGAACGCCTCCTCGTGGCTCCAATCCAAGGAACTGATCGAGGTCAGGGAGAGCGCGAAGAGGTGGTACTCCCTCAGGTCGAAGGCGGCGCTCGAGTCCGGGCTGCCTGAGCGGAAGGCGCTGGACTTCCTCGGCAAGAACGGCAACAGAGCCACGATCCCGCAGCTGGAGGAAGGGATCGGCAAGGCGGATTCGTCATTGGCCATCGGCTGGCTCAAGAGGAAGAACCTGGTCAGTTTCGAAAAGTCCGGTGGCCCGGCGTCCCTCGTGCTCAATGAGGCGGGGCTCAAGGCGCTAGACGGGGACATGCCGGACGAGGCCGTGTTAAAAACATTGGTCGAGAAGGACATCTGCGAGACCGACCTCGACATGGCCATCATATCACAGCTCAAGACAAGGCAGGACCTCATCGTCGAGAAGCTGGTCATATCGCGGTCGTTCACCATCAGCGACCTAGGGAAGGAGGTCATCTCGCTCGGCATCGAGCTCAAGGAGGAGGTCGCGCAGCTCACTCCCGAGCTGATACAGACGGGGAAGTGGAAGGACGTCGCGCTCAGGAAGTACGACATTCAGACATTCGCCCCGGCCGAGTACGCGTCAAAGAAGCATCCGATAACAAGGATAGGCGATGAGATAAGGCGCATTTTCGTCCAGATGGGCTTCACCGAGATCGAGGACGAGTACGTCCAGGCCGCGTTCTGGAACATGGACGCGCTTTTCACGCCTCAGGACCACCCGGCCCGAGACCAGCAGGACACCTTCTACGTGAAGGACCCGGCAAAGATGACGCTCGACGACGAGGCCGTCGTCGAAAGGGTAAAGGCCGTGCACGAGAACGGCGGCGAAACAGGCTCGCTCGGATGGCGCTGCAAGTGGTCCAGGGAGGAGGCCGAGAGGACCCTTCTCAGGACTCACACGACCGTCAACACGATCAGATACCTCGCGAAACATCCGGACCCCCCGGCGAAGATCTTCAGCATCGGAAGGGTGTTCAGGAACGAATCGATCGACGCGACGCACCTGCCCGAGTTCACGCAGGTCGAGGGCATCATCACGGAGGAGGGGGCGAGCTTTGACATGCTCGTCAAGATCCTCAGGGACTTCTACAGCAAGATAGGGTTCGACATCATACGGTTCAGGCCAGGTCCGTTCCCTTACACCGAGCCCTCCCTTGAGATCGAAGTTTACTACAACGGAAAATGGATGGAGCTCGGCGGCGCAGGCGTGTTCAGGCCGGAGGTCGTCGGGCCGCTCGGAGTGAAGTACCCCGTGCTCGCGTGGGGCCTCGGATTCGAACGCCTTGCCATGCTCAGGTGGAACCTGAAGGACATCAGGGAACTTTACGCCACGGACATGGACACCCTCAGGTCGAGCCCGATATTCTGATCCCTGCCTTCGATGCGTGCTCCTTCGCCTTGTCGTTCATGCCTAGGGCGAGGTATGCCTTGCACATCGTCTCGTGAATGCATTTCTTGTCGCCCGAGCGGGCCATGCCGAGCGCCTTGCTCAGATACTTGACCGACTCGTTGGCGGACCCTTCGGCAAGGAGCGCCTTCCCCATGCGGTGGTAGATCATCTCGATCGCGTCGGGGTCCTGCCTCACGAGCTCGTTCTGCATGAGCAGTTCGAGCCTGTTCCGCGCCTCCTTGTGCTGCCCGTTCATGCTCTCCGCCTCGGACATCGAGCATTCGAGGTCGATATCCAGCAGGTCGCCGCGCAGATCCGCTGCCCCTTTCAGGACCGTCAACGCCTCGACGGGTTTCCCGCCGTCCATGAGAACAGCCGCCTTCAGCCTGCAACCATCGATCTTCAGGTCGAGCTGGGGTGAAGATATCATCTCCTCGGAGACGTCCATGGCGACCTTGAGGTCGCCCACGCTCCTGGCGGTCTTTCCCCTGCAGGTCAGGACCTTCGGCCCGTACCTCTCCGAGGTCGTCGGGACCTTGAGCAAAAGGGACAGGAGGTCCGCGTCCTGGGCGCGGAGCAGTACGTGGTCCTTGTTCGCCACGAGCATCTCGGCCTCCTTCATCCTTCCGGCGTTGATCAGATGGTAGAGCCTCTCCCTATAATCGCCCTCTTTGAGCCAATAGTCGGCGGCGGAGGAATGGTATTCCCTCAGCGCGGACGGGTCGACCATCTTCTGTATCGAACTTTGGAGGTCGACGGGAATGTCTACCATCCCGATCTTATCCTCCGGAAGGAGAGAGATGGTGGTATCGGGCAGGTACGAGCGCTTGAACCTCTTCCTATAGACCGAGGCCATTCCCAGAACTGGCCTGAACTCCTCGGCGGTCGCCTCCCACAGCTCCGGCCCTTTGCATCTCTTGAGGTCGAGGAGCGGGGCGATCTCGATGCCCTGGCTCTCGACGTAGTCCTTGAGGTTCTTCGCCCTCTTCTCACCTGATTCTGTCAGGTAGTAGACCTTCCTCTTCGTCGGACCCCGCTTTATGTGGGACATCCGTTCCACGACATCCTCATGCTCCTTCAGCTTCTTCAGCTCTATCGCCGCATGCGCCCTGGAGATGCGTATCGCTTCCGCGATGCCGTCCTGGCTTACCTCTGGAGGCGCATCGAAGCTGTCCAGGTATTTCGAGAACTGAGCCAGATGCAATACGATCCTTTCCCCGACCGTTACCGCGCTCACCATGTGAATCGCTTCTCCACCGCTCTTGCGATTAAATCGTAGATTGATTACACTTACGCTACCTTTCCCTTCTTTGATAATCGTCCGGCGAAAGGATTAACCCGTCCCATTCGATTCCCAGGGGTATGAGATTGCTTCTGGCCAGCCTCCCTGATGCCGCTAGCGTGAACATCATGGAAAGGCTGCAGGAGGCTGCGGACTGGGAGGAGGTGGGGGACTTCCATGCCAAGCCCGTCCTCAGGAACGGGAGTTCCGTCATGACCAGCATGGACCTCCTTCATCTTTCCGCCGATGACGTCGACAAGGATCTCACATCGTCGACCGGGATCGAGATCGAGGAGATCGTTTTCCTGTCCAAGCACAAGGCCGCGTCCGGAATCAGGACGCTGACCGTTCATCCGATAGGCAATTACGGCAAGGCCGAGTTCGGCGGTAGGGAGGGCGAGCTAGTCAAAAGCTCACCTTCGACCATGACGGGGCTGTTGAGGGGCCTGGCAACGAACTCGGCCGGTCTTCCGTTCAAAGTGTCCTACGAGGTCACGCACCACGGGCCTTGGCTGTCCACACCGTCCGTTTTCATCGAGATCGGCAGCGGGGAAGGGGATTGGGGGCATGAAGGGGCCGCGGCGGCGATCGCCAAGAGCATCTTGGAATTGCAAAGGGCCGAAGGTCCCGTCGTCGTCGGGATAGGCGGCGGCCATTACGCCCCACGGTTCACGGAGATCAGTTTCTCCAGGAAGGTGGCGTTCGGGCACATGATCCCAATTTATGCGATCGAGGAGGCGAGCGACGCATCGGCGACAGCGATGATGCTCAAGGCGACCAAGGCCAGCGGCACCGACATGATCTACGTCCATCGCAAGTCAATGTCCGGCGCAAAGGCGAAACGCTTGAAGGAGCTTGCCACATCGGCGGGGCTCCGAACGGTCGAGAGCGAGGACCTCGAGCCCCTTTGAGCTCAGCGTACCTCTTCCAGGTCTTCCTCTTCCTGATATCCGTCCTGCCCCTCGCCGGTGATGACCGCGCGGCATCTCGGGCATATCGGCGAATCGTCCGGTACGTCCTCGCCGCAGTTGTGGCATTCCACATAGGTAGGCTCGACGAAAACTCTTCTTCCGGGCCTTTCTGGCTTCGGGTATCTCTGTCTGCCTTCGGTCCTTGATGAATGGTGATCGCCCGCATGCTCCCTAGCGTCCAGGACGAACATCAATGCACCGACCCAGGAGAACATCAGGCCGAACACGGCCAGGAACGGACCTGGACCGTAGGATGACGTTTCGTCGACGCTTAGATAATCGCCTTCCATGAGGACGAACGCCACTGCGATGAAGACGATCATCACGATGTTGAAGGCGACGAGGGGCATAGCCCAAGGAATCTTCCTTTCCCTCGACCAGTTAGAACTTCTCAGCATTATCGCCGAGATCATAGCGCAAACGAGGGCCAAAAGCTGAGCGATAAGGATCAGGAGGTACAGCCTGTCGGCGTCCACCATATCGAAGACGGAAAGCTCCCTGCCACCCACGTGGACCCACGCGGTCAGCGCCGAGGAGCCGATGACCGTGCCGCCTACCGCCCCTAAAAGCGTTCCCGCTTCCGTCAGGTCGTCGACGCCGCTCTTCTTCCTAAGTTCCTTCGGAAGCTTCCTCTTCCTCTTCCCATCCATCGTTACGAAGCATACGGGTGGGATGAATTAATGTTATCGGGCTCATTCGCCGACGAGGGTCCCTTCCACTTCCTGCCCGAGTATCGCCCTTTTCATCTCGGCTAGGTTCCTTCCGTTGATGATGTAGATCGGGATGCGCTTCCTCATTGCGATCTCCGCGCCGAGCTTGTCGAACACGTTCGACGGTCCTGCTCCATGCACGCCTACGTTGACGAGGGTGTGCAGCTCTTCGAACGTGATCCTCTTCAAGCGTTTCGCGTCCTTGAACTTCCTCGGGTCGGCCGAGTAGGCCGCGTCGACGGAGGTGGCATTGACGATCCTGGAGGCCTTGGCCTCCTCTGCGACCATCGCCGAAACGGCATCGGTGGTGTGACCAGGCGCAGTGCCTCCCATAACGACGACCTTTCCCTTCGACGACACCTCTACAGCTTCCTTCGCAGTGGTCGGTATGTGGTCGACCGCAACGTCCCCGAGGGCCATCTGCAGCAGCCTCGCGTTGAGCCTCGTCGCCCCGATGCCAAGCTCATCCAGTTCCCAGACGGGCCTGCCCAGGTCCCTCGCGGTCGAGATGTAGTATCGCGCGACCTTGCCGCCTCCGCAGACGATGAAAATCCTCTTATCCCCGCACTGTTCCCTGATGAGGTCCGAGATCTCCCTCAGGAAGATGTGATCGTTATCGCCTGGAATGAGGATAGAACCTCCCAATGAAATGACAACTGTCTCCATGTGCCTCACCAATAGCTTTAATAGGGTAATCCTTACTCCCTAAAAAACCATAAGGTTGAAAGAAATGCCAGAGAAGGTACAGGGCGAGACGCTTACGGATCGCCAAAAATATGATTTCAAGAGGGACCTGGAGGAGATCAGAACTCTGAAGGGGAGGGGCACAGAGCTCATCTCAGTGTATGTGCCGCCCAGCAAGATGATCTCCGACGTCGCAGCCTACCTGCGCGACGAGTTCTCACAGGCTTCGAACATCAAATCGCAGGGCACCCGCAAGAACGTGCAGGGGGCCATCCAGTCGATACTCGCTCGACTGAAGTACTTCAAGGCGCCGCCACCGAACGGGGTCGTCTTCTTCGTAGGCGAGATCGCGACGACCGGCGACCAGACGAGGATGGTGCAGTACACGCTCATCCCTCCAGACCCGATCACGACCTTCCTTTACCGATGCGATTCCGACTTCTTCCTTGAGCCGCTCGAGGGCATGCTCGAGGACAAGAAGGTCTACGGGCTCATCGTCATCGACAGGTCCGAGGCGACGCTCGGCGTTCTGCGAGGAAAGCGCATCAACGTCATACGCAACTTCGATTCCCTCGTCCCGAGCAAGCACAGGATGGGCGGACAGTCAGCACAGCGATTCGAACGTCTGATCGAGATCGCGGCCAACGAGTTCTACAAGAGGGTCGCGGACATGGCGACGGACTCCTTCCTCAACCTTCCCGGACTTCAGGGAATACTCATCGGAGGCCCTGGCCCGACGAAGAACTACTTCGCAGATTCATCCTATCTCCACCATGAGCTTCAGAAGAAGGTCATCGACACGTACGATATCGGCTACACCGACGAGTACGGGCTCAAGGAGCTAGTGGACAAGGCCAAGGAATCGCTCTACGACCTCGACCTCATGAGGGAGAAGCGTCTGATCCTCAGGCTTCTCGAGGAGATCAGGAAGAACGAGGGGAGCCTCGCAACTTATGGAGAGGACGAGGTCCGGCATATGCTGACGGTCGGTCAGGTGGACACCCTGCTCCTGTCGGAAGGCCTCAGGAAGAGGAGGCTCGCATTGAAGTGCTCCTCCTGCGGCTTCGAGGGCAGCATCACCGTCCCGAAGACACCCGAGGTCGTGCGATGCCCGAAATGCGACCAGGTCGCAGAGGTCGTTTCGGACGTGGACATCGTTGACGAGCTTTTCGAGCTCGCCGCCGGCATGGGCTCGAAGGTGGAGCTCATCTCGACCGAGTCCGAGGAAGGGGACATGCTCCTGAAGGCCTTCGGCGGCATCGCGGCAATACTCCGTTTCACAACGAGTTGATCCAATGGACCCAATGGAATCGTTCGGCGAAGAAGTGCGAAGGTTGACGAACGAGGCGCTGGCGAAGCTCGGCGTCGAGGCGCAGCTCGAAATCGACGTCGGACCTGCGGACATGGCCGATTTCGCCATCCCCTGCTTCCCGCTCGCGAAGAAGCTCCGCAAGGCCCCGGCGGCCATCGCGGAGGACATCGCCGCGGCGGTAGTCCCTTCTGACAGGATATCCAAGGTCTGGGCCGCGAACGGTTATCTCAACTTCAAGATAAACGAGGCGTTGCTGGCGTCCCTGACGATGAAGGCGGTCCTGTCCGAGAAGGAGCTGTACGGCACGGGTGAAAGGAAACCGCAGAAGGTCCTGCTAGAGCACACGTCCGTCAATCCGACAGGGCCGATCCACGTCGGAAGGGCCAGGAACCCACTCATCGGCGACACTCTGTGCCGCTGCCTGAGGCGCGCCGGATACGATGTCACGACCGAGTACTATGTCAACGACGTCGGCAAGCAGGTGGTCCTGCTCGCATGGGGCATAATGAACGTCCCCGAGTCCGAGGTGCCTCCGGCCGACCGCGACAAGACGGACCATATGCTCGTCGGATACTATCGCAAGGCCAACGAGCGCATGGAGAGCGACCCGGCGGTCGTCAAGCAGATATCCGACATGCTCGTCAAGTTCGAGGCCGGCGACCCGGCCACGGCCGAACAGGTCGGGGAGACGGCCGAGAGGATGCTCCAGGGCATCCGCTCCAGCCTGGAGAGGGTCTCGGTCAACGTCGACCAGTACACGTGGGAATCCAAGTTCATCATCAACGGAGCGGCCAAGGAGGTCGTCTCCAAGCTGAAGGCATCCCCCAGATGCTCTGAGGAGAACGGCGCAAGCTACCTCGAGCTGGACGAGCTCAGCAGGCAGGGAAAGAGCACCAAGTTCTTCTTCACCAGGAGCGACGGCACGACGCTCTACACGACGAGGGACCTGGCCTACCATCTCGACAAGTTCAAGCGCGCCGACGTGTGCATCAACGTCCTGGGCGAGGACCAGAAGCTCGGCATGCTGCACCTCGTCGCCGCATTGAAGATCATGGGGGAGACGAAGGCTCCCGAGTGCGTCTACTACGCGTTCGTCTCACTTCCCGAGGGAAGGATGTCGACGAGGAAGGGCGTCGTCGTCTATCTCGACGATCTATTGGACGAGGCGGAGGACCTCGCGATGGCCGAGGTGCGCAAGCGCAGGACCGACCTGTCCGAGGAGAAGATGTACGAGATCGCCAAGCAGATCGGCCCCGGAGCGGTCAGGTACAACATCATCCGCGTCCAGGCCGAGAAGCAGCTTGTGTTCAAGTGGGAGGACGCGATCAACTTCGAGGGAAACAGCGCCCCGTTCGTTCAATACGCTCATGCCCGCTGCAGCAGCATCCTCAAGAGGACAGGCGGCTACGACAGGGACGCGGACACGTCTATCTTAACGCACGACACAGAGAAAAGGTTAATTCATGTCCTATCGCTATTCCCTGGTATCGTGAGGGAAGCAGGGGAGAAGAGGAAGATCCATCTCCTCCCAGCGTACGGCCACGAGCTTGCGTCGGCCTTCAATCAGTTCTATGGTTCGGTCCCGGTGCTCAAATCCGGCGAGCACGAGGACGCGAGACTGTGCCTGGTCGAAGCGACGAGGTGGACGCTGCGCAACGCCCTCGAGACGATGGGTATAGCAGCCCCGGAGGAGATGTAATGGTAGAGATCAGGGCATTGAAGGAAAGCGATCGCGGGCATTTGAGGGCCTTGGAGCTGTTCTGCATCAGGGAATACCTCGAGGCATCGATGAACAAGAACTGGGACAACCTACCGCAGGACCTGATGGACCAGCTGGGCGCGTCGTCGAAGGGTTCGTTCGACCATTATCTGGACAAGGGCCTATGCTACGTCGCCGTCGAGGACGGGCAGATAGTCGGTTTCGCATTCTCCCAGATGATCGAGCACGTCAACAACGTCGCGAAGGTCCTCTGGATCGAGAGCATGGCCGTGCACCCGGACCACAGGCGGAAAGGCATCGGCTATAAATTGCTGAAGAAACTATCGACCGAAGCTAAGAAGAAGGGCGCGAAGGCGGTCCAGAGCATAATCATGCCGGACCTCGTCTCGTCCGTCATGCTGCACAAGAAGCTAGGGTTCTTCATGGACGGACGCAAGGTAGCGTTCCTCGACCTGGACTCGATGCAGTGAAAACCTTTGGGGCTTATTTGGAACAATAGGCCCCTTTCAAAAACCCCTTGACCTCTTCGTTCTCCTGTTCTGTGACATAGCTCCTGTACGGCCGCTTGCCAAGCGCCTCCGAGAAGCCTTCGATGAGCGCGTCCTTCACCTCGCCGATCGGCACGTCCCTGCCTAGCTCTCGTCTCATCGTCGTCATGCCTCCGACGCCCTTGTCGACGTGGCCCTCCCTCGGCCTCAGCACCTTCGCCATGAGCTCGAGGTCGGTGTCGACCAGGATGGTTCCCTGATGCAATACCGCCCCGTGCTTCCTCGTCTGCGCGCTCCCCGATATCTTCCGACCTCCGACGAGCACGTCGTTGAGGGGCTTCCATTCTGCGTTCAGCCCGAACCTCTTCAAGGCAAGGACGACGCCCTCGCACAACAAAGGGTACGAGTCGATCGGTGCCTCTGGTACTTCGTCCCCTGAAAGCACCAGGCCGAAGATCATCTGCCCCTGATCGGTGTAGATCGAACTTCCCCCGCTCGCCCTCCTGACGAGGCAGATGCCCTGCTGCGAGGCCAGTTCCGTGTCCACCGTCCTCTCGAGGTCCTGAAAATATCCGAGGGAGACGGTCGGTCTCGTCCGCCTATAAAGGTGAAGCGTGTCAGGCACGAGGCCTTTGCCCCTGGCCGAAAGGATCGCGTTGTCCAATGCGGCCGTGTAGTAGGGCTCCGCCAGGTCCGAGTCGATGACCCTCAGGTCGGACATGATGTTCGGATGTCCGTCGCGGCTTAAGTGATTATCTCGTCTACCCTCTCGTCGAGGATGGCGTGCCTGATCTCCTGCGCCAGTCTCCTTCCCGTGCTCGTGCTGCGGCGCCAGAGCGAATTGCCGTAGGCGTGGCCGACGTTCATGTGCACGTTCGTGCCACCCCCGATGCGCGGCGCCACGTCGTATATGAAGAACTTGAGGTCCTTGTCGACGCAGGTCTGCAGGCAGAAGGGCCCGATGACGCCCGGCTTGAAGTGCGTCTCAGCGGCCTTGATGTACTTCTCGGCCAGCTCGAAGGCGTTCTCGAGGAGCGACTCCCTCATCGTCGCGGAGTTGTGTCCGCAGACGGTCATCTCTGGCAAGCGCTGGCTGTCGTTCAGCTCAAGCTGCTGCGCGGCCGGCAGCCTGACGAAGCCGTCGAGGGACGACTCGAAGCGCCAGTCTATTCCGAGCAGTTCGATCCTGGAGCCCCTCTCCTCGAGGGGCGAATAGAAGAAATCGAGGTTGAAGACAGGCCCTATGATGTACTCCTCCATCCTCGCGTGGGGCAGATATTCGGCCTCGATGACGCCGTCCTTGATGAGCTTCTCGGACTTCTTCTGATATTCCTCGTACGAGGATGCGGTGAAGAAACCCCTCTCCAGCTTCTTCTTCGCGTGGTGGAGCTTGACTATCGTCAGCTTGTCGATGTCCTCGGGCCTCTCGACCTTCTTCGGGGCCGGCAGTCCCGCCTGCTCGAGCAGCCAGTAATAATCCTTCTCCCCGCCCCTGTCCTCGCTCCTCAGCATGTTCCTGTTGCCGACGATAGGGACGTCGAAGTCGTTCTCGATGGCGTCCATGCCGCAATAGGAAGTGAACGATCGGTTGGGGACGAAGAGGACGTTGTTCGCGAGGAGCTTCTGCCTGACCTCCGGCGATACGGCGTCCTTGAACTTCTTCATCATGATCGTCTCGTCGACGATTCCCCTCCTGACGCGGCCATCGGGGTCCCTCAGGGCCTTGAAATAGTGAGCGTAGGTCTTTTCCCTGCCTTCCTGGCACAGGGCGACCGTCATGAAATCCTCCTCTATCGCGCCATCGCAGACGTCCAGCGCCGAGTGCGAGGCCAGGACGCCGATCTTTGCCTTCTGCAGGTCGTACTTGTTGAGGTTTTCTAGGATTACGCCGCGGTCGATCATAGAGATACTCCTTATCTATTAGGACATGCAGCGGACGGTAATAAATCCTATTCGCTCAGGCGATCCCCAGCAGGACGATGCAGACCATCAGCGCACCGGCCCCGATGAAGTCTATCGAGGACGATGTGAACGGTATGCTGTGGTCGTCCGGGTCCAGGGCGTATCTGAACGCTACTGTCGCCACGTAGTATGAGATCAGGTTGAGGATCGTCACCGTGATCATCCCTGCCAGGAGGCTCAACGCCACCAGATCGAGCAGGGGCGGGGACGAAAGGTCGAGCAGTTGTGCGACGACGTACGTGCTGACCCCGACCAGCGTGAAAACGTACGCCGCGAAGATGTAGATGATCGCGAAGTTCTCCAGCGCGGCAGCACCGGGCAGCTTCTTCGGCTCCAGGGTACCCATGTGCAGCATCGAAGACAATCTCGACGTCAGTATCCCCCCGAGGGAGTTGGCGTCCTCCAGGAAAGGTGGTATCATGACGAGTATCGCCGGGACCATGACCAGCGAGGTCAGCTGCTGTTCGATCGTCAGGCCAGCCCCGATATCGAGGAGCGTGCAGATGATCAGCGCAGGCACCGAATGGACGAATATCCTGCGCCCCTCCCCGGCCTTCCCCCTGAACGTCATGATTCCGATGATCAGCCCGATGACTACTGACGAGATGGCGACGATCTCTACCGTCACCGCGGACATGTCGTTCCCCCAGAGGACGAAAAGTCCGGCGACGAAGAGCATCGGGAGCGTAAGGATATCCCCGGCGGCGGTGATGATCGGGGCCGATACGTTATCGATGTCCCATCCCCTGTTGAAACCGATCCTGGCGATGAGGATCGTGATGGCCAGCAGCAGCACGCCTGCCAGCACGCCTCCGAAGACGGAGATGAAGATGAACTCCCAGACGGAGATGCTCGTGACCCCGAACGCCTCGGAGATGATCTTCGCCATGACGCCCATGAGCACCGACATGATCAGCGTCAACGTCAGCGAGGCCTGCATGTTCTGCCTGATGATGCTGCCTTTGCGCAATGACAGCTCGAACGTGCCTACGTGCATGGACGTACCGAGCCTGCTGCCGAGCGCTCCGAATATGTTGCCTCTCATCCCTATGGCAGTCGGTATGAGCACCATCAGGCCAGGCAGGAGCTCCAGCGTATCTGTCATGAAGCCCAATGTCGCGCCGGCGAACAGATCGCCGATGGAAGATATCATCAGGGCCAGGAATCCGAGGTAGAACGTCCCCCTGTTGCGTGAAAAGAACTTTCCGACCCTCTCCCTCCCTTTCATCTCCAGGCGACCTTTTTTATATGGAGATGGTAACTGGTATTTGATAATTGACGATGGACGCGCTCGTGGCGGTGGAAATAGCAATATATCCCAATCTCCATGGAAAGGCCGTTCCACATCGGAGAAGTGAAAGCGTTGTCTAATTCAGATCGCGACCACAGCTTTGCATCGGACCCTTTGGCCAGAAAGTCCGTCAGGGAGATCCTGACCGACATGAAGGACATCTCGGAGCTGATGGTCGACCTATCGTACGCGGCTATAATGTTCGACAGCAAGGACATCGCGGAGGAGGTCAGGAGCCTCGAGCGCCAGATGCAGAGGCTCAATCACGAGATACGGATCAAGGCGATGCTCTCGGCCCGGACCTACGACGACGCCATCAAGCTCTCTGGACTTCTGCAGGTCGCATCGGCGGCGGAGGCCATGTCCTACGCGGCCGTCAACATCGTTCACCTGGCGCAGTGCCAGATCGACAAGAAGCCGTTCCTCGGGTTCGTCCTCAGGGAGGCGGAGGAGAAGATCGGCAGGCTCGTCGTCGCCGAGAGCTCCGACATGATCAATAGGACCCTGGCGGACATGAGCGTCGAGTCCGAGACGGGGATGAGGATAATCGCCATCAAGAGAGGCAAGCGCTGGCTCTACGACCCGGAGGGAGACGTCTCCCTGAAGACCGGCGACACCCTGATCGTCAGGGGCACGGACGATGGCTACGAGATGTTGAGGGGATTCGTCATGGGCGAGGCGAAATGGCCTGAGGCCCCCAAGGAAGAGGAGGAGAGCTGATGGACGAACTGGAAGAGATGCTCCTCGAGCTGAAGGACACCTCGGAGCTGATGATCGACCTCGCGTATTCCTCGCTGCTTTACAACAACAGGGAGATCGCGGAAGAGGTCCAGATCATGGAAGAGATGCTGGACGACCTCGCGAACAAGATACAGAAGCAGGCGATAGCCCGCGTCGCCAACGACGGCGACGTCGACAAGGCGTTCATCATGGTCAAGATGGCCGCCTCCGTCGAGGAGATATCGGACGCAGCCATGCAGATCGCCGACGTCGTTCTGAAGGGCGTCGAGCCGCACCCGGTCATATCGCTCAGCATCCGGGACGCTGAGACGATCGTCACCACCGCGCAGGTGACCGAAGGCTCGGACCTAATCAACAAGACCCTCGGACAGATGAGGCTGGCGACGATGTCGGGCATGTGGGTCGTGGCGATAAAGAGGGACAGGCGTTACATCTACGGCCCGGACGAGGACACGCTGGTCCTCGAAGGGGACCTCATGTTCGCTCGCGGGCCGTTCGACTCGGAAGAATACTTCAGGGACCTGGCGTCAGGAAAAGAAAGGCTTGGTTGAGGTCTCTGGTCAGCGACATGAAATAGGAAAGGGAATGGTAGCCCCGCTCAGATTCGAACTGAGGTCGCAGGATCCAGAGTCCCGCATGATTGACCGCTACACTACGGGGCTGTGTGCTCCCCCTAAAATACTTCCTGTTTTTAACCCTTTGCTTCGAGACTCTGGTGTCAGAAAGGGAGAATGGAAGGCGTTTACTTCTTCTCGAGGACCTTGACGATCCTGTCGAAGACCACGGAGATCTCTCCCTCTCCATCGACGGAGCGGAGGATCTTCTTGTCCTGGTAGTACTTGGTGAGCGGGAGGGTCTTCTCCTTGTACGTCTTGAGCCTCTCCCTGACGGTCGCCTCGGTGTCGTCCGTCCTCTGATACAGCTCTCCGCCGCACTTGTCGCACTTGCCCGCCGTCTTGGGCGGGTTGAACTCCAGGTGGTAGACGGCGCCGCATCCCTTGCAGCTGCGCCTGAGCGTGACCCTCTTGACGAGGTTGTCCTCGTTCACTTCGATGTCGATCGCGAGGTCGACCTTCGTGAGCGCTTCGAGCTGCCTCGCCTGCTCCAGGGACCTCGGGAAGCCGTCGAGGAGCACTGGCCCCTTGATCGCTGCCAGCTTCTCCTTCATGAGCCCGATCACGAGCTCGTCCGGAACTAGCTTTCCCGCTTCCATGAATCCCTTCGCCTGGACTCCCAGGGGCGTTCCGAGGCGGACGGCCTCTCTCAAGAGGTCGCCCGTGGAGATCTTTACGAATCCCTTCTCGGCCACTAGCCTCTCGGCCTGGGTTCCCTTCCCGCAGCCTGGAGGTCCAAGTAGAACGATCTTAAGGTCCATGCCGGTAAAAACCCCTTATCGTTTATATGGTTTTCATTACAACCCCTGCAAAATACGGAAAATATCACCTGAAACGGCAGTTTTTCGGAGGGTTTTTTAATCATGACCACGCATGCACGCTCAGGTGAGCGATTGCGAACTGAGACGATGGACGAGCTTCGCGGGATGGTCGGAGAGGAGAACGTCTCCATCAGCGTGGCGGACCTTTACACTTACGGATTCGACGCTTCGATATATCACCGCAGCCCCGAGGCGGTCGTCAGGCCGAGGACGACAGAGGAGGTCAGCAGGATCGTCAAGCTAGCCAGGGCAGAGGGCATCGCCATAGTCGCCAGGGGCGGAGGGACCGGATTGTGCGGGAGCGCCGTCCCGCTGAAGGGCGGCATCGTAATGGACATGACCCGCATGGACACGATAAAGGAGGTCCGCGTCGAGGACCTGTACTGCGTCGTCGAGGCGGGCGTCATCAATGACAAGCTGAACGAGAGACTGGCGCCTCACAAGTTCTTCTTCCCGACGTCTCCAGGCAGCGGTGAGGCTGCGACGATCGGAGGCATGGTCGCCACGAACGCTTCGGGCATGAGGGCCGTCAAGTACGGCGCCACGAGGGACTACGTACTTGGGCTCGAGGTCGTCCTCTCGGACGGGAGCATAATCAAGACAGGCACCAGGACGATCAAGAACTCGTCTGGATATCAGCTCGAGAGGCTCTTCGTCGGGAGCGAAGGGACGCTCGGCATAATCACCGAGATCACATTGAGGATAGCGCCGAGACCGAAGACGACCGCGATGGTCATGGCCGGGTTCCGCACGCTCGAGGACGCTGGTAAATGCGTTTCGAAGCTCATCGCTACACCGCTCTTGCCGTCGGCAACGGAGCTGATGGACAGGACCTGCATCCAGGCCGTCAACAAGACGATCGACGCCGGGCTCCCCGACTGCGACGCCCTATGCATGATAGAAGTGGACGGCGAGCCCGAGCTCGTCGAGAAGCAGGCCGAGGTCGTGCTGAAGGTCGTCAAGGAGATCGGCGCGATAAGCGTCGAACTTACGCACGACCCGAAGGTCATGGCCAGGTGGACGAACGCGCGCAAATCGGTCATGTCCTCGCTGAGCAGGTTCGGCGAGAGGCTCGTGTCCGTATCGTTGGCGGACGACATGGCCGTCCCGATATCGAAGATCCCAGAGGCGGTCGTCGAGTTCCAGAGGATAGCCGAGAGGAACCACGTGATCATCGGGACCTACGGTCACGCGGCGGACGGAAACCTGCATACGAAGATGCTTCTGGACCCCGACTCGGAGGAGGCGTGGACCAATGGCGACAAGGCGGTGTCGGAGATATTCTCGACGGTCATAAGGCTCGGCGGGACGGTCACCGGGGAGCACGGCATAGGCATCTCCAAGGCACCGTACCTAAAACAGGAGAGGCCGACCGCGATCGCGACGATGCTTGCAATAAAGCACGCTATGGACCCCGACAACATCCTGAACCCCGGCAAGATGATGGAGTGGGAAGGGGGCATCATCAAGATGCTCCGCTATCCCTGCAAGGACCTCTGCTGATCAGAAGCTGATTATTCCCCAGGCCACCAGCAGCAGGAATATCGCCACTGCTCCGAACATCACGTAGACCGGCAGGCTCCACTTGAGGACCTTCGAGCCGTCAAAAGGCGGGACCGGCAGGAGATTGAACACCGCCAGGAACAGGCTCAATACTGCGAGCATGTTGAGCGAATTGCCCAGGATGCCAGTGTCGAACACCATCCACAGGCCAAGGAAGATCGAGCCGATGACGACGTTCGTCAACGGTCCAGCGATGCTGATCCTGCCATACTGCTTCTTCGTGACCTGACCTTGTATATAAACGGCGCCAGGCGCGATGAACAGGAAGCCAAGGAAGGCGGTGATGAACCCCAGGACGAACCCCATGGGATACATCCTGAACTCGGCCCAGGCGCCGTACCTCTGCGCCACGACCTTGTGGCCCAGCTCATGGATCAGGAAGCCGAGGACGACGGCTAACGCTGATATACCGATCGTGATGAGGAGGGCGTCGGTCGAGCCGACATCGCCCCAGCTATTGACCGTGGAATAGAAGAATATGGTGAATATCGCCGTCATCGCGACGACTGATATCAGGATCTGCCTCAGCTCGTCCCTGCTGAAGTTGACCCTGCCGTAGTTCTTGGGAACGCGTATCACGCGGGCGCCGTTGTAGCTCATGTCCTTCCTTCCGTCCGATTCCATATCGTCATAGATAAAGATTGTTCGTCGAACCGACGGCGCGTAGCAATGAGGTAAAGGCACAGTTCTAAACTACCCAGGACACATTTCGAACGCATCTACCGCCCCGTTCCTGCGACAGCATATCTTTTTGTAGGTCCATGAGGGATAGGCCGGAATATCCATGAACGACAGGCTCCACGGCAAGACATTGTTCCATTGGTGCGACACCTGCAACACGCTTCTGCTCAGCCCCACGTGCTCGAAGTGCAAGGTCAAGGGCAGGGAGCTCTCGCTTTCGCTGCCAGGCGACATAAGGCCAGCCCTTAGAAGAGGCCACGAGGTCGTCTCATCATTGTTCTTCAAGCATTTCGGAACGGACTACTTCCTTAAAGGGAAGGTCATATTCCTGAACAAGGTGGCCGGGGAGGACAGGGCGGACGAGATCGTCGTCGACGGCCACGTCGTCGGAGCGATGAGGTTCGACCTCAAGGCGAACGATCTCTTCCTCGAGCTGAGGGCGCCCGGCGCCGCGATGCTCAGGGGGACCGCCAGGAACGGCATCATCAAGGCTCTGAAGACCGAAGGGCATCTCAAGGGCAAGAAGATCGACGGCAAGGACATCGTCGATGTCATCGGCGAGTTCAGGGCCGACGACCCCGTCCTGGTCTTCGTCGGCAACACGTTATGCTCTGGCGTCGCCAAGGTCGGCAGCGAGGAGGTGAGGTCGGTGGAGAGGTCCGTGCTGATCCGGGACCTTGCGCCCTCGGGGCTGGTCTCGTCCCATCAGACATCAGGGAGGAACGACTTCGTCGCCTCCAACAGAGAGCATCTGCTAGCCATCGAATCGAAGGGCGTCAGCGACATCAAATCGTTCATAGGCAACAAGAAGAAACCAGTCTCGGTCTCCTTCAGCGGCGGGAAGGACTCCCTGGCAGCCTACGGCCTGCTGAAGAGGGCGCATGACGACTTCGACATGATATTCATCGATACCGGGATCGAGTTCGTCCAGACGGTCCAGTACGTCAACCGTTTCGCCCAGGAGCACCACGAGAGGCTTCTCGTAGCAAAGGCGGGCAACGCGTTCTGGGACCAGGTGGGGCAGTTCGGGCCGCCGGCCAAGGACTTCCGTTGGTGCTGCAAGGTCTGCAAGCTCGGTCCGGTCACGGACCTCATCGAGAACAAGTTCCCGGGCGGGACGGTCACCATCGAGGGCAACCGCGCGCTGGAATCGTTCAGCAGGTCGAAGATCGGATTCGTCGAGACGAACCCCTTCGTACCAAACCAGACGATACTGAACCCGATCAAGGACTGGACCGCCGCGGACGTCTGGGCATTCATCTGGTGGAAGAACTTCGAGTTCAATCCCCTCTACGAGGAAGACTTTGAAAGGGTCGGATGTTACCTGTGCGCATCCTGCCTCGCCTCCGAATGGAAGGAGACGGCCAGGATCGATCCGAAGCTGCACGCGAGATGGGACGAGTACCTGAGGAAATGGACGAAGACCATCGGCACGAGCGAGGAGTACGCGAAGTATGGGTTCTGGAGATGGAAGGTGCTCCCTCCGAAGATGCAGCGCCTGGCCGAGGAGATCGACCTCAAGGCCCCGCAGATGCGAGGCGACCGACTCGACCTCAAGACGACGAAGGGGCTGTCGCTATGCCTCACCGGGGGATACTCGATGGAGGGCGTCCTCACGCTGCCTAGGAAGAGGGACTTCACACGCGTGGCTGAATCGTTGAAGACGGTCGGCAGGGTGAAGCACTCGCCGGAGTTCGAGATCGCCATCGTCAAGGACAAGGATTGCACGCTCAAGGTGTTCGGTGGCGGGCAGATCGTTGCCACCGGACCGACGTCGGAGAAGACGTCGAAGTACTTCGAGAGGGCCGTGAAGGCATACCTGAAGGCCCAGCTGTGCACGCGCTGCGGGATATGCGCCAAGCAGTGCAGGCAGAAGGCGATCCGGATCGAGGACAGCCCAATAGTAGATCAGGAGAGGTGCATCCAGTGCGGACGCTGCGACGAGGCCTGCGTCGTCGCTCACTACTACGACAAGCTCATCGGGAAGACGAGCTCGTGAGGTCGTATATCTTAAATATCGTCTCGCGCTCAGAGGTGTCGATATGGACTACGTGATGCTGGTGGCCGGGGCGCTGGGCATAGGTCCCGCTCTGGGGCTGATGTTCCTGACATTCGCCGATTACACCTATCCCAAGGTCGATAGGCCCTTCTTCGACGACCGCAAGGTCTTCGGCATGCTGACCGTCGGACTGATACTTGGCGTCATCATGGCCACGTTCAGGCTCTTCTTCAACATGGGCGACCCCCTCATCGCGATAATGTACGCGGTGTTCGTCCTCGCCGTCATGCTCGTCATCCTCATGCTCAAGCGGTTCGCGCTGCGCCTGGATACGGCGTTCTACGGCATGTCGTTAGGTTTAGGCATCGGCGCGACGATGGCGTTCTCGCTCACCTACCGCTCCCTGTCGGCGCTGATCGACGAAGGCTCATCGATCGAAGGATACGCTCTGATCGTCGCCTGGTCCTTCCAACTGGTGCTCATTAACGCCGTGGCCGGTGCGATCATCGGCATAGGCAGCTCGAAGGGCCGACCCTGGAGCTACTTCGGGAGGGCATTGCTGATCCAGGCGGCATACTACCTGATGCTGCTCCCGCTCTACAACGGCATGGACGAGATCATCGTGTTCGTCACGTTCATTCTCGCGACCGTGTTCGCTTTCTACACCTACTGGTACATTCACAGGAAGGCGATCCCCGATGTCGTCGCGGACGCCCTCTCCCGCATGAAGAAGGCGAAGAAGAAGGTTAAGGCCAAGGAAGCACCGTGAGCTTCGCTCGCTCTTGAGTATTATAAAAAGGATTTTGCGAAGGTTTTCGAACGTTTCTCAATACTCGACGAACACGAGCGCTCCAAGGCAGGTGCCGTAGTGGTCCATCGGGATGGAGAGCTCCTCGATCGCGTAGTTGATCTTGTTCAGCTCGACGTCGCGCAGGTTCGCCATCTCGTTCATCTTCCACTCGAGGACCTCGCGCAGGGCCTTTTTGGTCCCGTGCATGTGCCCCTCGGCGACATATCCGCCGCTGCCGTCCTTCCTGGTGGCATAGGCGATGCCTGCCGAGATCATCTCTCCCTCCCCTCCGCGCATCTGCGCGAGGACGCAATGGGTGATGGACCCCATGGGCAGTTCCCTCGGCGCGACCTTGCGCGCGCCTATTGGCAGGACGGATGAAACTGAGACCAGGTTGAGCTCGCCGATCTTCGCCTGTCTCAAGGCTTGATCGAACGCGTTCAGATCGGAGACCTTGCTGACAGCGGCTCCAGATGACACGAAGAACTTCTTCGGGACTAGGTTCATATCCGATGTAATTTGCTCTCCCGATTTAAGGATTTGCTAAAACGCCGGATCGTATGGCTCAGACGCTCTTCAGTTCCCTCTCTAGCAGCTTGAACTCCTTCTGTGCCAGCGTTTCTGGGCTGACCGGCAGGAGCAGTATCGCGTCGGTCGTCGATACGTTCTCGTTGAGCAACTGGATGAACTTGAGGATCTTCACGAAGTTGTTCTGGCTGATGAGGTACTCGATCCCGCTGACGAGCACTATCGCCTTGGGCGTCGTGTCGAGGAAGTTCTTGACCTCGCTGTAGATGAGCGGGATGTTGGTCGGCTCCCTCGAGTACTTCTTCTCCCTCTCGAAGGAGAGCCAAAGGAACGGTATGCGGTCGATCCCGTACCTCTTCTTGATCTTCTCCGGATATTCCCTGGCGATGATCATCCCCTTGCGTCCGTTCGCTATCTGCTCTAGGAATATCTCGTAGGCCATCGAGGAATCATCCATCTCCATCAGGTACGAGTTTCCGTCGACGAGGATGTGCTTGCTCTCCGGCTTGAACGTCATCTTCGGTTCGGCGTCCGGGAACGCCGCCGAGGGCGTCAGTATGTGGACGCATCTATGGGACCCGTCGGAGATGCACGATACCTCCTTGGAGTCATACCTCTTCTTCATCAGCGAGGAGACCATGCCAGTAAGGTAACCGCGCGTGAAATCGCATGAATGTCCGTTCGATCCCTCGACCGAATCACCGAAGGTGAGGACCATCTCGTTGTCGGTGATGAGGTCGATGTCGATCCTGCTCAGGCCGGTCTCGGACCATATCTGCTTGAGGACGTCCTTGAGCCCGTCAATGTTGGCGCATTCGATCCCAAGCGTTCGGACGAGGCCGACGCCGCATCTATAGCCGAACCTGTACATCGTCTCTGGCGATGATGCGCCTTCGATGAGGTCCAGCTCGTCGCGGAGGTCCCCGAGGGCCGACCCGGGCATGACGAAGAACGGGCGGGGGGTGTGTTCCATCAGGCATCACCGACCGCCTTTCTGGCCAAGGCCTCGAACGCCTCCGGAACGCCCTCTCCCGTCTTGGCGCTGGTGAAGATGATGCTGCTCCCAGTGAGGGTCTCTATCTCCGCCATCTTCTCGGCCGAGACGGCCTTGGGAAGGTCGCTCTTGTTGCCGATCGGGACGATCGGTATGTCGCCGACAGCGTTCCTGAGGTCCCTGACCCAGTCCACAATCTTATCGAGCGTTTCCGGCCTCGTGACGTCGAAGACGACGAGGGCGGCGACACTGCCTGAATAATAGGTCGAATGCAAGGAGACCTGCGACTTCTGGCCAAGTATGTCCCAGATCATCATCGTCAGCTCGACGTCGTTGACGTTGACGACCTTCTTGGTGGCCTTCGCGCCGAACGTCTGCAGATAGTCGTCCGAATAGACATCGAGAACGTATCTCCTGACGAGGCTGGTCTTCCCGACAGCGCCTTCGCCCAGGAGACTGACCTTCTTGATGAACTTGCGCTGTTGCATCCCAGAAGATACAACTCTAATGGGAAATATAAGATTTGGGTCATCAAATTCAGTCAGTGAAAGTGATGACCTGCCCTCACCCGTACAGGAACGAGGGGTCCGTCGATGGCTTCGGCTGCTTCATGCTCTCGATCGCCGCCTTCATGCTCTGTTCGATCGCCTCCGCCTCCTTGAGCAACGGCTCCGGGTCGATCTTCAGCTCGGGAAGCATCTTGCCGATTATCTCCAGGAGCTTCGCGGCCCCCCTTGCGTCCGGTATCTCGGCCTTTGCCGGTCCGAGAAGGCACACGACGTCCCTGCCGAGCCTGTCCCCTTCGGCGAGGAGCATGCCGGAGATCCCAGTGACCATGCCTTCCTTGAGCTCCTTGATCTGGTAGGTGCTCATGATATCCTTCATCTTCTGCGTCGTGGCGATCCCGAGCGGGAGCGCGTCCGGCTCTTCCCCCGCGTTCATCCCCTCAAGGGTGACGATGTAGTTCACGTCCTTCTTCTTGGCCCAGTCCAGAACGATGTTCGCCAGCTGCCTCATCGTTTCAGGCTTTGGCACGAACTCGGAAAGTATGACAACGATCTGGTCGCATCTCTCGCCGCCGAGCCCGTCGCAGAGCCTCTTGCCCGCATAGATGCGGACCGGGTGCGTCGGGACTCCCTCCTGCAGCAGCGCGTACGGAGGGAAGTCGTCCGATACAATGGTGGCGATCCTTTCCAACTTCATCGTTCTGACCATGTAGTTCGCGGCGATCGAGCTTACGAGACCGACGCTCGGAAAGCCCACGACGAGAAGGCAATTGGTCAGCTGCATGTCCTTGAACTCATGGAGGAACATCCTCCCGCGGTCCTCGCTGATATGAGCCATGGTGATCCTAGAATATGTTACGGAGCGGGCGATATAAAAGAACGAGGGCTTCCCCGCCGCTGTCCTAGCTCCGGTCCGCACAAAGTTAAGAAATATCAACGGCCACGATACCCTGTGCGTGACCCATGAAAATGTGAACGTCCGCTTTACGGACGGGGGCATCCCGGTGATCACCGAGAGGACGCCTTACTTCAAGTCAGCAGCGGTATCGGTCAACGTCCTCGTTGGCTCGAGGGACGAGACACAGAAATGCAGCGGCATCGCCCATCTGCTGGAGCACATCATGTTCAAAGGCACGAAGGCCCAGAGCGCGAGGCAGATCGCCGACATGATCGAAGGGGCTGGAGGGGAGCTCAACGGTTTCACGACCAAGGAGATGACATCGTACCACGTCTTCTCCCTCGACGAGACGATCGGCGTCGCTCAGGACCTCCTCTCCGACATGATGCTGCACGCGCTGATCGACGACGATCACGTCAGCATCGAGAAGGGCGTCGTCGAGCAGGAGATCTGCATGATCGAGGACGAGCCAGAGGACTACGCGGGAGTGCTTCTCGACAGATCGATATGGAGGGGGCATCCGATGTCGTTCCCAGAAGCTGGCACCCTTGAGAGCGTCAAGGACATCAACCCCGAGCATCTGAGGGAGTTCTACGAGCTTCATTATCGCAAGCCGAACATCTTCGTCGTGGCGTGCGGCAACATCGACGAGGATCAGGTGAATCGTTGGGCATCGACGAGCTTCGACGGGATCCCGACGACGAGGGACGTGAGGAAAAGGACGCCGCCGAGGTTCCATTCCGTCATCAACGTGTTCCCGAAGGAAGGGGACCAGTCGTACATGGACATGGGCTTCCCGTCGTATGCAGCCAGCCATGAGAACAGGCTCTCGGCGTCCCTGGTCGCGACCATACTCGGTTCGGGCACTAGCTCCAGGCTGTACCAGAGGATCAGGGAGGACGAAGGCCTGGTCTATCAGGTATTCATGTACCCCCAGACGTACAGCGACTGCGGCGTGATCGAGACGTACTTCTCATCGTCCGTCGAGAACGCGCCGAGGGTCATCGACCTCTTCTCCGAGGAGCTTAGGAAGTTCAAGGAGGAAGGCCTCAACAAAGGAGAGCTGGAGCGGGCGAAGAGGTGGGTCAAAGGCATGTTCGTCAGAAAGCTCGAGAGCTCGGAGAACAGGATGTACTGGCTCGCGGACAGCTACACCCTCACTGGAGAAGCAAGGACGATCCTCGAGATGATCGAGGACTTCAACAAGGTCGACGAGGAGTCGGTCATGCAGGCCGCCGAGGACATCCTGAAGGTCAACAAGCTTTGCGTCGCGCTACACGGCCCGGAGACGGAGAGCAAGAAGCTCGCGATCGACATGAAGAGTATGGACTTCTAAGGTTCAGACCTCTTTTCCAGCGGCAAGGTCCAGTACCGTCTGCACCGCCTCCGGCATCGCCGCCTCGACCTCCGGCGTCATCTTGTCGCTCACGGTCCAAATGTCGTTCACTTCGACCGCTACGAAGACGACCTCCTTCGGGAACCTCTTCGGTTCGAGCTGCTTGCCGAGCGCGATGGTCGTCCCGATATTGACGTCGTGCGGGTTCACCCCGTGCACGGTCGCCTCGAGGCTTTTCTCGTCGAGGACCATGACCCTTCCGGGAGGGAACGCCCCTGTCATGATCGCGTCGACGACTATGACCAGGTCGAAATCAAGCATCGTCTCGATGAGGTCGAGGCCGCTCGCGCAGGCCTCCTCCAGTTCGATGCCGGGGACGTTCATCTTCCTCAGCGCATCCACGACCCTGAAACCTACGGCGTCGTCGCAGACGACCGGACTTCCGATTCCCAGCACTAGAACGGGGGCCTTCATCGACAACCTCGAAGAGGCATCCGCTAAAAAGCATTTCTATTCGAGCCCCGTGAGAGACGATGTTCCTCATGCGTCAGATATCTGATTTATAGCCGTTCCGAGCATCTCTCCCTCGTGAAGCTGGAACCCGCGGTGGCGCTGCTCGTCAACGGCAGGCAGCTGACGACGCATCAGCTCGAGGTCATCGAGGCGATCTACGAGACGGGAAGCCAGAAGGCCGCGGCGAAGAAGCTCGGCATCGCCACCCCCGTCCTTCACAGATATCTGCACCAGATCGAGGCCAAGGTGAACGCGCGACTGGTCGATTCGACCCCCCGAGGCACGGTCCTCAATTCCGACGGGGAGGAGATGGCCAAGGAGTTCATAGCGCTCAAGAGGAAACTGGGAAGGACTGGCAAGGTCGTCATAGGCTGCACGGTCGTCACCGAGGAGCTGGTCATGTCCGCCCTGTCGGCGATCGACCATGCCGACGAATACGACCTCATAATCTCCACGGACGAGAGGAACATGAGGGACTTCAACGCCAGGATGATGGACCTAGTCATCCTGGACGACCCGATCTACGCCTACGAGACGGACGGGGCCCAATGGGAGGAGGTCGCCGAGGACCGCCTGCTGCACATCGAGAGGAGCCAGGTGTACGGGGTCTTCCGATTCGGCGCGCAACGGATCGGCTTCAAGTACCTCGAATCGAAAGGCACGCAATTCAGGAAGGAGAGGCAGGACCATTCTCTCTCGTCGCTGATAAGGTCCAACATGAGCTTCTTCGTCAACGAGAGCCTCGCGCTGAGAAAGGGGCTCAGCCTGAAGAGCGCCACCGACCCGGACCTTCTCAAGCACAAGATATTGGGCATCTATTGGGAGGAGAGGCCGGAGGTCGTTGCCGTCCTGAAGGAGATGGCGAAGAGGTCCTTGCGCAACTGATGAACCTATTTGGGTAATCAACGAAGGTTCGTTGTTACCTATTAATATAAGGAAATGGCCGGTCACCGTGAACAAGGTGAAAGATTGGGGTTAACCTTTATAGGTAAAATAAAGAGCTATTTCCGACAGGATTTAAATACGAACTCGCCGGTCGCTGATAGCAAGGTGGATTCAATGTCGAACATGAAGGAACCAGACATGGCCTTCGCTGACGCGGTCAAGGCCGCCGGCGGTAAGACCCTCGACCTTTGTTACCAGTGCGGTACCTGCACCGCATCCTGCCCGTCCGGAAGAAGGACGGCGTTCAGGACAAGGCAGATCATCCGCAAGGCCCAGCTGGGCCTGAAGGACGACGTCCTCGGAAGCGACGAGCTTTGGATGTGCACGACCTGCTACTCCTGCGTCGAGCGCTGCCCGAGGGAGGTCGAGATCGTCGACATCATACTGCTCATGAGGAACATGGCCGTCCAGAAGGGATACATGGCCGATGCCCACAAGAAGATCGCCGCATCGCTGATGAAGGGCGGCGCGACCGTCCCGTTCGGCGACGACATGAGGAAGCTGCGTTCCGGGATGGGGCTTCCGGCCAACCCGCCGACCACGATCGGCAACGAGAAGGGCCTGGAAGAATTCCGCAAGATCATGAGGAAGACCGGATTCGACAAGCTGACAGGAGTGAATTAAGATGGCACAGAAATACGGATTCTTCCTGGGATGCATCGCACCCCTTAGGTACCCTGGTATCGAGAAGGCCACGAGGACAGTGTTCAAGGAGCTCGGCTACGAGCTCGTCGACCTCGAGGGAGCGGGCTGCTGTCCGGCCCCGGGCGTCGTCCGTTCATTCGATGAGGCGACATGGCTCGCGTTGGGCGCCAGGAACCTCGCTATCGCCGAGAAGCAGGGCGTCGACATCATGACCATCTGCAACGGCTGCTACGGATCCCTGTTCGATGTGGCGCACATGCTCCATGAGGACAAGGCGAAGTTGAAGCACGTCAACGAGATCCTCGCCGAGGTCGGACTGCACTACAGCGGCAACACCCAGGTCAGGCACTTCGCCGAGGTCATGTACAACGATGTCGGCATCGAGAAGATCAAGGCCAAGGTAAAGAACCCGCTCACGCTGGACGTCGCGGCGCACTACGGATGCCACTTCACCAGGCCGAGCAAGCTGAAGCACATCGACGACCCGGAGAGGCCTCACATCCTCGACGAGCTCATCGAGTGGACCGGCGCCAAGAGCCTGAACTACAAGGACAAGCAGATGTGCTGCGGGTCCGGCGGCGGCGTCAGGAGCAGGAACTCCGCATTGGCGAACGAGTTCACGGCCGAGAAGCTGAAGAACATCAAGGCGGCCGGCGGCAAATACATCATCGATGTCTGCCCGTTCTGCCACCTGCAGTTCGACAGGTCCCAGAAGGACATAAAGGGATACGATATCCCGGTCGTCCACCTGGCGCAGCTCTACGGTCTCGCCTTCGGAATGCCGAAGAGCGAGCTCGGTCTAGAGGCGCACGAGGTCAAGGTCAACTTCTGAGAGGCTGATCTTGTACAAAGCGCATCTGATCGGGGTGTACAATCACGGCGAGCTGCCTGAGGAGCTGCAAGGCTTCGTCGGGCTTCAGGCCCACCGCGAGAGGTACGAACCGAAGAAAGAGGACAAGGTCGCCGTGCTGCAGATAGTCGGCACCTCCTCATTTTCCCCTATTTTCCTCAACACCGTCGAAGATATCTCTCAGATCGAAAAGAGATTGAGGGAGATCGACGCGGAGCTAGATGACGTCTCTAGGGCCTCGCTGCAGCGCGTTCTGCAGGAAAAGCATATATAAGAGCGGTCCAACAAAAAAATACGAATTTCGTACTAAAAGACCATCTGGCTTATTATTCATTTTTCTCCAATAATTTTATCCGCTCTGAGAAACCTATTAATAGGGACAGCGGATTCCCAAGTTGCCTTGAGCAATATCTAACGGAGACACGCTTCACATGGCTAACGATACAAAAAAGGCTTCCAAACCCGCAGCAAGGAAGGTAAAGGACAAGTGGAAGGCGAAGGAGTGGTACAAGCTCTACGCCCCTAAGATGTTCAACCAAGTGCTCCTTGGCGAGACGCCGAGCGCGGACCCGGCGAACCTCATGAACCGCGCCATCGACGCGACGGTCCACGACATCACCGGTGACTTCTCCAAGATGCACGTCCTGCTGAAGTTCAAGGTCAGCGAGGTGCGCGGGTCCGATGCCCACACCGTGTTCGTTGGCCAGGACCTCACGAGCGATTACATTCGCCGCCTTACGAGGAGAAAGAGGACCAAGACCGACCACGTCATCGACGTCCGCACCAAGGACGGATACCTTCTGAGGATCAAGCCGATGAGCATCACCGAGAAGCGCATCCAGTCCTCGCAGGAGACCGCCGTCCGTACATTGATGACGAACGAAGTGGTCGGCATGGGCGCGGAGATGGTCCTCTCAGAGATGGTCAAGAGCATCATCACCGGAGAGATGGCAAAGCGCCTGTCCCTTGTCAGCAAGGTCATCGTCCCGATCAAGAGGGTCGAGATCCGCAAGACCGAGGTCCTCGAGATGGGTGTCGGAGGTCAGGACACCCCGATCGTCTCGCAGGTCGAGGAAGAGCCGGCGGAGGGATCCGAGCCGGCGGCCGAGGCCGCCGAGGCCGCAATGGCCGAAGCATCCGAGTCCGAGGTAATCGAGGACTCCGAGAATAAGGACGAGTAAAGATAAACCCCGTGCCGGGGTGGCTCAGCCTGGTGGAGCGTCGGACTCATAGGGAAAACAGAGGAAAGCAACCCTCGCTCCAAAGAAATCCGAAGGTCATGGGTTCGAACCCCATCCCCGGCACCTACATCTCAATCTATTTCCTTCTATCATTTTTCTATTGCGTCATTCCTCACGGGCCCACATTTTTGTCGGATGGGCATGTTTCAAGTATTGGGTCCATCAATGCACTAACTCGGTGAACTGTTGAGGCTTATCATCTACACTGGCAAGGGCGGGGTCGGCAAGACCTCCGTATCCGCCGCCACGGCCATCAAATGCGCGAGGATGGGGCACAAGACGATCGCCGTCAGCACCGACTCGGCACACTCGCTAGGCGATTCGCTCGACGTAGAGCTGTCGGGCGAGGTCAAGAAGGTGGAGAAGAACCTCTACGCCATCGAGATCGACATCCTTCACGAGATGGAGACGCGATGGAAGGAGCTGAGCGATTACTTCTCGGACTTCATGGAATCACAGGGATTGGACCCGATAAACGCGAAGGAGATGGCCGTGTTCCCTGGAATGGAACTGATGTCGGCTCTCTTCTATGTCGAGGAGTTCTACAATTCCAATGAGTACGACGTCGTCGTGATGGACACGGCCCCGACCGCGGACACGCTCAGGCTCCTGAGCTTTCCAGAGGTGTCGGACTATTACTTCGAGAAGATCTACAAGATATTCAAGAACCTCATCAAGCTGGCTCGCGCCACCGTCGGCAAGTTCATGAACGCGCCGCTTCCGTCCAACGCCTTCCTCGAGGACATCGAGAGCATAAGGGACAGGATGAAGCTCGTGCGCGACATCATCCAGAACCCTGAGGTCACCTCGATACGCCTCGTCCTGAACCCGGAGAAGATGGTCATAAACGAGACGAAGAGGGCGTTCACGTACCTGTCCCTCTACAATATGACCGTCGAGGCCGTGGTCATCAATAGGATCATTCCGGAGAACTGCTACGACCAGTATCCCTCGGAGAAGGTCGCCGAACAGGCGAAGTACATGGACCAGATACACGAGTCGTTCGGTCCGGTCAAGCAGCTGACGTCGAGCATGTTCAAGACGGAGGTCGTCGGAAGGGACGCGCTCAAGATACTGGGCGACAACGTCTTCGGCGACGAGGACCCGTCCCATGTCTATTCGACGGAGAAGTCGATGCTCATCTACCGCGAGAATGGCAGGGACATCGTGTCCCTCAAGCTGCCATATACCGAGAAGGCCGAGGTAGAATTATATAAAACGAACGATGTCCTAATAGTCAAGGTCGGCTGGTACAAGCGGTCCGTCGCCCTTCCATATGCTCTCGTGAGGAAGAACACGTCGAAGGCGGAGTTCAAGGACGGCCGCTTGCTGGTCTATTTCGAGGAGGTCGCTGACGTTGCCGGTAAAGAAGAAGGTTGAGGAAGAGGTCAAAGAGGAGGTCCCAGAGATGGAGGAACAAGAGAACGACGATCTTAGCATGGACAAGATCCTGAACGCCGAGTCGTCCCAGCATCTCATCAAGGCGGGCCTCGAGTTCGTCCAGGCCGTCGAGAAGGCCGTCCCGAGGAGATCGATGCCGACGGAGGTCAAGGTTCACTTCCGCAACATCGAGAAGGAGACGCTGCTCATGGGGAGGGCGCTGCTCGACTGGAAGATCAAGGAGATCGAGAAGAAGGCCCCGGTCAAGGAAAAGCCCAAGGCCCCCAAGGTGAAGAAGATCGAGCTCCAGTGATCAGGGGGCGCCCCGCGCCCCCTCACGTTATTTTTTTTAAATTCTCTAAACCCGGTCCTCGGCGCACTCGTTGCAGACGAGGTCGCCATCGATCATCCTCAGCTGCTGGGAGTACGCTCCGCATATCTCGCAGTATCCGGGGGTCATCCCCCCTTCGAGCAGGGATTTGCCACCGGTCATGATCTTGGACCACTCCCTCGTGACCTCGATCAGCGCCGGCGAGAGCCTGAGGATGTCGTTCTCCGTGAGCATGCCGACCAGACGTCCATCCTCAGTGACGGGCAGGCGTCTGACCTTGAGCCTGGACATCATCTTCGCGGCCTCGGTGACCTTCTCCGTAGGGGGGACGGTCCTCAGAGGGGACGACATTATGTTCTTGACGAGGACCTTCGCCGGGCTCTTGTTCTCGGAGACGATCTTGTTGACGAAGTCCCTCTCCGTCAGTATGCCTACCGGCACGTCCCCTTCCAGGATGACCAGGCTTCCGACCCGGGCTGCGCTCATCGCCCTCGCGGCCTGCTGGACGGTCATGTCCGGTGTGCCAGTGCGAGGCCTCCTGTTCATTATCTCCTGCACTTGGATATCCCTGACATCATCCTTCATGGTTTATAATAGTCCACTCGACCTCATAAATACCCTTTCATACGCGTATCGTCGATGATATTGGAGTTCGTAGAGTTCCAGCATAAACGATATATGCGATGAAAAAAATGGATACGGGATAATGATGAACGACATCGAGGGGCAGACCGCCGTCAAGGTGGCACGACAGGCCGTCGAGGCCGAGGTTACTGGCGGTTCTGGAGGGGACATATTCCTGCCCAGCAGCTTCCAGGAGAAGAGGGGCGTCTTCGTTACGATCGAGAACTATCCCGAGAGGGACCTGCGCGGCTGCATAGGATATCCGGAACCGGTGCATCCGCTCGGCGCCGCGATCATCATGGCCGCCGAGGCCGCATGCCACGACCCCCGGTTCCCTTCATTGAAGAGGCCCGAGCTCCCGAAGATCGTCGTCGAGGTCTCGATACTGACGCCTCCCGAGGAGATCAGGATCAAGGACAGGAAGCAGCTGCCGAGCGTCGTCAGGGTCGGGGTCGACGGGCTGATAATGGAGAAGGGACCGTATCGCGGCCTCCTGCTCCCGCAGGTGCCGGTCGAATGGGAATGGGACGCCGTCACGTTCCTGGAGCAGACATGCATAAAGGCCGGACTGACCCCGGACAGATGGCTCGACCCCAACTGCCACGTGTTCAGGTTCCAGGCAGAGATATTCTCTGAGGAGTCTCCCAACGGAAAGATACTCCGGAAGGAGCTGAAGTGATGGACACCGTGATCGAGGGTAGGGCCTGGTTCAACGGACGTTTTGAGCAGTGCTGCATAGGCATCAAGGACGGGAAGATCGCGGCGATAAAGAGGGACCTATCAGGCGATAGGACCTATCACTACGGGGACATGATAGTCCTTCCTGGCGCGATCGATCCCCATGTGCATTTCCGAGACCCGGGGTTCAAGGACAAGGAGGACTTCTCGACAGGATCGATGTCCGCGGCGTTCGGCGGGGTCACGTGCGCCTTCGACATGCCGAACACGAAGCCGGCGACGATCACGCTCGACGAGCTCAGGGAGAAGAGGGCGATGGCCTCGATGAGGTCCTGGATCGACTTCGGTCTCTTCGCGGGCGTGACGCCCAACAATGACGTCGGAGCGATGGCAAGGGAGGCGATCGGCCTGAAGATGTTCATGGGCTCCTCGACGCAGAGCATCCTCGTCACCGAGGTCAGGGACATCGCGAGGGCGATGGAAATCGCCAAGGAGAGGAACAAGGTCCTCAGCGTCCACGCCGAGGACGAGCATCTCATAAAGAAGGGCCCCGCGCTGTCGCTGAACGACCACGCGACGAACAGGCCTTCCAAGGCCGAGGAGAACGCGATACAGAGGCTCGCGAAGCTCTCCAACGGGGCCAAGGTAAACATCTGTCACGTATCGAGCCCCGAGGGCATGGCCGCGTTGAACGCGACGTCTTTCACAAGGGAGGTCACTCCACACCACATGCTCCTGGACGCCAGCGTGCGCCTGGGCACCAATGGAAAGGTCAACCCTCCGATCAGGACGAGGGAGGACCGCGATGCGATTTTCTCGGCCTTCCAGAAGGGCTGGTTCAACATGCTCGCCTCCGACCACGCGCCGCACTCGATCGACGACAAGCACCAGGAGTTCGGTCCCGCGCCGTCGGGAGTGCCCGGCGTCGAGACGATGGTACCGCTGATGCTTTCCCTTGTGAAGAAGGGAAGGCTCGACATGTCCGTGCTCGTCAGCTCCTGCGCGCAGAACGCAGGCGACATCTTCGGGCTGAAGAAGGGGAGGATATCGGTCGGGTACGATGCCGACCTCATGGTCATCGATCCCGGCAGGACCGTCCGCATCGAGGGAGGATCGCTGCACAGCAAGTGCGGCTGGACGCCATACGAGGGATGGGACGCGATATTCCCCGCATCCGTGTTCCTCCGGGGCGAGGAGTTAATAAAGGAGGGGAGCATCGTGGGCGAAAGGAAAGGAAGGGATGTCGTTGCCTCTCAACAACTATCAGGTCGATCTGAGTGAGCTCGAGGGAAGGAAGTTCACGTGCCTGGACGGCTGCGGACTATGCTGCCTGTGCCAGCCTGAGCTTCTGGAGCAGGAGGTCACCTATTTCAAGAGGAACCACCCCGACCACCTGGTCGCGAAGAAGCAGCCCCACAAGCACTTCGCCCTGTCATTGAAGAAGAAGGTAGGCTCCTGCGCGTTCCTCAGTTCGAGGCGATGCGACGTCTACAACATCAGGCCTCACTATTGCCGGCAGTTCCCCTTCCACATCTACGTCGGCAGCAGGGTGCAGGTCGAGCTCGACCTCTCGTGCAGGGGAGTTTGGACGGACAAGGGCGAGGATTGCATGTCCGCCGGCGCCAGGCTCATCGCCGACAACGAGAGGGCGATCCGGCCTACGTATGAGAAGGCGGACGAGGTCTATCGCCAGTTCTTCAAGAACTGCCTCGACATGGAATGCGACTGCAGGCCGAACGACCTCAGGGCCAGCATTAGCAAGGTGTCGGGGGACATGTCCGACCTCGCGTTCATATCCTCGTTGCTCGAGGCGTCGGCGGAGGAGGAGAAGGTGGACCTGGCCTCCTTCAAGCCTACGAAGCTCGACCAGACGAGGACGAAGGAGCTTCACGAGGCGGCGACCGAGGCGGCGATCGACTCGCTCGGGTCCCCGAACCCGTTCGACGCGCCGATCTACTGCGCCGAGGACAACGGCTGGAACATGTTCCGGTTCGAGGACGATACCATCGAGAGGTACATGCTCACGGACGAGGGGGACCTCGACCATATCAGCAGCATCGAGCCGTCGTCCGTCGAGCTCAGGGAGCCCACCGCGTCGGGAAGGAAGGTCCTGAACGACTACGTGGCGATGCTCAACCGCAGGGACAGCCTCATGGGCAACGCGTTCTTCCTGATGGACGAGTACGCGTACGAGGACTATGTCGCGAACATATACTACGGCGTGCTGGCCACGTCCGTCCTGGAGGTCCTATGGCGCTCATCGCTGATATCCCAGGTCTTCGGCACCGAGCTTGACGCCAGGGGAATGCGCGAGGGCATAATCTACTACGACATGGACCGCCTGGACGCACCGACGATAGGCGCGTTCATCTGATGTTGGACGATGTTCCAACGTACATTCAAAAACAATAACCTTCAAATAGTGAAGGGTTCATCGGGAAAATCGGTGACTGAGCTTGCAGAAACCTCTGAACGTCCTCAACCAGGCGATCAATAAACAGGTCATGGTGGAGCTGAAGGGAAACCGCGAATACCGCGGAGTACTGGATGGCTACGATCCGCATATGAACCTAGTGCTAAAGAACGCCGAGGAGCTCATCAAAGGAGAGGTCGTAAGGAAGCTCGTCGTCACGATTGTCCGCGGGGACAATGTCATATTCATTTCACCATAAGGAGTTGTAATCAATGACGAAGGGAACGGCATCGCATGGTAAGATGGGCGACAGGAAGACTCACATCCCTTGCCGCAGATGCGGAAGGCGCGCCTACAACATCAGGTCATCCATTTGCGCATCCTGCGGATTTGGAAAGACCGCGACGATAAGGCATTATAACTGGGCAAAGGCGAAATAAGAACGAGGCTCGCTGATGCAGGACAAGCCGGAACACCACTGCGGAGTTATCGGATTTGCGCTGTCCTGCGACACGGTCCCTTATCTTAAGAGAGGTCTTAGAGTCATCCAGCACAGGGGGCAGGAGGCCGCCGGGATCGCCGTATCGAACGGAAGGTCCATCAGATTTTTGAGGGGCATGGGCCTCGTCCACGAGGTGCTGGTCGGTCACAACTTCAACGTGATGAGCGGCAACAAGGGCATAGGCCACGTCCGCTACAGCACGACAGGCTCGAGCTGCGCCGAGAACTGCCAGCCGATCGTCGTCACGACCTTGGCCGGGGACGTCGCGCTCGCCCACAATGGCGACATCGTCAACGCCGACAAGCTGAGGCAGAAGCTCCAGTCCGAGGGCTGGGCCTTCCTGACGACGACGGACTCGGAGATCATCATCAGGATGTTGGCCACCGAGCTGTCTACGAGCTCGGACCCTATCAGGGCCATCAAGAACGTCATGAAGGTCATCGAGGGCGCCTATTCGCTCACCATCATGGTCGGCGACAGGGTCTTCGGCATCAGGGACCCGCTCGGGTTCAGGCCGCTCTGCCTCGGAAGGTTCACGGAAGGGTACTCCCTCGCATCCGAATCGGCCGTCTTCGACGTCATGGGAGGGGAGTTCGTCAGGGACGTCGCGCCCGGGGAGATAGTCGAGATAAGCCAGACAGGCTTCACCTCGACGAAGACCTCCGCTCCGGCCCACAAGGCTCACTGCATGTTCGAATGGGTCTACTTCGCCAGGCCCGACTCCATCCTCGACGGGAAGGAGGTCTACCAGGTCAGGAAGAACCTCGGTCACATACTCGCGAAGGAGCAGCCCGTCGAAGCCGATGTCGTCGTCGCGGTGCCCGATTCGGGCCGTGCCCATGCGCTCGGGTTCGCCGAGGTATCCGGCATCCCGTACGAAGAGGGGTTCATGAAGAACCGCTATGTCGAACGCACGTTCATCATGCCCGAGCAGACGCTCAGGGACGAGGGGGTTCTGCTCAAGCTCAACCCGATCATCTCGACGATGAAGGGGAAGCGTGTCGTGATCGTCGACGATTCGATCGTCCGTGGGACGACGATGAGGAGGATCGTCCAGATGACACGCCGAGCAGGCGCTAGGGAGGTCCACGTGCGCATAGGCTGCCCCCCGATCATCGCCCCGTGCTATTACGGCATAGATATGAAGACGCGGGACCAGTTCGCGGCGGTGAACCGGACCTTTGAGGACATCGCCAGGCTCATCACCGCCGACAGCGTCGGTTATACGTCGATGAAAGGCCTCGTGCAGGCGTTGGAGCTCGATGAGAACGACCTTTGCCTCGCCTGCATCAACGGGGAGTACCCGACCGCGATCGTCGGTGAGAAGCTGCGGTTCCAGAAGAAGCTGGAAGTCGCCTGATCAAACGGTATCATCTTTCTTGCGCCCATGGGGGCACGTGTAAAGGCAGACGCCGCACATCCTTATCTTTCCCTGCGTCTCCATCTGCATGAGGTACCTGTCGCACTTGTACGCGTCGAACCTCGCCTCGCGCGGCTCTCCGTCGACGTAATTGCGCCCGGTAAAGGCCGACACAGGGCACGCGTTGACGCAGGACATGCAATCGCCGCAGCGGGGATCCATCGGCCTGCCCGAGGACTTCAAAGGCGCGTTCGTGAGCACCGTCGCGAACCGCATCCTCGGCCCCCTCTCGGGCGTGACGAGCAGGCAGCTCTTGCCGATCCAACCGAGCCCCGCGAGGTGCGCGGCCATCTTGTGCGAGACGAGGCCCCTCAGCCCCTTGTCGTCGGCGTTGGCGCTCGCCGATATCGGCATTGCCCGGTAGCCAGCGCTCTGGATGACGCTCGCCACGCGAGAGGTCATGCCGTTCAGCCTGTCGTTCACGACATCGTAAGCATGGGTCTGATAGGATATGGCCGCCCATCTCTCATCCCTCTTCGGGACGAGGTCGACGATTTCGTACATGAGCGAGATGCCTATCGATATGGCAAAATCGTAAGGTCTCATGTCAAGGCCGCAGCTGAGGACCTGCCCTTTGACAGGTCTGAGGTCAGCTACGCCGAAAAGATCGAACTCCCCCGATATCGATCTCCTTATACTTCCCTCCAATTACACGCGGAATAAATCGCGCGTCTGGATGATAATGATTGCCAGTCAAATGCGTGAAATGATTGCGGTGAGGGTCATCTGAGAAACCTTTAATTAGCCTAATCATATTGCCACTGCCACTGGGCAGGTAGATCAGCTGGAAGATCGCTACCTTGGCATGGTAGAGGCCGGGGGTTCAAATCCCCCCCTGTCCACTTTTTCATCTGGCTAAATCGAATATTTTCCTATTATTTCTTTTGTTATATAGTAATTGTAATGGGAAGAAGTTGCCTCAGACCGAGTTTTCAAACAAAACTATCGGAAAATGGAAGATTATTCAAAAATGAATATTGTCGGTTATCAGGAGATTAATTCGCAGACAGATAATTTATCCTCTTGAGAGCTTGACTCAGTAATAATTTGAATATGACTATTTAAA
>JAJFUT010000118.1 GCA_021372315.1 Methanobacteriota archaeon
TTGTTGGAAACATGGTCGGGATGGAGATGCGTGTTGACGACGACGTCCACGTCCTCTGCTCTTACCCCCAGCTCGCTCAGGGTCTCGATGACCTTCGGCCTGAGCGTGCGGTCGCTCGTGTCGACGACGATCACCTGCTTGCCGCCGAGGATGATGGATGACGTCGAATGCGCCTCAAGGACGACACCGCGCTCGCGGACCAGCCATCCTTCGCATAGCTGCCTGACCTTCAATTTGATCATCTGAGCTTCACCTCATATCCGCACCTGCAGACGACCTTGCTGCCCTTAAGCTCGAGGGATGAGCCGCACTTCGGGCATCTGACCTTCTTAACGAAATGCTCCAGCCATGCGTCCCTTACCGTTGGCTCCGTCTCCGCCTTTATCCTTGCCAGCTCCTCTCGGAGAGCGTCGGTCGTCGCAAGCTCTTCCAAGCTGGCAACGTCGATGACCCTGGCGACCCTTGTCGCAGGTTTCGGAAGGACCGCCGCGAGCAGAAGTCCGGTGACGAAACCGCCTAGATGCGCCGCGTATGCGACGCCGCCTGATTGGCCGCTCCCGATGAAGGCGATGTCCAGTACCAACTGCGTCGCCAGGAACACCCCGGCCGCGAGAATCACAGGCACGTTCGGCAGGAATATCGGGCCGAGGAGCATCGGTATCCTGTCCCTCGGGTAGAGCATCAGCAATGCGCCCACCAGCCCTGCGATGGCCCCGGAGGCGCCGACCATGAGGGTCGTCGAGTCGAGGCCGAGGATGAACGACTGAGTGACCGCGGCCATCAGCCCTGATGCGAAATAGAGCACGAACGTCCTCCACTTGCCCACCCTGTACTCCAGCTGGACCCCGATGAGGAAGAGGAAAAGGACGTTCCCGATGATGTGGGCGAAGCTGGAATGCATGAACATGTGCGTGAGAAGCGTGTAAGGCCGTTCCCCGCTGGCCAGATACTCGGGCCTGAGGCCTAGCTCAGATAGCATCGCCTCCCCGCCGTAGAGGTCGCTGATTATGAGCACGAAGAATATCAGCAGGTTCCCGAAGATGAGCATCTGGACGTAGCTGAACCTCTTGTTCCATCCGAGCAGCAGCGTCGCGAAGATCAAGAGCACCGCGATGAGCGCGAAGGTATCCATATGACCGACGGATGATTGCATTTCATATTTGACCTTTGACAGGCACAACGCTAAAACGCTCAGACGTGTTTATCTGCCCGGGGGCAATGGATGCAGAGGGATGAAAGCATCAGGATATTGGGGTGCGAAGGCGTTTATTCTCCGGCAGAGGACACCTTCCTTATGCTTCAGGCCGTCCAGGTCCGAAGGGACGAGAAGGTGCTGGAGATGGGCACCGGGACGGGCATGGTCGCGGTGCACCTCGCCAAGGCCGGGGCGATGGTCACCGCCGCCGATATCGATCCAGATGCCGTCAGGTGCGCCAAGGATAACGCCTCGATCAACGACGTGCTCCTGAACACCGTGGAGAGCGACCTCTATTCCAACGTCGATGGCACATATGACCTGATAATCTTCAACCCCCCGTACCTGAGAGGGGAGCCTGACACGACCGCGGACAGGGCATGGGCCGGAGGCCCGAACGGGACGGAGCTCCTTCACAGGTTCCTGACGGAGTCGGAGGAACACCTGACCGAAGGCGGGAGAATGATGATCATCACGTCCTCGGACATGGACAAGGGCAGTCTCGACAAGGTCCTGAGGCCATACGAGGTCAGGGAGATCTCATCGATGAGGCTGTTCTTCGAGGAGCTGAAGGTCCTGGAGCTTAGGCTCGACCCTTCCCGA
>JAJFUT010000121.1 GCA_021372315.1 Methanobacteriota archaeon
CCCGAACCTTGTGGGCAAGAACTGCGACGACCGCTCCCAGCGCAGTGCATGTTTCAAGGGACATCTCCCCGAAAGTTATGTCCAGGTGGTTCCTTGCCATCTGGTGAATGTCCTTCGGCACTCCCTTCGGGCCGGCGCCGAACACGAGGCAAAGCGACCTCCCCTCGCCCAGCACCTCGACGGCCCAATCGACCGTCCTCTTCTTATGGGGGTCGGGATTGCATGTCGTCAGGACGACCTCACCGAACTGAGGGGGGAATCCCTTGTTGGGATAGGGGAACGTCTGGAACCTGCCCTTGTTGGTTAGCTCCTTCAGATAGCTCCCGTCCTCGCCGATCGAAGTGGTCGTGGCGATCCAGTCGACTATCTCCTGTGGTGTCCCGAGGTCCTGAGGGAACGGAAACCCGAACGTCGCGAGGTTGAGGTCGAAGGCAAGCGCGAGCGGCCCCGCCCGGGCCAGTATCCTACGGTGAGCCTCCCTGAAGTTGTTGGGGTCGTATGAATTGAAGATCGCTATCGTCGCCCTGCCCTGCCTTCCGTTGTGAATCATGAGGATCGCGCGATTCGAGCTGAGGCTGCGGGACGTATATGTCGTTATCGAAAAAGATGACCGGACGGAAGCTCATCTCTTGACGGGGACCTTCCTTGGCCGGCTGCATATGGCATAGTCGTCCCCATCGAAGAAGACATCGAGGTCCGGATACTGTTCCTGGATCTCCTCGATCTTCTTGAGGACCTCACGTAGGGTGAAATCGCTGTTGCGGTCCAACCTGACGTGCACCTTCTTCTCCATCATAAGCCTCTGGCCAACGACTGAACTCTTCTATGATACGTCGTCGATATATATTATTTGTTTGCCCGCCATACAAGCACTGAGAGGCGCCAGCTCGGGAAACCGCGTAGTTCTCGAACGGATTTTCCAATACGACGCTGGAGACAATACATATTTATGATTGAGGACCAATAAAGATGTTCATAATAGCAGAGGCTAGGTCAGACAGGCCATAGTTCTAACGAAGGTGCGTCGGTTGAGCAAGCGCGACAAGGGGATGGGAGTCGAGGTTTCGAGCGAGGGTGATTCCGATGTCAGCGCGCCGTCCGTCAAGGACGCCGAGGTCATAGATGGTCTGAAGAGATGGCTCGAGAGGAAGGACCTGACATTCCTGGAATGGTTGGAGGAGGACCCTGAATGGAATACAGCCGAGTTCAGACCCATCGAAGGTTCGAACGTAGCGGTCGTCAGTCTGGATAAGTATGCTTATGAATTCTCGATGCTCAGGAAGAAGCTCTTCCCCGACCAGCCCGCGCCTCCGACGGATAAGCTGACCGAGTCGATCGTCAAGGAGCTGCTCGAGAGGGCGGCCGCTATCGCTGACGAAAGGAACGAGCTTGCGGACAAGGTCATCGAGCTTGACATCGTCGCAGAGGAGATAAGGAGCGGCGCCAATCATCCATTGGACGTAGCATCGGCGAGGTCCCTCAGGGAACAGGAGCTCGAGGCCAAGCTCAAGGAGCTGAGGTCTGCGGGCACGCTCTCGGATGGCAGGTCCGCCAAGGACCTTGAAAAGGAGCTGTCTGAACGCTTCGCAAACGATATGAGGGCCAAGGAGGAGAAGTGGAGCAAGCGCGAGGAAGAGCTTCGCGCCCATATCGAGGCTCTCGACCGGGAGCTCGCGAAGGCGTCCATCGACCTGAAGATCAAGGAGGACCAGCTGAAGCTTGGTAACCTCAGCTCGGGCAACGCCAGCGCCGAGATCGAAAGGAAGCTCCACGAACTGCAGATGAAAGAGAAAGAATCCTTGCTCATGAAGGTCCAGCTTGAGAACCTCAAGGCGGAGACCACGGTGAGGGAGGAGGAGGTCAAACGCCTTCGCGAGGCCATCAACCAGAAGGAAACAGAGATGGCCAGACGGGAGGAGGAGGTCCAGTACAAGGACAAGATCCTCGCGGCCGAGAGGATCAAGCTGGAGGAATCGAAGAAGGAGGTCGTCGGAGTAGGCCAGCTCGAGATGAAGAGGAAGCTCGAGGACCTTGGCAATGAGATCAGGGCCAAAGAGGAGGAGCTTCGCAACAAGGAGAACTGGCTCAATGCGAAGGCGGAGGAGATCAGGCAACGCGAGTCGGGCGTCATCGAGGACGACCTCAAGGCTCGACAGAAGGAGCAGATCGTGGAGCTACAGCAGGCCAAGGCCAAGACGGGGAACAACCGTCTGGACGACCTGCTCTACGGCGGCATACCATTAGGTTCCAACATCATGGTCCACGGACCTCCGTTCCAAGGTAAGGAGGTCATGGTGAACGTGTTCGTCGCGGACGGCCTGAAGAAAGGGGTGCCCGTGCTGTGGGTCATCACTGACAAGACGCCGAAGGACATCCGCGATGAGATGAGGTACGTGCTGTCGGGCTATGAAGAGTACGAGGCGAGGGGGCTCGTGAAGTACGTCGACTGCTACTCGAGGAGCATGGGCGATGATTCCCAGGACCCGTATACCATATACGTGGACGAGCCGACGGACCACGACAAGATCTCGGAGATGGTCGAGGTCGTATGCAAGGAGTTCAAGGAGAAGGCGAAGTACTATCGTCTGGCCTTCCGTTCCGTCTCGACGCTCATCGCATATTCGGACCCGGTCTCGGCGTTCAAGTTCCTAAGCCCCCTGTGCGGAAGAAGGAAGAGGGACCAGGCCGTCGCCATGTTCCTGGTGGAAAAGGGAATGCACGGCGAGCAGGAGATACAGATGCTCGGGTCGATAATGGACGGAATGTTCGATTTTAAGATAGACCAGATGAAGAGCTACTTCTCTGTGCAAGGAATAGCGGACGTCCAGTCCAGGTCCTACATAAGATACACTTCCACGAAGCACAGCCTCAACATAGGCTCGTTCGCTCTGGACCATATAAGGTGATCAGGCAACTTCGACGTTGCTCGACGGCCTTGGCTCGCCCTTCTTTTGTATGTTGATGCGGGGCAACGGGAACGGAGGCGGGAGCTTCACATCCCTCGCGACCAGCAATGCGGTCGGAAGACAATTGCTCACGATGGTGTTGTGAACTATGTTGGCGTCATCGGGGTTCATGTTGCCGTCCTTGCTCCAGTCGGCGATCATCGAGTCGACGTCCCCGGAGACGGTCATCTGACCCTCGATCTTGATATATCCAAGTCCGACATAGTTGGCAGTGAATCGGAAATCGATGGAGGCGACGTCGTTGGTTGATTTTACGATCTGGATGATGTTGCTGTTCTGATCGATCCTGATGTTCGCGACACGCTCCCCGCTCTTGGAGAACCTCTTCGCCTCTATACCGTTAGTTTCGAAGGATCTGATGTTCATGCCAACCCGCCCCTGCATGACTTGTAATGCCTTTCCATCTATTTATGTAGGCAAGTGTTCATAATTCTATAAAGAAGTGATGAGGGGAAGTGCCGCAGGCCGGGCTCGAACCAGCGACTTCAAGATCTTCAGTCTTGCACTCTCCCAGCTGAGTTACTGCGGCGTGTAGGAGGAGTGAAAGGTGCACGCATTGATAAACGTTTTCCCGACCATTGGAGGCCACACGGTCCGCTCAGATGTTTAAGGACGCCTCGGTAACTCCTAGAAGCGTGACCTCCTCTGGACATATTATTTTAGCATCTTTATTATAAAAAGAATTAATACGACATGTTTAAATATCGTACTAGTTCTATTAAACTGTCTGGAGAACAGAGCATGCGCTGTCGGGGTTCAGGGAGAATGAGGTCGACCTATCCTAACACGGGGAAGTTCCTCAAAAAGAACAAGGAGGGGGTGGCCTCGGTCATCGGTACGATCATGGCCCTTTTGATCTTCTTGACCATTTTGACCATCTTCGTGAACACCTGGATGCCGGTCACGCTTAAGGAGCATGAAAGGACCCACATGGACGACGTGATGAACGAGTTCGGGACCATGAAGGGCGGCATCGACAACATGATCATCTACACGAGCTTGACGGGATACCCGTCCTCCTCTGTGTATCAGAGCATAGACCTTGGGGCCGAAGGCATTCCTGCGTTCGCCTCTCCCACGGC
>JAJFUT010000126.1 GCA_021372315.1 Methanobacteriota archaeon
AAGTGCAGCCAGCCAGATGACCACGATGGCCTTGGAGTGCTTGATGATCACGTTAGCCATTCTGTCCAACATTTGAACACCTGGAACTGAGAGAAGGGTCACTATCAAATGATTATTTAAAAGTTATTGAGTATACTCAAAATTGGAGTTTGCTCAATTTTTGATTATGCTCAAATATGAGATGCGTTATAAGTGAATGGAATCAACCATCCATGGCATTTATTAGGCCTGCATGGGTTCGGAGAATAGCTACTCATGGGGAAAAAGATCGGATCGATCATCAACAAGGTACGCGAGGAAAAGAGGAAGGGCGGGCTGATCGGCCTCAACGAGCAACGCAGAAATGAGACCACTGAGAAGATAATCGGCGTGTCCAAGGATCTCTTCGTGAAGAGGGGATATAAGAAAACCACGACCCGTCAGATCGCCGAGGCCGCCGGGATACTGAACGGCAGCCTGTTCCACCTCTTCCCGACGAAAGAGGACATACTGAAGGGAGTGATGGTCAGCATTTACAGCGATGCGCTGGAAGAGGCTGAAAGCTACCTCAGTGGCAATGAGGACATCATCATCACCATGGGCTACCCTGCGGCCCTTGAGCTGTACGCAGCGTACAAGGACCCCCGGGCCTCCGAACTCCTGTTCGAGGCCCACTCATCCTGGAAGGTGATGAACGGCCTGGTGGACCGCTCGATGGACTGGACGGAGAGCCGCCTGAACGGCTTCGCGTCAGACGAGGAGAAGGAAAGCTACAGGCTCGACAGCATACTGATCTGGGGCTGCCTGGGTGCGCTGATCTCAGAGTGCTATCATGGCCAGCCCCGCGGGTTCGATGCCGCATTGAGGTCCATACTGAAGATCATCTGCTCCCTGAACGATATACCGGTGGAGGATGCCGACTCCGTCGACGCCAAGCTGGGCGACATCATTCGCAACGGAAGGACGGTCATCAGCAAGTTCGATTTCAGGTGAACCGGTTGCTCACTTCCTGCCGCCGTATACCGCGAAGTTGTAGTACTTCCATATGACGTCGACCGTGCCGAAGCCGACCTCACCCAGCCAGCGAAGGTGATCGACGAGCCTCGCAGGGCTGTCCTCGCGATGGTACCTGGGAACACGGACGTGGTCGGTCTCATCTCTCGTGAAGCTCTGGTACATGAACTCCTTCCACTTCGTCATGTAGACCTCCTGGATATCATCGCTCGAGCCGAGGACGATGTCGGCGTTGAGGAACCAGCCTCCCGGGGAGAGCGCATCGAAGATCTTGCGGTAGATCGCCTTCTTGTCCCGGTCGGAGATGACATGATGGAGCGCGAGGGAGGAGATCACCAGGTCATACGGTCCGTCCAGCTCGAAGTCGTAGATGTCGGCGAGAACGAACCTGACGTTGTCATGCGCCTTCAGCCTCTTCCTGGCCCGGTCCAGCATGCTCTCGGTCATATCCAGGCAGGTCAGGTCGATGTCGGGATGCGATCGAAGCAGGAGCTCCGAGACCGCCCCGGTCCCGCAGCCGATGTCGATGGCCCGTAGCCTGCGGCCCTCCGGGGACGGTATGCACGACATCAATGCTTCCAGCATCTCATCGTACCGGGGTATGATCTTCCTTATCCGGTCATCGTAACCGTCCGATCCCTGCGTGAAATTGGCCCGTATCTCTTCCATCTTTCTTTCTTTGTCCGTCATGGTACCGCCTGCGAGGTCGTGATGCGGCCGATCGTCCGACCTCCCGCCCCGCCGTTCCGTCGTTGCTCATCGATCGGGGTCGGTCCCAGACGGTGCCCACATCATAAATAGGTCAGCTACGGGAGGGGCGGCCGCGGTCCTGCGTGGCATCAAGACCCTCGCCGCTGCGGGGCGATGCCATAGTGAGGCAGCATTTCGAGCGACCGTCCGGATCATCCGCCGGCCTTGGGACGGGCGGATCGGCGGGAGAGCGGGCCGCTTGGATTATTTCCCCGGCCATATCATTATCTCATTAGATATTAGTATTTCAAAACCATATTCCTCTCAGCCCAGGTTCAGCCTTGGGTCCTACTTCAGAGGGATGGGAACGATCAGGAAACATGAGGTCAGGATACTGGTAGCGATATGCTTTGTCATGTTCGTCGTACTAGCCGCCGCGATGGTGTACGGGCCCCAGAGCCCGGCATCCAGCTCGATCCCGCGGACCCAGGACGCCGAAGCCATGGAGGGCGTGGACGCGGTGATCACCGGCCAGGCCGAGCGAACCTCGACCGGATACGCCGTCCCCATGAGCGTTACCAATCACCGTGACAAGGCGATCAGCATCAAGGACATGCGGATCATCGTCACCCTCACGGACATCCGGAGCCTGAACGCCACGTGCCACGGTCCCGATTCGGTGGCCCCGGGCGAGACGAAGCAGTTCTTGGTCCTGGTCGACGGGATCGCCGACTCCGATATCTTCGTCATCGACCTGGTCCAGGGCAATCACTACATCAGGGTGGTGATGCCTGTCGTGCCTCCCACGCTGTCCCTGCCGGACGTCCCTCAGGTCGAGGTTCCAGATGATGACTCCTCGGCCCCATCGCAGAACGGCACGCAGCCCAGCGACAGCGGAAAGGGCGAGCCCAAGGTCGCCCTGTCCCTCAATGAGGACATGCCCT
>JAJFUT010000018.1 GCA_021372315.1 Methanobacteriota archaeon
ACGAGAGCCCCCCCACACCTTTCTACAATTGACATTTAGCAACAAAATAATCTTCCATTCCTAGAGAAGATAATCCACAATGTTGATCTGAGGAATAATAATGTTAACACAATTCACTAGTTTTTATCACGCTTAATATCCAAAGCAGCAACAGATATGATTTGCTCCCCAGAAACGTCTGTTGTTTCAAATCCATATAGCACTTTCGCTCCAGAATCCACCAATGCACTAAATGTATTAGCCGCCCCATCTTCTGGAACAAAGATAATCATACCATCTCTTCCTCGAGTTAGAAGTACTCTGTAACAATTAAGAGTTACTTGGAGAGGATCTTTTGATTTGTATCTTACGCGCCCCCGAATTTTCAATGATTTCTTATCGAAGTAAAGATCGTCCCCCCAACAAACAATTGGCATGTCTAATTCTAACCCTTGGCATTGAAACTCAGTCGTGGGGAGATTGAAACTACAACATGATCTTTCTGATTCAGGAGGGTCGTTAAACCATTGTCCGATAGACAATTTTTGCATCGAGTAAAAATCGTTATTAATCCCATAAGGAGTAAGGTTTTTTGCCTTTGCAGAACAAACAAACCCATACCGTTTATCTTCACATCCTTGATATCTTTCCCGAGCATATCTCTTTGCAACATCGACGTCTTGAGTTACATAGATGTTAAAATTCTCATAATCAATGTCGATCGAGTAATTTCTAGCAAGGTCAAAATCTCTATTTAGTACAGCCTCAACCCATTTATCCACATTCTCAACAAGATGCGATCTTAAAGTCGTTGTTAAATTGAGAGTTTCATCAGTAATTACCTTCTCTGCACTGGTAAAGACATGAGCTATTTTTTCAGGGCAGTGAACAATCCACTTCACTTTTGAATCAGCGATAGCATCATTCCATTGTTCCAGACCACTTTCTTCTCCTAGGTGGATTTCTTGACCTTCCCCAATTAATCCCACCATCAGCGCCCCATCCGCACCTTTTCCTCCGATGGTTAAAAAATCAAGCGGTTCTGAAATATCGACATCTCGTCTTTCTTTTACTCTTTCAGAATCCCATGCTCTTTGTGCTTCATCGAAAACAATTACTTTTTCTATTGGTGAGTGAAGACTATTTCCACCATATTCTTTCAGAAATCCGTGAACATCTTGCACGAATACTTTGCTTTTTAATGTGTGCTGTAAGACTTTAACCAATGGTCCATTGCCCGATAAAAAGACAGCTACTGGGGTGTTGTCATCCCTTTGCAATTTATAAACCAATTGCAATCCCACTAATGTTTTACCAGAACCAGGTACACCAGTAACTAAAGCCAGATGTTTTTCTCCTTTTTCAAGGGCCACGTTAGAAATTTCAATCAGATCATCAACAGCATCATTGACACCTAAACTTTCTGCCTTTCTTATTCGTGGTAAAGGTTCATTTTCAAAAATCATTTTTGCTGCTGCGATTAAAGAGGGCAACGGAGCATAGCGACTATTAATCCATTCATCAGGATCAATAATTTTTTTATCAGTTTTAAAATTCAGAATCGAATGTAATTGCTCTGGTGAAATTATTGTGATTCCTTGAGTTACTTCTCTAGTATCTTTCATTAAGGTCATTAACAACAACGGTTCAAATTTGACACATGCCGAACCAGAATGATAATTTGATAGATCACGCACATATGCTTTCAATTGATCAATATGTTGTTGTTCTGGCTTTCGCATATCTTTACATTCGATAATGAATATCCTATCATCGGCAATTATGATGATATCTGGTCTACGACCTCTTTCTCTCGGTAGTTCATATTCAAAAACTAACCACCATTGAGCAGCTTTATTGTTATCTTGCACTAATATTGGCAGCTGTTCTTGGAGAATTCGGAATTCATTTTCCCAAGCCTTAATTTGTAAAAAGGATGGATTGAGATTAACACAATTGAGATTATGTTGTTTAAGAGAATCAATGAAATCAGAAATAGTAATCTTTACATATTTCTCGACTGGGCCTTTCCACCCTAATTTCTCCACAATAATATATGAAAACCTTAATAGTTATATTTGTTGATCAAATTATCTGCTAAAACAAGTGCCTATTACAAACCCCTTCTCTAGATCTTCTTTTCTATTCTTAATCTCCCCTTTGCGGGTCACACCAGGCACAAGTAACACGTCCACAAGGTCCATCTTCAGATAGTCCATGCTCTTGCGGAACATGTCGACCAGGGGCCGGGCCGTCTCGAGGTCCGTGTCCTCGAAAGGCACTGCAAGGATAGCCTTCTTCCCCTGCACCATCGCCTGATTCTCAGGACAGTTGAAATACACAAAACGATCGAGGAACAACTTCATGAGGCCGGTAGGACCGAACCAATAGACTGGCGTCCCGAAGACGATGACATCGCTGGCGGCGATCTTGTCATAGATGCCGTTCATGTCATCATCCTTGACGCAGGGGCGCCCCTTCCAGCACGAATGGCACCCATCGCATTCCCGGATCTTGAGATCGGCGAGACGGACCATCTCGGTCTCCGCCCCAGCCTGCCTAGCTCCTTCCAGTATGCTGTTGACCAGGATCTGCGTGTTGCCATTCTTCCGCGGACTTCCCACTATACCAAGGACCTTCATATCCCTCGACCGCCCAGTAGATCGTCGACCGTAGAGATAACTGCTCCGCCGCATCGATCAGAACTGGACCGTCGTCGCGCCCCAGGTGAAGCCGGTGCCGCTCGATGCCAGGACGACAAGGTCGCCCTCTTCGATCATATCTTTCTCCATTGCCTTTGCCAGGCAGAAGAACGTGTCAGTCGGGCCGACATGGCCGTATTCGGCGATCACGCTCATGTACTGCTCCTCCCTAAGACCGATGGTCTTCAGGATATTATTGGAAAGGCTCTTCTTCACCTGGTTCGTGAACAGGTAACTGATGTCCTCGCGGTCCTTTCCTTCCAGCTTGAGCGCTCGATCGATGACCTTCTCGTAATTGTGCAGATAGACGTTCGAGAAGATGTCCTCCAATCCCTTCGGGTCGTCGACGACGAACTGGACCTCACGCATCTCGATACCCTGGTGGAACGGTCTTCTCGTCCCGCCTCCAGGTATCATCACCCTGTCGACGATGGAACCGTCAGTCACGGAGGCATAGCTACCGATGCAGTTACATGTCTCACCCTTGCTGACGACGGCCGCGGCCGCGCCGTCGGCCAAGTGGTGCAGCGACAGGGAATCGGGATCGGAATGATCGACCAGTATCGACAATTTATCGGCGCAGACGACCAGTGCGTGACGTTTCTCCGGGTCTTGCAGGAGGAGATGCTTTGCGAGATTGAGGCCGAGGTTGCCGCCGTTGCACCCGTTGCGCACCTCGAACCCATAACAATCGCTCGCCCCGATGGCGTCCTGGATTCGGGCTGAAGGGCACCAGATGCGGTGATCATAGAAACCGGCTCCGCAATAGACGACCACATCGATATCGTCTCCCTGGAGACCGGCATTGCGCAAAGCCATCTTCGATGCCTCGATGCCCATGTCGGCCGGGTGCTCATCAGGACCTGCGATATGCTTGGACCGCATCCCGATCTTGTCCATGTAGACATGGACGGGAATGCCCGACAATTTAGAGATCTCGTCGCACGTCATGACCCCTTCCGGGACGTGATACCCCAATGCAGCTATCCCGACAGAGGTTCCCTTTTCCATATTGATCGACCCGTCCCGTGGACCAGCTGGAATCGATAAGAACGTTTGCATCTGAATGACCGATGGTGAATCCTCAAATATATTATGGGGATAGGAGCTGGTGATCGACCCTTCAAGTCGAACGCCCGAAGTATAATTTAGAGCAGACCGTCCTCTGAGCATCATGGTCCGGACCGTTCCCGTAGCAATCGATCCTCATCTGATCGCCCCCTGCGGGATGAACTGCGCACTATGCTTGGCATACCAACGTCCAAAGAACAGATGCCTCGGGTGCCGGGGTGATGATAAGGACAGACCATTGTCCTGCCAACGATGCATCATCAAGAACTGCGAGACGATCAAGAACGCCCCATCCCACCTCTGTCACGAATGCGAGAAGATGCCCTGCAGGCGATTGAAACAGCTTGACGCCCGTTACCGAGCCAAATACGGCATGAGCATGTTGGAGAACCTCAAGGAGATCAAGGAGCAAGGCATGGACGCCTTCTTAGCGCATCAGATGGAGAAGTATACGTGCCCGAAGTGCAAAGGTCTGATCTGCATCCACCGTTCCCGCTGCCTTTCATGCGACCCATGATCATCCTTCATCAGGTTCAGATCGATGAGCTCCGTAGACAAATGTATATTGTATTGAAACCATCTTTAATCACCTGGGTCTCTTATAATGAACGTCGGATGCTCATCGATAAGAATTCTGTTCGTAGACGATGAACCAGACCTTCTAGATGCATCCAAGCAGTTCCTCGAGAGGACCGAAGGTCTCTTAGTGGAGACGGCCACCTCGGCCGAGCAGGCATTAGACATGATCAGAGCACGGCATTTCAATGTCATCGTCTCTGACCATCAGCTGCCCGGTATGAACGGGGTTCAGCTCTTGAAGGACCTACGAGCGATGGGTAGCCCCGTCCCGTTCATCTTTTTCACCGGAAAAGGTAGCGAGGAGGTCACCATGGAGGCTATCAACGCAGGCGCCGATCATTATCTGATGAAGGGCGGGGACCCGAGCTCGAAGTTGGCGGAACTGAAGGACATGGTCCTGAGGGCCTACGAAAGACATCAGATGGGTCCGAGCCTAACGGAGGACGATGAGACGATGAGGAAGAGCGCCTCCATGTACCGTCTTCTCGCCGACCGTTCGACCGACGTCATCGGCATCGTTGACACGGACGGGGCATATTCCTACATCAGTCCATCGGTCATCAACCTTAGAGGGTACACCCCTGATGAGGTCCTTTGCCAGACGATGGAGGAGATCGTCGCTGAGGGGTCGATCCCGATCGTGCAGGACGCGATCCGCCAGAACCTCGAGATGTTGAAGAAAGGGATGGTCCCTCCGGTCCTGGTGTTCGAGATCGAGCAGCTCTGCAAGGATGGCTCCAAGGTGTGGGTCGAATCCGTCACGAACGAGCTGTTCGACCCGACCGGAAAACACGTCGGTGCCCTCGTCGTGTGCCGCAACATCTCCAAACGCAAGAAGATGGAGGAGGCCCTGCGCGAGAGCGAGAGGAGGTATCGCCTGCTGATCGACAGCGCGGCCGAGGCCATCGCCGTCATCCAGGACGGTAAGATACGCCTTGCCAACCCCGCGATAGTCTCCTTCACGGGTCTATCGGAGCAGGAGCTCGGCTCGATCCCGTTCCCTACATTGATCTATCCAGACGACCGTGCCATGGTCCAGGAGAGCCATTTCAAGAGATTGAGGGGCGAACCTCTTCCGGACCGCTACCAGTTCCGTCTTCTGACGGCGGAAGGGGGCTTCAGATGGGTCGAGATCAACGCGATACTTATCAGCTGGGAAGGGCGCCCTGCCACCCTGAACTTCTTGACGGACATCACTGAGCGAAAGAGGGTCGAGGAGGAACTTCGCCAGAGCGAGGCGAAGCACCGCAGCCTGTTCGAGAACATGATGAGCGGTTCCGCCGTCCAGGAGATCATCTGCGATGAGAACGGTGTTCCTATCGACTATAGGTTCCTCGACATCAACTCCTCTTTCGAGAGGATCACCGGGCTCGATCGAAAAGAGATCCTGGGTAGAACGGTCCGGGAAGTGTTCAATGGTCAGGTCGAGGACATCTGGATCGAAAGGTATGGGCGGGTCGCTCTTACAGGAGTACCCGACCACTTCGAGAGCTTCTTCAAGGCATTTGGAAAATATTACGATGTGTCCGTCTATCGCAACGCGCCGAAGCAGTTCACCACGATCTTCAACGATATCACCGAGAGGAAACGGATGGATGAGGCGCTGCGTGCGAGCGAAGCCCAGATGCATACGCTGCTCCAGACCATCCCCGACCTCATCTGGCTGAAGGACGAGAATGGCGTTTTCCTCACAAGCAACACGATGTTCCAGCGGTTCTTCGGCGCAAAGGGTATGGACATCGTCGGTAAGACCGACCACGACTTCGTCGATCGCGAACTGGCCGATTCCTTCCGGGAGAACGACCGAAGGGCCATGGCAGCGGGAAAACCGACCCACAACGAGGAATGGGTCACCTTCGCGGATGATGGCCATCGTGCTTTACTGGATACGATCAAGACGCCGATGTATAACGCCGATGGGAAGCTCATCGGCGTGCTTGGTATAGGACGCGACATCACCGACCGCAAGCGTGCCGAGATGGCGCTGAACGAGGCCAACAAAAAGCTCAATCTTCTGTCCAGCATCACAAGGCACGACATCAACAACCAATTGATCGTCCTGTCCGGGAACCTGAGCCTGGTAGACAAGAAGACCCTCGATCCATCGTCCGAGAAGCGCATCAATAAGGCGGAGACCGCCGCGGAGCGCATATCGGCGATGATCCAGTTCACCAAAGAGTATGAGGGCATCGGAATACAATCGGCCATCTGGCACGACATTCGCAAGCTCGTGGACGACGAGGTCGGTCATTTCGCACACCCCCAGGTCCAGATTGTCAACGACATCCCCGTAGGGACGGAGGTCCTTGCCGACCAGCTGATACAGAAGGTGTTCGGCAACCTGATACAGAACTCAATTCGCCATGGAGGTAACATCACTAGGATCCGCTACTCCATCGAGGAACACGATGGAGCCATGACGATCGTCTATGAGGACGATGGCATAGGGATCAGTGCCGATGTCAGGGAGCATCTGTTCATGCAGGGGTACGGACGAGACCACGGGCTGGGGCTGTTCCTCTCCCGCGAGATCCTCGCGATTACGAACATCATGATATCGGAGAATGGGCAGCCTGGACAAGGCGTTCGTTTCCTGATCGACGTTCCGGCAGGGAACTGGCGGCATCTGGTGTGACGGAATGCTACGGCCTCGGGAACTTCGCAACGATGATCGGACGGGAGATCGAACATGACGACCAAAGAAAAGTTCGTACTGACGAAGGAGAAGAGGCAGGAGATGGTCTCGGCGATCAAGCTCTATTTCAAGAAGGAAAGGGACGAGGAGATCGGGGACCTGGCCGCCGGGCTTCTCCTGTCGTTCATAATCGATAAGCTGGCGCCGGAGTTCTACAACCAAGGCGTCTTCGATTCGTACAAGTACATGGGCGACAGGATCGATGACCTGCTGTCATTACAGAAATGATCTGAGTAAGTACCGATCATAAGAAATAAAAGAAATAGACGGCCAGGGGGTGGATCCCTGGCCGTTTTGAGTTTACGCCATTCCTAGGTTATCCGTCACCTGTCCTGAGGTCATTCTTACGACTCAGGCCTCAGCTGATTCAAGTATGCGTACTCGGCGATAAGGGCACCATTCTCCAGAGCCTCGATATTGCTGAACGAGAAATGGACGCCGGCATATATCCTGCTGGCACCCGCTTCCTCGGCGATCTCTGAGAAGCTCGTGTACTCATGGGCAGGCAGTCCCGGGGTGGCCGACATCCTCACGAACGTCACATCGTCAGTACCGAAGAACTCGGCAAGCAGCGTCGCTCCGGCACTGCACGTCGTGCTGTGGCCGCTCGCGTACTCGGGGAAGGCCGGGGTCGTTATGAACGGCATCCACGTGTCGTCCTCGACCGTGCTGGGGTTCCCGTCCAGCTCGCCATCGTGTATCGCGGTCACGGGCCTCCAGAACGTGTAATTGTATTTGTTGTCCCATCCCGAGATCGAGGCATCGGCCAGGGTGATCGTCAACAGCGCGAACAGTCTCGCGCGCTCCTCTAGGTCGAGGTCGTAGCGGGCGGACAGCTCCCGGGCGACACCATAGAAGTGGTCCGGCACTCCGGCGATCCAGAACAGCGCGTCCTCGGACTGGTCCGCCGTCCTCATCATCGACATCCTAGCACCGACGCTCTTCGTCTCATTATATGCCATCGTGTACTCGTCATCGGTGAGCTGGGGAGGTCCGCTCAGCCTGAACTGTGAGCCGGAGGTCATGGACCAGGGCGTCACCGAGCCCCATCCAGGCATCAGCGGGTTCATCATTCCGGTCTTCCTGTACTGTCCCGGTTCGGTCTTGTCGACATAGACCGTGTTCGCCTCCGACGCATGGTCGTTCATCCTCAGTGCGATGATCGCATCCGCACTGGCGATTCCGACCTCAATGCCATCGGTCCTGTTCTGGTCATCGGTCATGTTGGCGATCTGTGAATCGTATAGCGCATCGAACCTCGCCGCGTCTGCCGGGTAGAGCGTTGTTAATACCCTGTGCGCAGCTGCGGCGACGGCCGCTCTCTGAGACGCTGATGAGTTGACATCGATGAGCTCATTGTAGGCGGTGTACTCTGGGTCGATCGAGTTGACGGCGTCAAAGATGGCGGTGTGCATCATCGCCATCGCCCTGCTTCCGTACTGGTTGTTGATCATCTTCGAATTTATGTAGCTGGCCCCTTCCATGTTCCATCTCGTCACAAGATCGTACTTTTCGACGATCGTCATCGTGACCGTCGTGGAGGTGGAGGCCGTGCCGTCACTCACTTCGACATCGAACGTGAACACGTCGGAATCATCAGGGGTCCAGACCAGCATGCCAGTGTTACTGATCGACACACCTTCCGGTCCATCGGACAGGGAGTACGTCAGCGCATCTCCGTTCGGATCATATGCCTTCACCTGATATCCGATGGCGACGTTCTCAAGAGCAAGTCCCAGAGCGATCGGCTCGACGACAGGCGCCTTCTGCACCGGGTCAGCGCTGACCGTGATCTTCACTCCCGTGGAGACCGGGTCCAAGACCGTGTCATTGACCACGACCCTGAACTCGTACGTTCCGGGCGTCTTCGGGATCCAATAAACGATCCCTTCCTTCGTCATCGTGGCATCTGTCGGAGCGTCCTCCATTGAATAGATCATCGTCGCCATGTTGAGATTTTTCGTCATGAGCGGGATGATCTGCTTTTCGCCGATGAAGACGTCTCGGTCGGCGATCGCCATGACCGAGGGCGAATCATCATCTGAACTTCCATCGTTAGTTCCTAGCCCCATGGCAGCGACCACGAGCGCAGCGACAACCACGACCGCGACAACCGCAAGAAAGATCATTTTCGTGCTTCCCTTTGACATCGTAAACCTCCAATTTTCATTGGAGTGCGTCTCTATTTAATGTTAACGGGCTTTAAAAATTGGCAACTGGATGGTCCATCCCAGTTTCACGATAGTTCAACTATTCGGCTCGTCTCATCCCATTCAGAATTTCTTTCGTTGAGATCGCAGGTCGGTCGGAGATTAGCATTCCACCTGCTCCCATTCCCTGTCCGGGGTCATGTTGTTAAAGTGAAGGTGATAGTTCATCAACCCTTCGGCGACCGCATGGTCAACTTTTAATAAAAGCTCGTCCCTTTCATGAAAGGTCGGCACATTGTTGACACAATGAGGTATGGAATGACAAAGAACGGCATCCTTGGCATCATCGGCTGTCCAATCCTTGAGGACGAGATCGTCTACGCCGTGAAGGCGGACAAAGAGGTCTCCGAGGTCTACGTCGTCGATGATGAGAACTCGCGCAACCTGGTCAGTAAGCTCAGGAAGCGTGTCCCGGACATCAGGACGACCCTCATCAGCCTGGAGGACATGCCATCGATCGAGCCGAACGGCTTCGTCATCGCTGTTCTCATGAAGCCAATGGCGCTGCACGAGGACCCAAAGCAGTTGCGCGTCGAGGTGGAGAAGGCGATACAGGCGTTCGCCCCCAGATGCAGCTCGGTGCTGCTGTTCTACGGTCTTTGCGGAAACGCGTTCAAGGACATCCCGTCCCAATATGCCGAAAGGCCGCTGACGATACTGACCGACCTGAATGGCAACCCCGTCGACGACTGCATCGCCACCGTTCTTGGAGGTACGGACGGATATTACAGGCTGCTCAAGAGGTACCCGGGCGTCTTCTACCTGACCCCCGCCTGGGCGGAGAACTGGCGGGAGCTTATGGAGAAGATGGAGATCACCCGCGGTATCGAGAAGGGGGACCTCAGCATGCTGAAATGGATGTTCGACGCCGCTGGCTACAAGAAGGCGCTGAAGATACATACCGGCCACGCGGACGACGAGGCGTTCGAGCATCAGGTTCAGGACTTCATCCAGGTGTTCAACTTCGAGAAGGTCGAACTGGAGAAGGAATGGATCACGATGGAGGCGGTCGACCATGCCTACGGGAACGCGAAAGGCCGCATGAACGAATGATGCACCGCTCCAGGCCGGGCCATATTTTATTTTTCGATTACATATATTTATATGGGCATGACTCGATGCCAGGTCGGGATGCACTATGCCAAGTTCTTATGAGCAGCAAGCGCCAGCGAACGCTGGGAACAATCAGCAGGCGAACGGGAACGCGTACTATCAACAACAGGCTCCAGCGCCAGGGATGAGCACATCGGACGAGGAGCTCCTCCGTATCGCCTCTGAGCTGGACGTCTGCATCAAGATCATAGGATGCGGCGGTGGTGGATGCAAAACCATCAACCGCTGTGTCGACGGCGGCATAAGCGGAGCGCAGCTCTGCGCCATCAACACCGATGCCAAGCACCT
>JAJFUT010000040.1 GCA_021372315.1 Methanobacteriota archaeon
CTCGACCTTTACGGCATGGTCGAGGGGAACGGCTGGATGACCCAATGCCCCGAATGGCACCACCTGCACATCCCGACCAGCTTCATCTATCCAATGGTCCTCGACGAGGAATACAAGCCGGTCGGTTACGGCGAATACGGACGGTACGCCTTCCTGGACGGGTCCATGTACTCGTACCCGGGCTTCGTCATCACCGGAGACCGCGTTAAGATGCTGGAACGCTGCCCGCATTGCGGACGCCCCGGCCCGGTGCTCGAACCTGGGATTACCAGAGTGTCGGGCAAGGACTCCCGCGGGTGCTCGGAGGAAGTTCGCAGCATGCTCACCAGGGACCTGAGGGGATGAACCGATGACAGGCCTGGCAGAGATGAAGGACCGCGAATATGTTCCGCCGAAGATCTATCTCTCCCTGCTCATCAGAGGCACCTTCTCGCTCACTAAGATAATCCTTCTGAACATGAGGGAGCTGAAAAGGCTCCGTGTGATACCCGAGGGCGCGGAGAGATATGCTCTTCCAGAGCTGCAATATGTCATCCCCGCGCATCGGGACGGCATGAGGTCCTGCAGGTCCGAGGAGAAGTACCTCAGACCGACCCTTTATTGCGATCCGAACGACCCCGTCGTGGTCGCACTGGCGAACGAGCTTGGAGCGTTCCAGGTCTCCGACCGGGAGTTCGCGGAGAGGGCGTTCGCGTTCGTCAAGGACAAGATCATGCTGAACGAGACGCCGATCAACGACGTCGCTGGAACTTTCAGAAGGGGCACTGGCACATGCTTCCATCTCATAACCGCGTTCATAGCGCTGTGCCGCTGCGCCGGGATCAAGGCGCGATACAAGGTCTTCGCGATGAAGATGATCCCCACCTGGTACGACGTCGTCATCCAGCCAGACCCGTTCATCAAGAAGTGGTAAGACTCGCTGGGATAATTCCTGCTCGATGGCGAGACGGGGTCCGAAGCTGCCGAAGATGGAGCTAGAGCCGATGGCCCATATCATATTCGACGACTGAAAGGCGAGTGCCGGCCGATCGTCGTTCAGAATTTTATATAAAATAGAAATAAAAGGTTTGAAGGGTTTCGACAGGCGATCACTTCACCAGTCCCATGCGCATCAGGCCCGCGAAGAGCAGACCGACACCACCGCTGGTGACCATTCCGCCGGACAGGCCCAGGTCGTCTCCGAACAGCGCCGCGAGACCCCATATCGCGAAGACGGCTCCGAGCACGAGCAGTAGTATGTCCATGAACTGGTTCAGATCCCTCAGGACCTCCGGCATTACCAGCAGAAGCATGCCCAGGACACCGATGATGAGCGCGACGACGCCGAGAACGATTATCGCTCCTGGGGCGTTATCGAAATTGAGCGCCCACAGGTTGTCGAACCCCGCCGCGATCAACAGAAGCGACGATATGGCTATGAGGCTGTCCGTGAGGTCGACCTTGCGGACAGTTGCCACCCTCTGAGGCTTTGGCGGCTGCGGGTAATACGGCTGATTGTACCCTCCCTGAGGCTGCCCCTGGTATTGCTGCGGGGGCGCCTGATACCCCTGGTTCGGGGCCGGCTGGCCCTGGTACTGGGGTTGCTGCTGAGCGGGGGCCTGCTGCGGCGGAGCCTGGTATTGCTGCTGCACCGGCTGTTGCTGCGGGGGCGCCTGATATCCCTGGTTCGGGGCCGGCTGCGGCGGAGCCTGGTATTGCTGCTGCGGCACTGGCTGTCCCAGCGGGGCGTTGCACCTGGGGCAAAACTGAGCGTTGTCCATGATATAGTCCAATCCACAATTATTGCATCTCATGAGCTATCCTCCTATGAATCTACAACAAAGATGGAATTTATAATGATTTCTTAACGAATAGGAAATGGCCAGATTGGATCTGCCAGGATCGGGACGCATGTTGCATCGAACGGTTTCCATATGATATCATGTCAAGTTCTAAATATCGTCAGCTCCAAAGAGCATTGGAGGAGTTTGACGATGAGCGGATTGAAAGAGGGAGACCGCGCCCCGGTCTTCAAACTGATGGACCAGGACGGACGAACAGTGGACATGGCGGAGCACATCGGCAAGAGGCCGGTCGTGATATACTTCTATCCAGCGGACTTCACGACCATCTGCACCATGGAAGCGAGGGCCTTCAGGGAGATGCATGAGGAGTTCCAGAAGGAAGGGGCCGAGGTGTTCGGCATCAGCTCCGATGATGTCGAGACGCACAAGAAGTTCGCGATGGAGCATGAGCTTCCGTTCAGGCTGCTAAGCGACCGGGACAAGAAGGTGAGGAAGATGTTCGGGGCGGAAGGGATCGGGGGGACCCCGGCGAGGGTGACCTACGTGATAGACCAGAGCGGAGTTGTGAGAATGGTCTTCTCCTCCGCGCTGCAAGGCAAGAAGCACTCCGAAGAGGCGATGAAGGCCATCAAGGAGATCAAGGGCTGAACGTAGCCGGTCCAGCCCCTTCTGGGTATCATCTCTTGTCGATCGGTACGAAGGTGCTTCCGAACGTCCCTACATACTTCGATGAGGGGCGGAGCAAGACCGCATCCTCGTACTGCTCCATCGTATGGGCGACCCAACCTGACACCCTGCTCGTCGTGAAGAACGGCGTGAAGAACTCCTTTGGGACCCCGAGCGCGTCCATCGTAACGGCGGCGTAGAAGTCCAGATTGGGGTATATCCCTTTCCTCTCATGAACGATGCCTTCGATCTTGATGCATTTCCTGTAAAGGTCCATCGTCCTCTTCCTATGACACAGCTTCTCGACCATCCCTCTGAGATGCTTCGTCCTCGGGTCCTCGGCCAGATAGACTCGGTGCCCGAACCCCATCACCTTCTTGCGGTTGTCCAGAAGCCCCTGGACGTATTCCTCGACATGCTCTTCCTGACCTATGTCGTCGAGCATGTCCATGACCTTCTCGCTGGCCCCTCCGTGCAACGGACCCCTTAGGGTCCCTATCGCGGACGTGACCGCCGAGTACATGTCCGAATTGGTGCTCGCCGTTACCCTGGCGGCGAAGGTCGATGCGTTGAACCCATGGTCGGCATGGAGGATCAAAAGGCGATGGAGAACGTCGGTCTCCTCGTTGCTGGGAGGCGTTCCCTTGAACATGTAAAGGAAGTTCTTCGCGAAGCTGAAGTCCTCCCTCGGAGAAGGGGTCGGCTCATCCATACGGCTCCTGTGGAGCGTGGCCACGATGGTCGGGACCTGCGCGATGATCCTCGTCGCCCTTTTCAGGTCGGCCTCCTTCGAACGGTCGTTGGCATCGAGGTCGTACTCCCCGAGACGCGAGACCTCGGTACGGAGAACGTCCATCGGGTGACAGCGTTTGGGGGTCGCCCTGATGCTCTCTATGACGGCCTCCGGCAGCTTCATCTCCGATATCAGCTCGGCGTTGAACGTGTCCAGCTCCCGCTGGTTCGGAAGCTTCTTGTGTATGAGCAGGTAGGCGACCTCCGCATAGATGATGTTGCCAACGAGATCGTCGATGTTGTAACCCAGATAATATAGGGAACCTTTTGGATCAACGTAACTGATGCTTGTCTCGGCCGCCGCGACGTCCCTCAGTCCGCGGACGATCTCCCTTTCGCCTTTCTCGCTCACCTATCCTCATCTCCATCATGGTCCAAATATCCATGCCCGATACGACCGCGTTCGACTCGAGATTGCTATATCGGTGACTTAGCAACTGAACGGAAGGCTATATAGGATTCTCCGTGAGCATCCATCATCTTGATCGGAGAAGGGACGATCGCGACCAACGTCCATTCTGGGCTCGACACCTTGAGGTCCTGCGCTCGTGTCGGGGCATGAACAGGTTGGTTCGAACAGCGTTTTATAGGGTGTCCACATCGACGACATATCGTTCTCGCATCGGTCCTAACGCGGCTTGTGCCATTAGGGCTCGTTGGACCTATCGCGACGGATGATAAGGCGGGAGCCCTCGTCTCCGGCCACGTACGCCGATCTCAGGAGGATCAATGCTCCGAAGGCCATGCGGAGGACGAACGTGGGGACGTACAGGACCTTGAGATGCCATGGCGTCCTCTCCCCTCTGGTCTTGCCAGGGCCTTTCATGCGGGCGCGATTTGCCGTTGTCGATACCTGACGATCATCTTATCGTTCTCGCCCCCTAGACCTCAGATTGAAATAGTAGCCGCTCAAGAATCCATCGTATGCAGAAGGTCATCCCCTATCTTTGGTTCAAGGACCAGGCAGAGGAGGCCGCTGGCCTCTATGTCTCGGTCTTCAAGAACTCCAGGGTCCTGGACATCGTCCGCTACGGCGATGCAGGACCGGGGCCGAAGGGGACGGCCATGCTCGTGGCGTTCCAGCTGGAAGGGCAGGAGTTCTTCGCCCTGAACGGAGGGGATGGGCATCAGTTCACCCCGGCGATATCGTTCCTTGTCGATTGCAGGACGCAGGCGGAGGTGGACCACTACTGGGAGAAGCTCTCGGAGGGAGGGGAGAAGGGGAAGTGCGGATGGCTGAAGGACAGGTACGGCCTGTCCTGGCAGGTCGTGCCTACGGTGCTGGGCAAGATGCTCCAGGACAAGGACCCCGATAAGGCCGCAAGGGTCATGCATGCGATGCTCCAGATGACGAAGCTCGACATCGCCCTTCTTATGAAGGCATATGACGGCGTGTGAGCGTCGATCGTCCCTTCTTCTTTTTATGGCTCTCATCGACCTTGTGCCTTACGGTCCTCTCGATGACCTCGTATGGTATCGGTCCATCGATGGGAAGCTGCACGGTCCCTTTCGACCGCTTGTATATTGACAGTTACTTGCTGAACAGTTCGATCGCCTACGCTCCGGGGCAGGGACCGATCTGATGCTCGTACGCGGCTAAGTGGAGCGGGTCGCCGTTGAGCCTGAACGTCGGCATGCCGCAGCTGATCGCCTCCTTGGCATCGGGTGCCATATCCCTGACGACCTTCCTTATCCTCTCCAGGATCGTCTGCGCCTCCTCCGGGAACTGAGCGATGTGCTCGTCGATGTCCTCGTAGTTCTTCATCGACCTCTTGCCCATGACAAGATGATCGGACCGCCGGGCATCATAACGATCATTGTATCCAGGACATCATCTGGCCGACGAGTAATATTCTGCGTCGGTCGTCGTCTCGGTCGGAGGGATGAAGTAGATCGAGTACTCGCGTTCGTCCGCGATGATGTTCGCGGCGTCCTCTACCTCCTTCCTCGTGCTCCCCGTGGCGATCACGTTCCTGTCGAGCACCGCTATCCATCTTCGCGGATAATGGTCGATCAGCTTGACGAACTCCGATTTGACCCATTCGTCGTTCTGCCTGTCCTCGTCGCTCTCAGACCCCGCTTCGTCGTCAGCCATGTCCATCTGCCCTCGATATCGTTCATTGTCGCCCGTATCTAGAAGAGCTTTTCCTTGACACGAGGAGCGGATCGATGATGAAGAACGAGCTCGGATAGAGACCGGCCGATGGAATCCGTTCCAAGGTTCTGAGGTCCTGTATATGTTCGGATGCGGTCCCTTAGGACGTCCGCGCTGCTTTGTTCGGGGACCTCCGCTGCGAGAATGGATGTGATGTCCCATTTCGATACCATGCCCAGAAGCTTCTGGACATTTACCTCATCGCCTTCGAGCTCGGCCCAATGCCTCCTGCTTAACCCGTCCAATATGCTATCGTCGTGGACATGCCATTTCCTGATCTCTGGCAAAGGAGCGACATCCCTCGTCCAAAGATGTATGGCGGCCTTCTCCTTGGCCGATCCTCGGGGCTACAAGCCCTATGTCCCGAGCGGTCGGCCGACAATCATCGCAGGACAGGCCCATCAGTACCTCCGTACGCATGATCCACTGCCAGGATACGCTCGGCCGATCCAGCTGTCCCATCGATCGCTTCTCGGGCTTGACCGATGGTTTCGCCACGGAGAATGAATGGAAACGGGCCTGAAAGTACTAAGCCGTCCGATGGACGGCGATCGATGGGCCGTTCGAGTTCGTAAAGGAAGATCCCAACATCGAGTACATCTGGACCGGACAGCGTTCTCTGTGCCAGATGAATAAAAGAAGGGGAAGGGGATGCATCATTCCGACGCCGTTCGTTCTTTTCAGTGCTCAGCGGACTGTGTCGAGGTCGTCATCGTTGTCCTGTCTCTGCTGGTACTGCTGCGGCGCGGCACCTTGTGCGTTCTTCGGAACAGCCCTTGGCTCCGGCCGGGTGCTCATGCCCTGCCTTCCCTGGGCGTCCAGCATGTACTTGCTTTTCGCCCCGGTGATGATCAGGAGGATCTTGATCGTGCCCTCGATCTCGGGGTCGATGGAGCATCCCCAGATGATACGGGTCCTCTCGCTGACCTCCTTGTTGACGAGCTCCGCGGCAAGCTGCGCCTCGCCGACGGTCATGTCCGGTCCGCCGACCACTCTGATGAGGACGCCCTTGGCGCCCTTGAGCTCGATCTCCCCGAGCATCGGGGAGCTTAGAGCCTCGTGGACCGCGGCCCTGACCCTGTCCTCGGATGATTTGTCCGCCTCTCCGATCCCTACGAAGGCGACGCCGCCCTCGTTCATGACCGTCATTATATCGGCGTAGTCCAGGTTGACCAGTCCGGGCTTCGTTATGATCTCCGTCAGACCCTTTATGGTCTGCATCAGGACCTCGTCGGCGACCTTGAACGCCGCTTCGATGGGCAGCTTCGGGACCATCTCCAGCAGCTTGTCGTTCGGGATGACGATGGTCGTGTCGCATGCCTGTCTGAGCTTGTTCAGTCCGACGAGGGCGTTCTCCATACGAACGGTTCCCTCGGCCTTGAACGGTATCGTGACGACGCCGAGCGTCAGGGCCCTGAACTGCTCCCTGGCGAGGTTGGCGACGTAATGCGCCGACCCAGTGCCCGTGCCGCCGCCCATGCCGGCCGTGACGAACACGATGTTGGAGCCGTTGAGGAACTGCCTGATCTCGGCATCGTTCTCCCTGGCGGACTCCTCCCCGACCTCGGGCCTCGCTCCCGCGCCCATGCCTCTCGTCTTCGACTTCCCTATGAGGATCTTTCTCGGCGCGCGGATCGTCAGCAGGTGTTTGGCGTCGGTGTTGATGGCGCAGAGCTGCGCTCCGCTTATGCCGCCGTCGACGCAGCGGTTGATGGTGTTGCATCCGCCACCGCCGCACCCTATGATCTTGATGCATACGTCCAGCTGTGAGGCGATCCGGAGGAGCTCCTCGTCCGATGTGCTCATCCCTGGCGCTGGCGTCTGTTGTTGATAATATGCGTTCCCGTTCGCCTGCTGATCGGTCCCAGCGTTCGCTGGCGCTTGCTGCTCATAAGAACTTTGCATAGTGCATCCCAGCTTGGCATCGATGCCTGTCCATATAAATATTGGCAATCTAAAAATAAAATAACGCGCGGCCTTCCTGTGTTTTTGAGGATCGGTTGATCTATGACACTTCGATCCGTCACTTTATGCGGGCCAAAGTGTTGCTCGATGTCCTGAGCATCTGCCGGAAAGGGATAGATGTGTTCGCCTATGTTCTTGTTCCGGTCTTTAAAGTTGATAGCTGGATTCTCAGATCGAGAAGAATGATAGGCGGTTCATTTGTCTTAACACCCCATAACAAATGCTATCTACATGGTCGTTTAATTGTTACATATCAGGTGTTTACAATGGAAAAGAAAGGGAGATTCGAGATCGACGACAAGGTGAAAGAAGGAGCCAAAAAGGTAGGACATGAAGTGAAAGAGGGAGGAAAGGAGCTAAAGAAGGACGTTGAAGAAGCGGGTTCGAAGCTTAAGGGCAAGTTCAAGAAGTAAGGAACGAAATTTAAAAGGATTTTTTGAAAATGGCCGCTCCAGGCGACCATTTATATCTTTAATGTAAACAGATTTTAATGTCCAATAGAGGCCATCTCACTTTTTTTAGACGATATCCGATTTGGATTGGCGACATATCTATGTACCGGGGTTCCAAACCAGCGCCACCAGCTCGATGGAGATGTTGGCCTTGGTGGTCGATATAGAGACCGTTTCCAATCCTTCGGTCAACGGATCCATCTTCTCGGCCATTGCCTTGATCTCTCCTTGGAACTCATCCTCGAGCTTCTTCCTTTGCTGCCGAAGGGAATCCAGATTATCATCCGCTATCTCGATGTCCTTCTTCTCCTTCCGCGCACGTTCGTAGTCTCGCACGGTCTTTGTGGCTCCGGTCTTGACCTTCCTCCCGACCAGAGCATCGAGCATGGTCGAGCCCAACGATATCGTGCTCTGATGTTTCTGGTAGGTCTCCTGGTCCTTTTCCTTCTCCAATGCGACCTGAGATTTTCTTATGCGTTCGTCCAGAGCCGCCATCTTTGGAGCGTACTTCTTTCTGAGCTTGTCCATGATCTCGTCCGCCACCTCTCTTGACGCCAGCTGCATGCGAATCCTGAAATCGCTTTCCTTCTCGCCGGACCTGGACAATCTGTTCAAGCTTGGACTGCGGAGCAATTCCATTCTTTGACTCCTCACCAGCCAATTGCCGAAGTCCTTTTGCCAGGAGGCGTAGTTCTTAGGGACCGACGCCATTTTTGGAAGGTCCATGTATTTCGCCGAGGCCGATGGCGCGCTCGTCAGGTCTGACATTGCGATATCGGTTTGTTTGGCCATCTCCCAATTGACCGGTATCGGATCGTTGGTCACGGGGGTCAGGAAATACAGGTCCTTGGTCTCATCCACATTCTTCTTAGCATCATGGAAACGCACCTGTGAAACACCAAGAAGCATTGGCCTGTATTCAACTGACGACTGCTGCCCCTTCGACGGCATGAAGTATTGAGGTATCCCTGATGGCAGGACTGGCCTCTGAGAACCTTGGGCGGCTGAGCCAAAAGATGGTCGTTCTGACGCTGAAGGGGTCGATAAGACATCCTTGGGACGGTCCCTCATCGCCGATTTGATCGGGTCCATGAGGACCTTGATCTGATCCCTTGTCAGGGGCCCCCTGAGATATGACATCGCCCATCTGGACGTGGAGATGACTGGCTTGTCGTCATTGACGTTGTGCATGAGGAATACTCGATTTCCCAATCCGGCGATGATCTGGTCCATCTCGCCGCGGTCGAACTTTTTTCCAGTGCCTGCCGATGCGCCCTCGAGGGCATCGAGGATACGGATCTTGTCCCTGTCGGTCTGAAGCCGCCCTATGAACCACGTGCCTGTGTTGGACAGACCCTTGTAATCTAGGTCCACTGGATTCTGCGTCACCAATGTCACGCCGACCCCGAACGCCCTCGCCTGCTTCATGAGCGTTAGAAGTGGCAATTTGGATGGCGGGTTGGCGACGGGGGGCAGATACCCGAAGACCTCGTCGATGTACAGGATCGCTCTCAGGCTGGTCGTGCCGGATTGCGTGCGCATCCAGCCAATGACGTGATTCAGCAGGAGCGACACGAAGAACATTCGCTCGGCGTCGCTGAGATGCGCGATCGAGAAGATCGATGTCTTCGGTCTGCCATCGGGGCCATAGAGGAAGCTCTTTATGTCCAAAGGCTCCCCTTCCAGCCAAAGCCTGAACCCAGGCGCGGCTAGCAGGTTGTTCAGCTGAATGGCCAATGCGAACCTGTCCTTCGAATCATAGAACGACTCGAGCTCGAGGACCCCGATCCTATTGACAGGCGGGGTCTGGATCTGATGGATGAGACCAGCGAGATCGAGACTGGCGCCTTTCCTCCAGTTCTCGGAGAGGATCGTCGACATCAGGATGTGCTCCCTCGACCTGATCGGGTCGCCTTCGATGCCGATCAGCCCCAACAAGCTCGTGACGGTGGTGCTGACCCTTTCCTGCAGCAATTCATCATCATCGATTATCTCGGGCGGCGGGGCCGAGAACGATCTCAGGATCGACACGGGGATCCCGGCGTTGCTTCCAGGAGTATAGACCGTGAAATTGCTTGCATCGCGCAATCGTTTGATGCGCGCCCCGTCCTCTCCTCAGGAGGCCAGACCGTTCTTCCAAGACTCGGCCTGCTTGGCCGCATACTCTTCGACGGAGAGCCCTTTCTTCCTGGCGTCGTCGGCGTTGACCCAAGGCTCGAAATCCTCACTGCGAAGATCTGGGAACGTCAAAAGAAGGTTCGTCATGTCCCCCTTCGGGTCGATGATGATCGATGGAACGCCGTCCAATGCCGCCTCTTCTAAAAGACAGATGCAAAGTCCTGTCTTTCCGCTTCCGGTCATCCCGACGCAGACGGC
>JAJFUT010000050.1 GCA_021372315.1 Methanobacteriota archaeon
TTCAAATGTGCCAGATAGCTATGGTGTAGTTGTGATTGACAAGGGGACCGGTAAGAAGATAGGAGAGATCTATCTGCCAGTCGATGATACGTTCTCTTTAGGTGGGGGAGCATGGAAGGTGGACAGCTTGAATGGCGGTAAACTATATGCGAACAGGACCAGCATCGTCAAAGGAAGTTGCAGCTTCAAACCCAACCATAGCCATGGAGCGTTCACAAAATATGTAGAAGATATCGATGTTGTTCCTTAAATTGAAAAAAAGAATATTGACATACCATTTACATAGAAAGTTCAATAGAGCGTGAGAATTTGATACAGTCCGCAACTAAATACACGATGAGCGAGATATTCAGCCAGGATCTTAAGATAAGATATGATATCCCGAAATATCAGAGGGAGTATGTCTGGAGACAAAAGAACTGGGATGAACTTTTTGATGATCTTATGGAAAAAAGTGGACATTTCCTCGGCTCCATAATCTGCATCAATCGAGGAAATGATTCTTTCGCGATCACTCCGTTGGAAATTGTTGATGGTCAGCAAAGATTGACCACGATCTCGTTATTCTATGCTGCGATCTATTCGAAATTACTAACAGTTGATTCGAAGGATGAGGATTTTATCACGGAAAGGAACAATCTCAAATTCCGCCTAATTCAGAAATCTAAAAAGGGTCCAGATGATAAAAATGAGACCAAGTTGGTCCTTTCCTATCAGAACGATAATTATTCAGAGTTCATTAATATTCTTAATGAGTGCGGATTGAGCGAACGGCATATTCCTAATACACTTTATCGCAGCAGGAAACTATACCACGCATTCAAATATTACCAAGATAAGATTAAAGACTTGCCGATAAAGAATGTGCTGGACATTTTGGAAAAGATCAATACAGCCATTCTGGTCAAGATAGAAGTTAACAGCAGCTCCGATGCCTTCATTCTATTTGAAAGTTTGAATAATAGAGGAGCCCCGTTATCAGCCGTAGATCTCATAAAGAACAAGGCATTGGCAATGATAGAGAGCTCTGGATCGATGCAATTGGATATGGCCTTTGAGAAATGGAACCAGATCATGAAGAATCTAGAGGACCCGACGAATCAGGAACGATTTCTCAGACAGTATTACAATGCATTCCGATTTAAACAGAAAGTCGATGTTGGCATAGTAAAGGCAACCAGGGCGAATCTGATCGACATCTATGAAAAATTGATCGAACGACAACCCGATGATTTTCTGAAGGAGATGCTAGAAATGTCAAGCATCTATGCAAAGTTCATCAATCCCAATGAAGAGAAGAGTGGAGAGCTCTGGAAAGGTTTGATGGATATGGAGCACATCGGTTCGGCTCCCAGCTATGCATTCTTACTTTATTTATTGGCAGAGAGACCCAAAAGAACAGATCTGGTCACACCCTCGATCGATCTTTTAACCAAGTTTTTTGTGAGAAGGAACCTGACGAATTACCCTGCAACATTCGATCTTGATCGAATTTTCGTGAATCTAATTAAATTATGTGAGGACAAGGGAGAATCCCTGACATTCCAGGATATTCAGGTGTATCTCACCTCCCCGGAGAATTGTTCTACGTTGGATAACTTTGAACAAAAATTACGTGGGGCGATCTATGATGATAATTATGACGCTTGTCGCTTCGTACTAACGAAACTTGAGAGCAGCCAGAAGACGAGGGAAACCTTTGTTGATTTCTGGACGATGGAAGGCAAGCGGTCCGTTTGGACGGTTGAGCATATTTTCCCTGAGGGCTTACAGATCCCGCAACATTGGGTCGATATGATGGCAGATGGAGATAGGGCGAAGGCCAATCAGATTCGGAAAGACTACGTACATACAATTGGCAATCTCACCTTGACTGGTTATAATCCCGCACTATCCAATAGTCCATTTGTGACGAAAAGGGATAAGTTGGATAAGGATACTGGGAAGCCTATCGGCTTTAAGAACGGCCTGTTTTTAAATTCCTGGGTGGCAGAAAAGGAATCCTGGAATCTCGAAGATATTAAGTCAAGAACAGATGATCTTGTATCACTTTGCTTGGATTTATTTAAATTCGATTTAGAAAAGAGATCGTGAAACGAATTAATGGATACTATTTCCCAACAATCATCTTAAAAACTGAAATTTTCGGATGAGTTGTAGGTAGGGGCGCCGATCGCGTCCCTGTTCATTTTTTAGGCGTTTGGCCAGTATGCAAGGGGAAATAAAAAGGAACGCTTATATAATATACCTACAATGTAGGTATGATGCCCGAGATATACCATGTCGAGCGAAACGGGAAGAAGTACGCCTACCGGAGCACATCCCGATACGAGCCAGGGAAGAAGTATCCGGTCACGGTCAACGAGTATCTCGGGCGGGTGGACGAAATGACCGGACACGTCATTCCTAAAAAGAGCGAGGCGACCGGCGCGAGTTTCATCGATGAGGCGGCGCTGCGCTCGCGCCGCTTCGGCGGCTCGTACGCCCTGATCGGGCTGGCCGAGAGCATCGGCCTGCGCGACGACCTGTACGACGCCTTCGGAGCCGACGGCGACCGGCTGCTCGCCGTCGCCGTGGCGCAGATACTGGCCGGAGGGCCGCTGTCCTCCGTGGAGGACGCGGCCGACGGCTGCCTGGTGAGGGAGATCCTCGGCATAGGCGGGCGGTTCAGCTCGCCGCGCATGACGGAGCTGACGCAAAGCCTCGGCGAGGCGTTCGACAGCATGGAGACGCTGTTCGAGAGGCGCCTCGCCCGGGCTGGCGACGTGCTCAGCTACGACATCACCTCTGTCTCCACCTACGGACGCATGCACGGCTGGGCGGAATGGGGGCACAACCGGGACGAGGAGGCGATGAGGCAGGCCAACATCGGCCTCATCACCGACCGGGAGGGCGTGCCGACGATGTTCGAGATGTACCCGGGCTCGGTCCCCGACCTGGCCACGCTCCAACGGACGGTGGAGCGGGTGCTGGCGCTGGGCGCCGGCACCTGCACCCTGGTCATGGACCGCGGCTTCGGGTCCGCGAGCAACCTACGGTTCATGATCGAGGCGGGAATGCCCTTCGTCATCCCCGGAAGGCATGGAACGAGATGCGTCAAGGGTCTCATGTCGTCCCTCATCCGCGTGAGGGACGAACAGGAGCGTGTGCGCATTCACGACGGCGTCGTCTACGCGGTCATCGAGGCCGACGTGGCCGTGGTCTCCAGGCGCAGGAGGGGCGAGGAAGGGGATGACAGCAACGACACCGCCGAGCTAGAGCTGGTGCTGGAGGACGATCCCCGCTTCGCGAGCGTCCCGGAAGAGCAGCGCCTCAAGGCCTTCGCCTGCTACGACGCCAGCAAGGCGGCGGAGGACCGCCGCCGCCTGCAGCTCGCTCTTGCGGACATCGAGAAACGGCTTCGAACGATGGAGCCGTGGGCGGCCGTCCGGGAGCAGAGGAAGGTGGCCGGGCCGTACGCCAAGTACCTCGAGTGCCGGGTAGAGGGCGATGCCCTGGTCATCGAACGCAAGCGCAACGCGCTTTCCTTCGCGGTGAACCGCGAGGGCATGTTCGTCATGCTCTCGCAGGGCGTGAACGATTGGGAGGCGATGATGTCCTGCTATGACTGCAGGACGTACGTGGAGCAGGCCTTCGACGCGCTGAAGAACGAGCTGGACGGGAATCGGTGGCGCACCGGGGACCCTACGGCGGCCAGGGGCCGCCTGTTCGTCAAGTTCGTCTCGCTGATCCTGTGGTGCGAGGCGTCCAGGCGGCTGCGTTCCGAGCGGGACCGCACGCCGGTGTCCGCGGCGCTCCAGTCCCTTGACAACATCATGGCCGTGGGTGTCGGGGACAGCTGGCGCGTGACCGAGGTGACGAAGGCGAACCGCGGGCGCCTGAAGGCCTTCGGCCTTCCGGAGCCTGTCAAGAGGTACGTGCTGAAGGACCGTGATTTCATTCCGCAGAGATACCTACATTGACCGAGAATTTCAGTTCAAAAGCAACTATAACAATCAAAGAATCTCAATCCGACGGTTATCCAGCCCCTCACATTCTCGTTCTTATCGACAAGCCGAGAAGGGTTAGAAAGCACTACGGCAACAAACACGATTCATGGAGACTCGAAGATAGAGACATACTGAACAGAATCAAATCTGCATGGCAATGGGGATTCGTAGATGTTGAGGCGATCATCTCAAATGATGGCAGATATCGCGGTTACAGCTCGCCAGTTCATTATCTTGCAAAATATCTGACGAAAAGCCTTGATCTATCTAAACATCCAGAGCTAATGAACATCAAGAAGGCTGACGAGATTCCTCAGGGGCTAAGGACCAAAGTATACACTCAGGTATGGAATAAAATTCTGAAGTCTCATGATTTCTACGTCAGCAAGGCTTTCAAGGACAGGCTGAATAATCACAAATCAAAGACAAGAGTTGGACCAATTCAACATTTCATTATTTCACCAGAACTTTTGCACTTTTAACCAGCCCATCTAGCGTTGCAGATCAACCTCTGCAACGCTCGACGTTTCAATATCTGGCACATGGTGCCGATGGCGTTCACGCCATCGAACAGGCGTTTGAACTTCGACATGCCAGCAACACCTTTTAGGATCGTGTAGGCCAGGAAGACCAGAAGGAGGTGTATAACTCCTACGTCGATCTTCCGGACCTGGTAATCACCCATTCCCAGGTGCTGCTTGCAGTCCCTATAGAATACCTCGATGTTCCACCGCACCTTATCCTACTCCACCATCTCCTCCGCGCTCATCTCCAGCGCATCGGAGATGAGCGCACGGAAATGCTTTCCGTCGGTCACGAAGACGACCTTGACCTTCAGACCTTTCTTCAGCTCGGTGACGAGCTCGTAGCATCGGTCGTAACCGTCCAGGTAGTAGTTGTCAAGCTTCCTGAAACCGCTCAGGTCCAGAAGGGGAAATACCTTTGCCAGCTGGAGCAGCTGGCCCTGATAAGCGACCAGGCGATTCGATTTCGCCTCGCACAGGAAATGCAATTTCATCGCCAATACCGATTCAAGCAGCTCGTTCGCTCCGAACCAGGCGTCGAACAGGACGAGCTCCGGTTCGCTCCAGCACTTCGCCTCCTCTATGAGCTGGACCGCCAGTTCGACCTTCGTCCGGAACGTTCTGCTCATTTTCTTAGCCACATCGTCCTTCAGGTAGGTCCTGAAGGACAACGGGACCGTGTCGGTCCCGTCGGACCAGACGCAGTTGACGAAGTTATGCGACCAGACGTTCCTGCCTTGACAATGATCGAAGATGAAACCGGCACCTTCCATGTGCTTCCCGGTCTTCTCGATCAAGGTATCGTCGATGATCAGGCAACCGCCCTTCCGCCCCTGCATCGCCATACGCAATCGCACGCGGTCCGCTCGGCGGACCGCATTGCCAGAACGATGCAGGAACCGGTTGAGCGAGCTCTGCGATCGGCCGTCCAAGGCGAACGAGGCGATGTCCATGATGTTCTTATCGCCATCATCGCCGAGGATCAACCCGTTCACGTACGTCTGAAAATGCCCCCACTGGGGCTTGCTGAAGCAAGCCCGGTAGGGGGCCAGCTGTTCCCCTATCGCGAGCGAGTCCTTTCTGAACCACAAAGTGCATCCCAGATAATAATATTCACGATATAATTATATATCTATCCAGATTGAAAAAGTGCAAAAGTATTGTGAATATTATAATATATAAATATCCCGACCATGAGGTCAATCACATCAAGCCAGAAAATAAAATAGATAGAAAAGTGTTTGATCGGTCCTTTGACAAAAAGATCGAAACTTATGCCTTGATCAGCAGC
>JAJFUT010000067.1 GCA_021372315.1 Methanobacteriota archaeon
CTTCCTTATCATGTAATCGACTATCGGCAGCACGGACAGCGGGTAAACGTGCCCGAAGCGCTCCGATTGCTTAGACAGGATCTTCCTGAGCGCCAGACCGACATCGGTCAGCGACCCCTTGGTCCTGACGGTTTCCAGATCTTCCTTGATCGTCTCGTGGAACGAGAGCTTGGAAAGCTCTCCGATCATCTGATCGAGGCTCTCGGACCCGGCCAACCGCATGAGCTCCTTTATCGGCAGCTCCTGCCCGCCCTCGATGAAGTAGACCGATACCTTGTCCAGAGGTACGCTGTCACGCTTCAGCTTGAGCAACGTCATGAGGTTGACGGTGTCCACCTCCTTCCTGATGAAGGTCAGCAGTATCTTCTCCGCCCTCGATCCCCCTTCTAGCTGTGCGATCAGGTTCTGATAGTACATCTTGTCAAAGTAATCCTCGATCGGCCCAAGCGTCCCTGTGGTCTCGTATGCTGCGCGGACCTCTTCCGGCAACGCTATGCCCGTCTTCTTCCTGACGTCCTCGAGGATGTCGTTTATCGTCTCGAGCGTGTACAGGTAGTTCAGATACTCCTCCGACAACATGCCGGACGGTATGAGCTCCTCCTGGACCTCTTCGCTCGTTGCGCCGGAGAACTTGCCCCTCAAGATGGTCTTGACGTTCCAAGAATCCCACCTTGCCAGGTATTTCTCCACGGTCTCCCTTAGATCTCCTGTGCAGAACGATAGTATCTGCCTGTCGACCCTTGCGAGGTTCTTTGCAGTGCCGAGCTCGATGAGATTGACGCCTTCGTTCTTGGCGGCCAACTCAGCCATCTCTACCTTGTACTGCGTCTCCCCAAGGAACCTTCCGATCTCGTTCAGGTCCATCATCAGGAGCTTGGGGTAGTTGTCCTTCGTGAGCAGTAAGCTCTTCTTGGCCTTCACCCTCGCGCAGGCGTACGAATAATTTCCCTTGCTTCTACCCCATCTTAGCGCCATCAATTCACCCGAACAAGATGTTTGAAACGTTCTTTAGTTCCTTTTCCCAGACGCCTTCCAGAACTGTTCTGAAACGGTAGTCGAGGCTGATCGTTCCGTCCTCGCTCTCCAGGATCAATCCGGGCTCCATGTCCTTCTCGACGACGGCCCTGACCCCGACAGCTGCGCCAATGAGCGATGCGTCCCCCTTAGGGCAAAACACCTTGGGGTTCTTGATGACGCCCGCTGCCTTGGAGATGATCTTCCCGTAGACCTTGGCCCTCTCGCTCGGGGGCATGGAGTTTAGCTCCTTCAAGGTCTCACGGAATGCCTCGTCCAAGGCATCTTTCTTGGCATTCAGGACGATCCTCTTCGCTTCCAGCTCGGCACTGGATATCTCCTGTTGTTTCAGGCGGACCAGGGCTAGCTCGAGCTCCTTCTGTTGGGCCTTCTTCTTTGTTGCGATGCTTTCTTCGGCCTGCTGAAGGATCGATGCCTTCTCCTTCTCCGCTTCCTGGACGAGCTTGTCAGCTTCCTTGTTCGCGCTGTCCAGGATTTCTCCAACTACGTTATCCAATGCCATGGAACGGCCTCTCGCTGATACTGTCCGCTTACTCCATCTTGATCCAGAGCAGAACGGAAACGACGAGCCCGAAGATGACGATCGTCTCTGGAATAACGGTCAGGATAAGTCCCTTACCGAAGAGCTTCTCGTTCTCGGCCATCGCGCCTACCGCGGCCGCACCGATTCCAGCCTCGGCGATTGCCGAGCCTAGTCCGGTCAGTCCAACTGCGATCCCCGCTCCAATTGCTATCAATCCCAAGTCTGCCATTTTTACTCACCTGCTTTTTCGCTAGTTATCTTTCTCACGATGCGCAGCGGCTCGAACATGACGCCGCCGCCCTCGTAGAACTTCTGGAAGAGTTCAACGTAATGCAACCTGATCGAGTGTATGCCTGCAGATATGATACCGAGGATCCACACCATCAATTGCCCAACGATGAACACCGCCAACGCAATAATCGCCATTAAGGGGTCGACTTCCCCCGTCACGTCGATGATGATCTCGAAGGACAGCGTGTTGAAGGCAAAGGCCAGACCGGCCTTCGACATCCCTATGGCTGCCAAACGAGTGTATGACATGACGTTGGACATGAGCCCGGGCAGCTCCAATATGGCGCCGCCACCCTCTCCGATGTAAGCAATGATCGTCCCGGGGATGATCAGTGCCAAGGAGATGTATAGATACAGATCGAACAGCGGGAGGTTCCACGAATCCAGTGGAGTGACCAGCATGTCGAGTACGTAGATGAGGAGGAACCATCCCCCGATGAGGATCATCAGCCAGGAGAACTTCTCCATCATGGCGTGCTTCAGGCCGTACCTTATGGCCTTGTTGTAGATCCCGATTATGAACCCGATCGCCAGATGAACGAACCCGATCATCAATGAGATGAAGAGGAGCATCTTCACGTCGTGAAGCTTGTTGTACGGATCATCGACGAACGGTATGTCTATGTTCGTGTGAAGGACCGTGGACCAGGACAGCTCGCCGGCCACCGGCTCAATGGGCATTCCGAGCATGTCGCCGTACATGAAATACCCGATGATCATGGACCATATACCACCGTAGAACAGCATCGTGGCGATGATCCTCCACTCTTTTGACTTGCACTTCTTGAGACCCAATGCTCCCAGTAGAACGAACGAAAGCCCATAACCGATATCGCCGATCATCATACCGAAGAACAGGGGGAATGTGAGCGCCAGAACGAAGGATGGATCGATCTCGTTGTACTTCGGGGTGGAGATCATCTCGGTCAGGAACTCGAAGTGCTTGACCGTCTTGTTGTTGTTCTGCTTCGTCGGCGTCTCGTCCTTCTTGCCATAATCGACGTTCTCGATGTGGCTGGTATCGTGAGCGTGACCCTCGAACCTTTCAGCGGTCTCGAGGACGTCCAGGAATACCTTGTCGCCCACCTGTTGGTTGAGGGCCGCCCTGAGCTTCTCGACGTCGGTGGTCGGAACCCATCCGTCTATGATGAACGCGTGGGCGGTGGTTCCGAAACGTAACGGGGTCTCGGCGACCTGTACCGCTATGCTGAGGTGCTCGTCGGAGGCCGCGACCATCTTTCCGAACTTCTCCCTGACCTCGTCCAGCTTCTTCGTGGCATCTTCGATGGAGGTCTCCAATTTCTTCGATTCCTCGTCGATCTGCTTCACCCTATCGCGGGGCATGCCGACCCCTATCGGGGCGGGCACCTCTGAGAATCCGTTCTGGGCGATGGCCTTCTGGACCTCGGTCGCGTCCTTGAGTGGATAGAACACGGCAACGAACTTGCCGTCCTTTGAAATATTGACATCGGCGTTGGGTGAGACCTTGCTCACGTCGGCCGTCGGGTTGGACCGGACATAACCGGTTGAAACGCCAATGGTGGAATATCCTTTGTATAGCTCGAGCGGCACATCGAGCCCGAAAAAGGGCTCGAGCGATCTCTTCTCGGTCTGTATCTCGCTCAACCTCGATTGCGCCTTGCTCCTCATCTCGACGATCGAGCTCAGCTCTTTGTCTAGCTCTGCCATGGATGAATCGAGCTCGGACCTTACTTTCGCGACCGGCACCGTCTCCTTCATGGGGGTGTTCGGAAGCTCTAGGTCCTTCTCGAGGGCTCTCAGCTTGAGCAATTTCTTAGAAGCGTCGGACGACTCGGGCAACGGCGATCCAAGGGAGAACCCCTGCTCCTCCGACGAGAAATCGATGACGTGCAGCGATTCGCTCTGGTATAGTACATCGATCGTCTGCTTCATGCTCTCTTTAGAGCCGACGATCACGATCCTGTTCATCTGCTCGGGCATTAACATTGTAAAGCCTCAGAGCGACCTGTCGAACGATTCCTTCAGGAACCGGCGGACCTCGGATGCCTTGGCTGCAGAGCGGGACCTTGCAATGTTGGCCTCTTCCCTGCCCTTTGTGATCAGTTCGGACTTGTTCGCGCTGACCTTCGATTTCTCGACGGTGAACGCCTTCTCATTGTCCTCCCTCATCTTCGCTTCGGCCTCCTGGATCCTCGTGATGGCGTCCCGCCTCGCGTTGGCAACGATTACCCTCTGCTTTTCCTGAGCATCCTTGATCGTCTGGGCCGCCTTTGCCTCGGCGTCCTTGATTTGTAGAAGTGTGTCAGCCCTAGTCACAGGACTCTCCCCGAATGATTGGTCCACCGAATTAATTTATCTTATTTAACCATTTGCTACAAAGTGTCACGGCATTTCGGAATAAACAATCGATTATCGACGTAAAATATTTGAGTCTTTGAAAGATTCGTAAAAGAAATTCCAGATATGCATGAAAAAAGATTCTAATTTGAATGGTCCGAGTTCCTCTTATTAAAATATATATTACAATTATAAAAATGTTATATTATTTATTTTTTGAGGTCGCATCTCCGAACTATCGTATTGGTCTCAGAGAGCATTTCCTTCGATAGGGGGTCGATATAATCGTCCTTGTAGACTATCTCGGTTATTCCCGCATTGAGCAGGATCTTCGCGCACATAACGCAAGGATAGTTCGTCGTGTATATCGTACCGTCCTTGATGCTGACGCCAAAGTACGCCGCCTGGATGACCGCGTTCTGCTCGGCGTGAACGCCCCTGCATAGCTCATGCCTCGTGCCGGATGCGATGTGCTGGTTCTCCCTTACGCAACCGACCTCCTCGCAATGCTTGAGACCTTTGGGCGCTCCATTGTAGCCGGTGCTGAGGACGCGCTTCTCCTTCACGATGACCGCCCCCACCTTGCGCCTGAGGCATGTCGAGCGCGTCGATACGAGCTCGGCCATCCGCATGAAATACGTGTCGTTGTCTGGTCGCTCCATCATCGTCCCGTCGCCTGATGGCCCTTTGATTATAATAACGATATCGCCGCACACAAGAGTATATCTAGAGTTGTGAGCGTTCCTTCGGTCCGATACCCCAATGGCGCCCATTAAGAAGATCTGGAATGAGGTTCGCGCGTTCGTCTACACGCTGATCGTCTTCCTCATCATCATCGGAGCCGTATTCTTGTACAGTGGCATATGGCCTCCGTTCGTCGTGGTCGAGTCTGCGAGCATGCAGCATTCGGACGATACGAGCAGGATCGGCATCATGGACACTGGCGACCTGATCCTGGTGAAAGAGCACTCGGAGGGGGATGAGGTGGTGACCTATGTCGAAGGGTATTCCACAGACCATCGCACCTTCGGGGATTACGGGGACGTCATCGTCTATCAGAGGGACGGGACCGATAGATACACTCCTGTCATCCATAGGGCCATCGTCCTGCTTGTCTACAACTCGACCTCGGCAAGCTACGACGTTCCTTCTTTAGAGGGGTTCCCATCGGATCTGTGGTCGCACGATGGCGTCCAAGATGGCCGGTGGTGGGCCCTTGCCGGTGACCTGACGATCTATCAGGTCGGGTACGAGGATGCGACCATCATCATACCGCTCGACGACCTTCTGTCCTACGGGAGGGGCGGGTTCATCACGAAGGGCGACAACAACAACATGATCGACCAGAACTCCATTTCACCGATATCCTCCGGCCCTGTCCAGGACGGTTGGGTCGTCAGCGCCGCGAGGGGCGAGCTGCCTTGGTTCGGTCTTCTGAAGCTCTGGGCGACGGGCATGTATGCGCCTTATGGAGAGGGGGTCCCGGAAAACAGCTGGACGAACATGTTCGTCTGCATAGCACTGATCATCGTCGTCCCGTTCACGGCCGACCTGTCGAACACGCTGCTGAAAAGAAGGGGAATAGACGTCGTTGCCAGGATCTCCTCGAAGATGCCGTGGCATAAGAAGAAGGAAGAAGGAAAGGACAAGAAGTGACGGCACTTCCATTCCTTTAGATCAGCGTCATCTGGTTCTTAGGCTTGTATTGCTTAAGGTCACGGAAGACGTCGTCCTCCTCCAAGACCTTCTTCGTCTCGCCAAGGGGCACGCTGAGGTCGATCTCCTTCGTACGACCCCCTCTTCCGAACGACTTTACCTTCGCATGGATGATGCCCATCATGTCGAGCTCGGAGATCAGGTCCGTGATGCGCCTCTGCGTAAGCTGCGCCATGTCGAGATGCCTGGCCATGTCCCTGTACGTCTCATAGACCTCGCCTGTCGTGAGCCTCTCGCTCCCCCTCTCCTCATTGAGGATGACGCACATGAGCACGAGCTTGGACTGGGTCGGCAGCGTTCTAACGGCCTCTGATACGCAATCGAGCTCCATCTTGTTCTTCGCCTTGAGGACGTGGACGTCGCATATCTTGTCGGACCCCTCCCTTTCCGCGATCTCGCCGGCGATGCGCAATAGGTCCAGTGCCTTCCTTGCATCCCCGTGCTCCTGGGCCGCGAGAGCGGCGCAGAGCGGCATGACGCCCTGTTCGAGGACCCCGTCATCGAATGCGAGGCTCGCCCTCTGCTTCAGGATGTCCTGCAGCTGGTCCGCGTTGTAAGGAGGGAACACCATCTTCTCCCCTTCCAGCCTGCTCTTGACGCGCGGGTCCAGAAGGTCCGTGAACTGGAGATTGTTCGAAATTCCGATGATCGATACCTTGGCGTTCTTCAGATCGTCGTTGATCTTCGATAGGTGGTATAGGACGTCGTCCCCGCTCTTGTATACCAGCTTGTCGATCTCGTCCAGCGCTATGATGATGACCCTCTTCTGCTCGTCGAGGCTGTCCCTCAGCATGGAATAGACCTGGGTGATGCTCAGGCCGGTGAACGGTATGCGCTGCTCGAAGTCCTGGATGAACTGATTTCCTATGTTCTGCAGTACCCCATACGGGGTGTCGACGACCTCGCAGTTCATGTAGATGAACGTTACCTGGTTGTTCTCCGCGTCCGCCTTCTTGATCTCGTTGCCGATGACCTTGACGCAGGCCGTCTTGCCCGTCCCGGTCTTACCGAATATCAGGATGTTCGACGGTCTTTCGCCTTTCAGCGCTGGAACGAGGACAGATGCGAGGGAATTGATCTGTTCGTTCCTATGGGGCAGCTCACCGGGGATGTAGGATGGTCTGAGGATCTCTCGGTTGCTCTTCTTGAATATCTGCTTCCTTTCCATGTGTGACTGGAATACGTTAGGTTCCATCCTTTTCCCCCGATTGCATAGAACGCAAGGCGACGCTGTCTCAAATGGCCAAGAAAATCGTCCTCGCGGAAAAGGTAGTATGGGGTTGCTCAATAAATAGGTAATTTTTATCGAGGATGGGGAATTCGTCGAAAAGGGGGGTTACCGGAAGACCGGCAAGTTCCCGGTCGGACCACCCGCACCCCTTGATTTCCACTAGAAGGCGCGTCGCGGCGATTCTCGCACATTCAATATGCAGGACCTGCATATCAGGATAGGCGATGAGGAACGAATTTGGACGACAACGTTAGGGGCGGGAAGTCAGCACTCTTGTTGAGCTTGAACGAGGATGTCGCGGAGATAGAGGAGCTGGCTAGGACCGCCGGGTATGAGATAGTCTATGAGATCGTCCAAAAAAGGACGAGGCCCGAACCTAACTTCTATGTCGGAAGGGGGAAGGTGAAGGAGATAGCCGAGCTGATCTCGGAGAGCCCTGTCGAGGCGGTCATCATGAACAGCGAGGCGAAACCGTCCCATCATTACAACCTCGAGAGCGTTCTGAAGGCCGAATGCCTCGATAGGACCAGATTGATCCTTGATATTTTCACGACAAGGGCGAACAGCAAGGAGTCCAAACTGCAGGTCGAGAAGGCCCGATTGAGATACGAGACGCCCCTTCTCAAGGAGTGGATCCATAATGCAAAGGGGGGCGAACACCCGGGTTTCATGGGAGGTGGCGAGTATGCCATAGACCTCTATTATGATCTGATCAAAAAGAGGATCAGATCTATCGACGACGAGCTCCTAGAGATAAGGAGGGCCTCCGACCAGAAGAGGGCTAGGAGGGAGAGGAACGAGGTCTTCACCGTAACCTTGGCCGGATACACGAACGCTGGCAAGTCCTCGCTGATGCGAGCTTTGACGGGAGAGGAGGTGTTGATCGAGGATAGGATGTTCTCTACATTGTCAACGACGACCAGGTCCCTCACCGGAGAGAACGTGCTGATAGTCGATACGATAGGATTCATCCGAGACCTTCCTCATTTCATGATAGAATCCTTCAGGAACACGATCGAAGAAGTGTTCTATTCCGATCTGATCCTACTCGTCATCGACGTTTCCGAGGACGTCGAAAGCATGGAGGGAAAGATGAAGGTCTCCCTTGACATTCTTCTACCCAGGGTCGAGCGTGATAAGATAATTATTATTCTAAATAAAATAGATAATATATCTTATAAAAATCATTATACTAACATAAAGGACATGCTGATACGAACGATCGGAGATTCCGATGCAGTTCTCGTATCGGCAAAGAAAGGGAGCGGCGTCGATGACCTGACCGATAAGATCAAAAAACGATTCCGAAGGGACGTTCTGATATCGATCAAGATGCCGAACAACAAACGTTCCCAACCGGCCGTATCAAAGATTTTCGACCTGTGTGACGTCTCTAAATGCGAATATTCCAAGACCATCAGCATCTCCGGTCGTTGCCACCAGATCGATGTCGGAAAGATCAGGAAGATCGTTTCCAGCCTCAACGGAAGGGTCATCGAGGCGGCCGACCCCGCGGAGGGGAGGCCTCCACAGGAAACATAGGGGTGGCCCCCCTCACTTCAGATCGAACTCTTTCTTCTTCTCGGCGACCTTCGCGTCGTATCTCGATGGCAGCCTCCAAGCGGTGTACTCAAGCTCATCGCGTATGCCTGCGAACTCCTTCTTGCTCTTCACCGTCATCATCTTAGCGAAGGACCTCACCCTCTTGGCGTACGCGTAGATGAGCAGGACACCAGCGAGCAGAAGGATGAACCCCGCCGCCAACAGATAGTAGCCCCACCCTCCGATATCGAAGATCTCGGGGTTCGTGAAATCGATGACACCCAACGCTAACATGACACCGCCCATCGCGGTCACAGCCCCGTCGAAGACGGTCGCATGCTCAATGTAAACAGGCCTTGCCATACCGGCTCGGATCGACTTTCGGTTATTCAATGCTTTCAGCCGTGAAATCTCATTGCATACGGAACAGTGATGACGCCGTCCCGAGAATTCATAGCCGATGCCGTCGACGAAGACGTCGACCAGGGCCCTAACGCTCATGGCGACCCTGGCCGTGCTTGTTCTCCTTCTCATGACCGACCTGTCGCCAAGGCAGGCGCTCACGTTCGAGGACCTTCCCTACGATGGGAAGTCCGTCCAAGTCCCATGCATCGTCATCGGTTCGAGGGAAGCGAACGGCGGTGCGATACTCGAACTGGAGGACCAGGACGGGTCCGTGATCGAGGCCTATTGCCCCGAGGAAAGCATGGTGAACATGACGCTGCCATGCTCGGCGCTGGTAACTGGCCGAATGGACGATGGCGATGAGCCCTTCATGTTCGTCGATAAGGTGGTACCGCTGAGCTAGGCACGAAGGCAACATTAATTTAATCCTCCCGCCTGAGGTTGTTCGCTGCATAATCATGTACGTTGCCTTCGATGACACAGATTCGACAGAGTCCATGTGCACGACGTTCCTGGCGACCGAGGTCGTCGACGCCATGCGGGAATACGACCTGATCGGACTTCCCCGCCTGGTGAGGCTAAACCCAGCGGTCCCTTGGAAGACGCGGGGGAACGGGGCCCTGTCGATGAGGTTCGGCGAGGGGAAAGGCCAGGCGACGCTCGTAGGCATGATCAGGGACCAGCCGATCTATTGTTACCCCAAAATGATCAAGCCAGCGCCGACGGGCAAGATAATGGACCGGTGCTCCTACCTTGTCGAGAAGTGGTCCCGGGTCCAGGAAGGCGCCAGCCCCGGCCTGGTCGTCTCGCCCAAAAGACCATCGCAAGGGTTGTACTGGAAGGCCGTCCGCGACATAGTCGAGAAGAAGGAGGTCACCGACGAGCTCGACCGGATCGGCGCGAAGAGGTTCGAGCTGGCGGGGGGAAGGGGCGTCATCGGCTCCTCCGCGGCGATGTCCTGGAGGCCCAGGGACCGAACGTACGAGGTCATCGCATATAGGGAGAGGTCCAGATGGGGTACTCCCAGGGAGATCTCGGACGATTCCGTGTGGAAGATGGACCAGAGGTTCAAGACGACCTTCAACAATTTCGACGAGACCGTCGGCAGGAGGGCCATATCGCCCCACACGAACTGCCCGGTGCTTTTCGGGATCAGGGGGGACGACCCGTTCGTGCTGCCTTCTGCGATGCATAGCGTCGAGTCCGAACCGGTCGATCGATGGCTATTATACCTTTCCAATCAGGGAACGGACGACCACGTCGTCCACAGCTGGAAGGAGCTCGTTCCCGAGAGGTCCTATGACGTTGTCGCGACGGTCATCGAAGGACCGCGCACGATCAAGGGAGGCCACGTGGTCATCGGCACGCTCACGGACATGGGTTCACATCTCCTCGATATGACGGCATATGAGCCATCGAAGACCTTCAGGGACATCATCAAGCAGCTGGCCGTCGGTGACAGGATTCGGGCGTACGGCGAGGTGCGCGAAAGCCCGAGGACCCTGAACCTGGAGAAGCTTCAGGTCCTTGCGGCCGTCGCAAAGTTCGAGAAGGTGGCCAACCCGCGCTGCGGACAGTGCGGGAAGAGCATGCAGTCCATGGGGTCGTCCGGCGGGTACAGGTGCAAGAAGTGCGGTGCCAAGGCATCCGAGGACGCGGCCGAGAAGAGGAAGGTCGAGAGGGCCATATCCGTCGGGTGGTACGAACCCCCTGTCTGCGCTCGCAGGCATCTCAGCAAGCCGCTCAAGAGAGAAGGGGCGGCAGTGCAGCGTATATCGTTATGAGTCGATGACGACCATCGACAATACTATATACGTCAATACTTTTTTCTAAACAACAATCGAAGGACTGGTAGTGTACCAGAGAGGATGCGAATCATGGAAGATGTAGTCATTCTAAGCGCTGCAAGGACCGCGATCGGAAAGTTCGGGGGGTCCCTCAAGGACGCGCCCGCGGTCGAGCTCGGGGCCATAGCGATCAAAGAGGCCGTAAAGAGGGCGGGGCTGGAGCCGAAGGACATAGGGGAGTGCATCATGGGCAACGTGCTCCAGGCGGGTCTGGGGCAGAACCCCGCAAGGCAGGCGGCCGTCAAGGCGGGTCTGCCCTATGAGATAGGCTCGGTCACGATCAACAAGGTATGTGGCTCAGGCATGAAATCCGTGATGCTGGCGGCGAACTCCATCAAGGCAGGGGAGCACGAGGTGCTCGTCGCTGGCGGAATGGAGAACATGAACCAGGCCCCCTACCTTCTCAAGGACGCGAGGTTCGGGTACCGTCTCAACGACAACAAGATCGTCGACAGCATGGTAAACGATGGCCTTTGGGACAGCTTCACGAACGTTCACATGGGCATAACGGCCGAGACGTGCGCTGAAAGGCACAACGTCACCCGCGAGGAATCGGACGCTCTTTCATACCAGAGCCATCTCAGGGCCCAGATGGCCACGGCACAGGGCAGGTATGAGAAGGAGATCGTCCCTTACATCATTAGATCGAAGAAGGGGGACATCGTCTTCAAGGCGGACGAAGGCATCAGGGCGGACACGACGATGGAAACGCTGGCGAAGCTCAAGCCGTCGTTCAAGGCCGACGGCCAGGTGACCGCCGGGAACGCGTCCCAGCTCAGTGACGGCGGGGCTGCCCTCGTCATCGCGTCTAGGACGTTCGCCGAGGAGAGGGGGATCAAGCCCCTGGCGAAGGTCGTCGGATATCACACGGGGGGAACGAGGCCCGAGTGGATCATGGAGGCGCCGATCCCCACCACGCAGCAGTTGCTGGCGAAGCTCGACATGAAGGCGGACGAGATAGACCTGTTCGAGCACAACGAGGCCTTCGCCGCGGCGTCGGTCGCAGTGAAGAAGGCATTCAGCGTGCCGGACGACAGGTTCAACGTCAATGGCGGTGCGGTCGCGCTCGGCCATCCGATCGGATGCAGCGGCGCGAGGCTGCTCACCTCTCTGACGTACGCTCTTCACGACAGGAACAAGGACCTAGGCCTGGCGACCCTCTGCCTCGGCGGCGGGAACGCGGTCTCGATGGTCATCAGGCGCGAGTGATCACGCCTTCTTCCTCAACTTCAAGAGGATCCATACCATCGCGATGACCATTACGAGGCCGAAGACGGACAGCCCTATGAGCGCAGCTTCCTGCAGGTCCATGATGACGCGATGTCCTTTCCCTTTTTTAAAGATGCCCCGGGAACGGCCTTGAACAATCGGTCCTCATAGAGAATCTGGCAAGGAATTAATACATAAAACCCCAATCTCAGCTGGGATCAAGATGCCGTCCTTAGATGATAAGCTGACAATGCTCGATAACTATCTGGATGAGATGGTCGAGGCACTTTCCGAGATCGTTCGCGTCCCGGCCATAGGACCGGAGAGCGGCGGGGACGGAGAGTTCCTGAGGTCGCGGCTCCTCAAGGACATGGTCGACAACTGCGGTTTCGACGAGGTCAACGTCTACGAATGCTTTGACGACAGGGTCAAGCTGAAGGCGAGGCCCAACATCATCGCCAAGAAGAAGGGCAAGGCTGAGCAGACGGTCTGGATGGTATCGCATATGGACACTGTGCCGCC
>JAJFUT010000123.1 GCA_021372315.1 Methanobacteriota archaeon
CTTTCGTCCGTTGATCGCAATAGACGAGAATCTTTCAACGAAATGGATGATCGGTCGACCATGATCGGCCTTGGTTCTCCATCATTTTTTTCATCCATATCCATTGTATTTCCTCGTCGACGGCATTATCAGGACGACGAAGATGGATGCGCCGATCGTCACCGTGAAGGAGGTCGCCGCCCGATCAAGTCCGATCAGGCTCCCTTCGAAGGTCTGCCATAGCATCAGGACCAGCGCCATCAGGATCCCTCCGGTCAGGACCAGTGATATCTACCCGCGTGACTGACAGATTTCAAGGTACCTTCCTTCCGCGTCGATGACCTATATGCTGAAGTTATGGAACCGACCGCGTGGATGAAGAAAAGGAACATGCCAATGGGAAGGAAGCATTCGAAGGGTATCTTTTCGCCATGTCTGACGTGAGACCCATGGACGACCCGGAAGGGTCGAGGACCAACATCGGTCCGCTGGCGATCCCAATGAGGGCGCAGAACGCTTCCAGGACGATGAGGACGGTCTAGCTGATCGGACGTTTCACTGATGGATAGGCCATTGGCCATGATGATGGAAATGTCGTTAGTAGATCTTGTGAGGAGGCCCCCTCACTTGTGCATCTCCGCGTTCCTAACGACCAGGACGGGGCATTGAGCGAAACGGATCACCTTCTCGGCCACGCTTCCGAGCAGAAGCTTGGAGACCCCGGAACGGCCTAGCGTTCCCATGACCACAAGGTCGAAGTACTTCGACTCTTCGATTATGACGTTGGCCGGGGACCCCCGCTTCATCGAGGTCGCGGTCTTTACACCCATCTTCTCGCCCTCGGCGCGGACGGAGCCGACGGCCTTCTTGCCCTCATCCTCCAGCACCATGGTGAGATCGGGGGCCATCGGTCCGAACGGAAAGTTGATGTACGTGGTGTCGTCGACGACGAAGAGGGCCGTGACCTCGGCCCCGGTCAGCTTGGCCAATTCGAGGCCTTGCATGGTCGCAGCTTTGGTGTACTCGCTCCCATCGGTCGGGATCAGGATCTTTTTGTACATTCCCATGTTCTCACCGGATAAAAATGATGTCCCGGTATATGTTTTCTTACTCCGACCCGCCCTTTTCATCGATCGAGCCGAGGTTCGAGCTCGGAAGAAATGAAGTTGAACGCGGAAGTAAATGTTGTTGATCGATCCAAGATGGTGTGGAAGCCGCTCTGATCATCGCATCGAGCTCGGAAACTTTGTCATCACCCTGAAGCGAGGAAAATGATCCCTCGATCTGCGTTATAGAATTACCGATAACTATCTAAATGACAATCAATTCCGCCCCCATAATGAATCTGAGATACGACTGGAAGACCGCGGCAGTTCTCATATCGACCGGGCTGGCCATCGCGATCACGGTGTATTTCCATGTCATTCTCGATTCGCAGTACGTTTTCACGCATTTCAATTATGTGCCGATAATCCTTGCGACCTACTTGTATGGCCGTCGGGGCATGGCCGTCCCGGTCACGTTGGTGGGAATATTGTTGGTCACGGATCTGATATCTCTCGACGGATCGTCATTGTTCAATGATCTGATAAGATCGACGATCATGGTCCTGGTCGGTCTTGTGGTAGCCTCGATGAGAGAGGTGAGCAAAAGGGAAGAGGCTGAGATAGAGCTGAAGAACATGCAGCTCTCTGAAGCTGGGAAGATCGCACATATGGGTAATTGGACCGTCGATGTCCGCGAGAACAACATTACCTGGTCTGAAGAGGTCTTCAAGATCTTCGGCCGAGACCCGTCGTCCTACAGACCGAGAGCTGAGGATTTCCTTGAATTGCTCTCGGGTGAGGACCGAGAGAAGGTTCCGGTGCTCATGGATCGATCCGTAAGAGAGAGCGGTCATTTGGACACGGATGTTAAGATAGTCTGGAAGGATGGCACTGCAAGGTTCGTGTATATTCTGGGAGAGGCCAAATACGGTCCCGATGGGGAGATCGTGAAAGCATCAGGGATCGTTCAGGACATCACTGAGAGGAAGAACGTCGAAGAGAAGTTACGCATGATGAACGCCAAGTTCGATCTCGTCGTCTCGATCATCAGGCATGATATGAAGAACTTGTTGACAGCGACTGCTGGATTTCTTGAACTGAGCAAGAGCTCAAAGACCGATGAGAACAGGGAAAGGTACGTTGACAAGGGCCTCAACGTCCTCGGGCGCCTCAACGACGTGATAGAGGAAACGAAGGATTTTCAGAGCATCGGAACAAGCATGCCTGTTTGGAATGATGTTGGGTCCATCCTATCGAGATTTGAGGGGGCGGTCGAAGAGACCGGCAGAAAATTGGACGTACAGACCGATGGCGTGGAGATATTTTCCAGCCCAGTGATCGAAAAGGTGCTGTACAATCTGATCGAAAATTCCCTGCGTCATGGCGAAGGTGCGACGTTCGTTCGGTTCAGGATAGAGGATCATGAAAATTTCACCGCCCTCATCTGCGAAGATGATGGACCAGGTGTGCTTAACGAGGAGAAGGAGATGATATTCAACAAAGGCGTCGGCAAGAACACTGGACTTGGTCTTTTCTTTGCCAAGGAGGCATTGGCCTTAGATGATATCACGATCGAGGAGAAAGGCACCTATGGACAGGGAGCCAAGTTCGTCTTGATGGTCCGTTCTAGCAGCATCAGGAAAAGAACGAACTGAGATCGGATGATGCATCATCTGCATGCGATCTCATTTTATGATGCCCTGTTCGAGCAAAGGAAGATTGGGCGGGTAGCTCCAGATGATCACTTGTTCGCGATCCAGGCGCAGACATCGCCTGTCTTCCAGAACATCATACTCTCTCTGAAACCCGCGTCCTTCATCGCCCTGACCCAATCGATGTTCTCTCCGATGACATCGACGGACCTGTCGACGATGATCGCGGCTCCGCGTTTCTGAAGATGGGACGACATCTCCTTCATGAGCTGCCCTCTCCTCTCGGCGTCGAATGAAGAGAGCCCCATTATCGATAACGTGAGGTCCGACGGAACGTTGGGGAACTCGGTGCCTAGTTCTATCTTGAACTCGGACACGTTGCCTAGGTGGATGCCCATGCGCATCACGTCCTTGCATCTCTCCTTCTGTTCCTCCGTGGAGTTGAATGACAGGAACCTGCAGCGGAAGGAGGCCTCCCTCTCGAGCTGCTCGATCCATTGACCACCGTTGGAGAATAGGTCAACGACCCTTGAACCAGGGTTCAGGAAAGGCCTCGACTGTTCCGATATGGCCTTGATAAGGGAATGATAAAGCGGCGAACCCCTTTCCATGACGGCATCGACATCCGATGCCAGTATGTCCGTGTCCATTGCCAGGCTCATCTGGTGCTTCTCCGCTTTCACTTCGGCCATCTCACTACCTCCTTTTGATTTAACACGCCCAATCGTGATATGTCATGTCATGGCACGCAAGTACTTATGGATTTCGTAGTGAGTTGAGGTAAAAAGAAGAACGTCGCGACGCTCTTTGTTCATATCTTGATGTTGTAATGCAACAGCTGGACTCCGCCCTTTAACTTCCTTGAACGCACGAGCTCCATGTCGACGACGCCTTCCATCGTCCCTAGGTCCGCCGCTCGATACCACGACGTTGGCCCAGTGCCGCCGACCGCATATGGGTTGATCGATAGCATCACTTCGCCGACCAAACCCGGCCTCATCAGCGCCCCGTTCAAGGTGCCCCCGCTGTCTCGCCCGATTACAGGATCGTGTCCGCGCCTGTCAGCGTCGCGTCGGCATCAAGCTCGCCTGCCAGCGAATAATAGAGTCCAGCGTCTCCCTGGAACCGATCGATCCTGCCGTCCGCGCTGACGGAGTTCTGAACTGTGACCTTCGGCCTCATAGTGTCCCTTGCTCATCATATCCTTCTTCATCTTCTCTTCATAGTACTACTTTTTTCCGCCGTAGGCTTGCACGTGCTTCCAAGCAGCTCGCAGGTCCTTTCTCTGGCCTTCCGCCTCATAGATCGACATGTCGGTCCTGTTGAACAGTTTCCTGTCCTCGCCAACAGGGCAGACCTTGATGCAGACCCCGCACGGGTGGATGTACCTGTTCGACAGCTTTTCGTTGTAGAGCCGGCACTTCTCCTTGTCCAGCAATGCCTCCGGATAGTCCTTCCCCGGCAACGCCTGGACCGGGCATTTCTTGATGCACCTGAAGCATCTTGTGCAAAGCTGACTGTCTAGGGGATGATCGTGAGGGAGCTCGGCCGTGGTGAATATCGATGTGAACCTGACCCTTGGCCCGTACTTCCTCGTGAGCAGCGCATTGTTCATACCGAACGTTCCAAGCCCTGCGAAGTACGCAGCATGGCGATGAGAGAAGAATGCGAACGGCTGGTCCTTGAGCACGCCGATGCTGCCGTATCCGTCCCTCGGGATGTAGAAGGACCCATGGCCCTTCTCGCTGAGATGGACGCTGAGCCGGTACGCCGACTGGTCCAACAGCTGGTTGACGGTCTTGTACATCTCGTGATAATGTATCGATGGCGTTGTCTCGATAACAGGAAGGCTTATCGGAAGTCCGATGACGATGACCGAACGGCATTCGGGGTAGATCGACCGGGGATAGAAATCAGAAGGCATCCAAGGTTCGAAAGGTGGGCTCTCCCAGACGGAAGGGTCCGCTATACCGTAGAGCGGTATGTCCATGGACTCCATCCTTCTGACGAGGTCGTCCTTGAGCTTCTCGTTCATGTTCGAACATATGGCAGATCCGAGGTCATAACATTATTGATAAAATGATGGATGGAAGTGATTTAAGATCGCCATAGGTCCTTTTTAGAACAATCCGATCAGGCCAACGATGATGGCGATGATCCCGATGATGCCCTGGAATCCGCCAAGCCACTTTCCGAACTTCTCGAGATATTTCCCTAAGAACGGAATGACATAGAAAACTCCGGTCAAAAGGACGACACCGACGACGAACGCAACGAATCCCTGCAAGGAGAAAAGGTCCAGAAGACCGAATATGAACATGATGATACCTATGATAATCTGGAACCCTCCAAGGAACTTACCAGCTTTCGCCAGGAACTTACCGATACCGGGCAAGGCCCCGATTATTCCTACTGCCAACACCAGGCCGCCTATTATATTCATTATCGCTAACCATTCCATATCAATTCCCTCCATGAATTTGATTTATCAAGATTTTGCCAAGATAAAAAATTTGTGCATTTTTGTTTTTCGGGATTAGGATATGCCAGCATGTAAATATGAAAGAATATTAATAAAACCTGACCTCGACATGAAATAATGGTCGCTTCCGCATTATTTCGCCCTGCTCGAAAAGACTGGGCAATACATCAAAACGTCTGAGGGCGAAAGTTTTTCAAGTGTCCTTAGCTGTGTCTGGATTGTGACATACAAACAGC
>JAJFUT010000004.1 GCA_021372315.1 Methanobacteriota archaeon
CTCTTCTCGATCTTCAGCGAGAACATGGACCCGGATGCGTGGATCGCGATCGCCAGGGCCGTCAAGGAAGAGATATCCAACGGCGCCGATGCGATCATCATACCGCATGGTACGGACACGATGGGATATACCTCGGCCGCCCTCTCGTTCATGCTGGAAGGGCTGGACACGCCCGTCGTCCTCGTAGGGGCGCAGAGGTCCTCGGACAGGCCCTCCTCCGATTCGTACACGAACCTCGTGGCCGCGGCCAGGTTCTGCATCGAGACAAGGATGCCCGGCGTTTTCGTCCTGATGCACGAGACGATCTCGGACACGACCGCCGTCGTGCACAAGGGAACGAGGGTGAGGAAGATGCACACGAGCCGCAGGGACGCCTTCAAGAGCATGAACGGCTCGCCCGTGGCCAGGATAGACTTCCACGGCAAGGTCGAGGTACTGACCGACGCCGACAGGAAAGAAAGGTCCCTGGTCCTCAAGGACACGCTCGAGAGGAAGGTCGCATTGCTCCAATTCCATCCGGGCATGGACCTCCCCGCGTTCAAGGAGCTGATGCTCAAGCACAAGGGCGTGGTCATCGCCGGTTCTGGGCTAGGTCACGTTTCGACCCCGATGGTCAATGTGCTGGGCGAGGTCGTGAAGGCCGGGACCACGGTGATCATGACGTCGCAGTGCCTGAGCGGAAGCGTCAATCTCAACGTATACGCGACCGGAAGGGACCTCATAAACGCAGGCGTCGTCCCCGCAGGGGATATGCTGCCCGAGACGGCGTTGGTGAAGCTCATGTGGGTCCTGGGCCAGACCCGCGATGTCAAGGAAGCGGCCATCATGATGACGACGGACCTTCGAGGCGAGATATCCCAAAGGAGGGAGATAGATGGCTGAAAGGGTCACGGTCGGGATCGAGATACACCAGCAGCTGAACACGAACAAGCTTTTCTGCTCCTGCCCCTGCGATCTCATCGAGGAGGAGGGGGCGACCATACTCAGAAGGTTAAGGCCCTCCCAGAGCGAGCTGGGAGAGATCGACAGGGCGGTCCTGGCGCAGGCCGCGAGGAAGATGAGCTTCAGGTACCAGTCCCCGAGGTCGAGGTGCTGCCTCGTCGAGGCCGATGAGGAACCCCCGCACGATGCCGATGCCGACGCCATGCAGGCAACGCTCATCGTGTCGGAGATGACCGGGTGCAAGGTCGTCGATGAGGTCCATTTCATGAGGAAGATCGTCATCGACGGCTCGAACACGAGCGGGTTCCAGAGGACCGCCCTTGTCGCCATCGACGGCAAGATAGACATCAACGGGAAGAAGGTGGCCATACAGTCCGTCTGCCTCGAGGAGGACGCAGCTAGGAAGGTCGAGACGAAAGGCTCGGAGATCACCTACAGGCTCGACAGATTGGGCATCCCGCTCATAGAGATAGCCACGGGCCCGGACATGCACGACCCCGAAGAGGTGAAGGATGTCGCCATTCGCATCGGTTCCATACTGCGCGCGACGAAGATGGTCAAGAGGGGCCTCGGCACCATAAGGGAGGACCTGAACGTCTCCATACCCAATGGCGCCAGGGTGGAGATCAAAGGGGCGCAGGACCTCAAGCTGCTCCCGACGTACGTCGAGAGGGAGATCGAGAGGCAGAGCGGGCTTCTGAAGATACGGGACGAGCTCGTTGCGAGGGGC
>JAJFUT010000009.1 GCA_021372315.1 Methanobacteriota archaeon
ACCAACACTCTTTCCCTACACGACGCTCTTCCGATCTGACGAGGTAGTTGTTCTTGCCATACCTCCTCTCGACATAGGTCCGGCCGAGGAATCCGAACGCCCCGACGCTCATGCCGTAAAGGAAGACCCCGGCGTGGCCCATAATGACCATGTCCTCGATGGATATATCGCCTCCGAACTCCCCTATCGTCGAGCCGAGGAAAAGTGTGAAGATTATCACGTAGAGGGGCATCGTGAGGAACATCCTCTTCGAGGAGTACGAGACGTGCAGCCGGTACTCTTCCAGCATCATCAGCTTAAGAAGACTGGCCATCTCCCGCCACCAACTTCAGGAACACCGTTTCCAGGTCCTCTCCGTTCTCGGTCATAGACACGGCGTTGCCCTTATGAAGGACCCTCCCCCGGTTGAGGATGATGAACTCGTCACAGAGCTTCTGGGCCATGTCCAGGATGTGCGAGTTGAGGAAGATCGTCCTCCTCTCGTCCTTCAGTTGGAAGAGATAGTCCTTCAGCTTCCTCTGATAGATTGGATCCAGGTTTATGAACGGTTCGTCCAGGAAGAGCAGCTTGGGCTCGTGAAGGAAGGCCGCGGAAAGCATCAGCTTCTGCCTCATCCCCTTCGACAGGTCCTTGCACAGTGTGCCCTTGGACCCCTGCAGGTCGAAGAACTCTATCCATTGGTCCACCTTCCCGTCGAGGTCGCTGACCTTTCTGACCGATCCTACGAAGTGCAGGAACTCGCTCGCCGTGAGGTACGACGGGGGTGATTCCACCTCAGGCACTATCCCTATCGCCCTCTTGACCTCGAGAGGCACTTTGGCAGGGTCCAGTCCTAGAACGCTCACCTCGCCCGCAGTGGCGATGGTCTGCCCTGTCATGATCCTGAGAAGGGTCGACTTCCCGGCACCGTTGGGACCGAAGCATCCGAAGAAGGAACCTTCCTCGACCTCGAAGCTGACGCTATCCAAGGCCGCGAAATCCCCGAACTTCTTCGTCACGTTCCTGACGATAATAGGCGCCATGAGCGACTCCATCCCTGAGCGGGATATATAACCCCTCTGGGTTGGTTCCAAATCCCTGGATCAAGGCGGAAAGGGTTATTATATGAACTAATGTTATCATGAGGCCATACACATGATAGCTCATGTCATGGACGAGGCGGTCAGATGAGAGGAAGGAGCGCCCTTACAAACAAGATCGAGTCCGAGATCCAGTTGCTTGAAAGGCACGTGACCATGTTGAACACGATAGTCGCTCACGAACCTATCGGTATCATCAGGCTGTCCGAGCTGCTAGCGATACCTCAGCACAAGGTCCGATATTCCCTGAGAATTCTAGAACAGGAAGGCCTCATCCTTCCATCGCCCGAAGGCGCCGTGACGACCGAGAAGGTCCTGACGTTCTTCAACGAGCTCCAGGACATACTGCAGAAGATGGATACGACGGTGAATGTCCTCAGGGAATCCTTGGATGCTCAGGAACACGCCAAAAGGATAAACGATAAATAACCGTGGACTATTGTGGCAATGCCCAAGGCCGTCGTAGCTCAGTCGGTAGAGCGTGGGACTGTTAATCCCAAGGTCATCGGTTCGATCCCGATCGACGGCGCCATCTTGTTCCCTTGATCCTCGGTTGTTCGTTCACGCCCTTATCATGATTAACATCATTTTGAAAGGCTTCAACGCCCTCAGAGCATGTGGCTCGCTCGCTGGCATGATGATCATCTCGTCCTTCTTCAGATCGTGCACCTTGCCCGATATCGTTACCTCCACCTCACCGTCGAGGACCATCGCCATGGCGTCGTACGGCGCCGTGTGCTCGCTGAGCCCCTGGCCCTCGTCGAAAGAGAACATCGTGACCGTCCCGACCTTCTTATCTATAAGCGTCCTCGAGACGACGGCGCTCTCCTGGTAAGCGAGCAGGTCGTTGATGACCAGCTTCCTTCCCCTGATGTCGGGCCTCTTCCCTTCCAGATCGATCGTGTTCGAAACGTCCTTCGTCATTTAGGGTTCACCTCTCAGAGCAGGGTCGCCTTTCCTTCTGGCCTTGGGGTCTTCACGACAAGGAACCTGAAATCGCCGCCGCCATTGTTGAGGAGCCTGTGCGGGATGCCTTTGGGGCTCTCTACGATCGTATCCTTGATCACGTGGACGGTCTCGTCCCCGATCTCCACATCGCCCTCCCCTTCCAGCACGTAGAAGAACACGTCCACCGGAGTTATGTGCTTCTTCAAGGATTCGCCCGGCTTTAATAGGATGTGAATGGCCACCGCTTCAGGGTGGTCGTATATGCTCTTGACGCTGACCCCATGGGGGTTCGGTTTACCTGGGACATCCTGGACCTTTGTGTATTTCATCGTCATCACCTTTTTCTGCCCTCATCGATCGAATGGACCCTTGATATGATATTCGGAGCGATGAGATGATGAATGTATCGTTGATCCATCAACATCACCTCAGGATGCCGAGCAGCTGTTCGAGCAATGGGTCTGCCCGCGATCGGAGACTCCATGAATATCCTGAGTCCCTCCATTCCATCACTTCCATCCTCATCGCCCCCATGAAGATCGTGGCGAAGACATCAGGGTCGACGGAGCGGTCGATCTGGCCTAGGTCCGTCCTTTTCCGAATGAGCCCGGAGATCCTTTCCTTCCGGTCGTTTCGACGTTCGATGAACCACGCCCTGATCTCGGGATACTCCCGGAATATGTCCTCCTGGAACAGTACAGCCGTGGATTGGGGGAACGAATCGAACTTCTCGAACTGGTTCCTGATAAGCTGTGAGAGGATGGTGCCGACATCATCTGATCGGGTCGTCTCCTCTGGTACCACGCATTCGAAGAAGACCCTCTGCGCAGTTGCCTCGACGATCTCCTCCTTGCTGCGGAAGTGCCTGAGCAGAGCGGCGTCGCTGATCCCGATGGCCGAACCTATGCTCTTAAGGGTGAGGCTGTGGATCCCTTCCTTGTCAATTATGTCCAATGCGGCCTCGATGATCTGATTCTGACGCTCCAAGCTTCCTTTTCTCTCGGTCTCGCTCATATGTTAGTTAGCACTAACTAACTAAATGATATATGAAACAAATGTCCTGACGATCAGATCTTCTTGAACAGATGTACCGCGCCTTCCATGTCCAGCACCTTGATGTGAACGTCCATCCCCTTGATCCCCGTCAGCGCCCTCGCCTCGGGCGTGCTTGTGACGTAGATTCCTATTCCGTTGGCGATCGCCGTCGCGAGATGCGCCCTCTCGCTCGCAGGCACGAAGCTCGCGGACCGTTCATCAAGGAAAAGGTCCAGCTTCACCAGGACGCCGACCCATTCTCTTTTCGGGTGCAGGAACTTGACCTGCAGGTCACGGAGAAGGTCGACGAGCATGTACTGCCCCTCCTTCGGACCCTCGGACATCATCTCCATGGCCTCGCCGACCACCGTCGTCGATGTGAAGAGCACGGCCCCCTCCTTGTTCAGGTATCTCAACTTCGCGAGCGTGGAAGCGTCCCTCAGGGCATCGTTGAGGGTGCAATAATCGAGGAATAGCGAGACCATCGGATCAGTCCACAAGGAGCAGACCGGTCAATAAGGCCGCCGATTCAGCTGGATACTTTATCGGAAGGCCCGCGTTGAAAGCGGTCGCGATCACGTCTATCCCGACGGCCTCCATGCTGGGCCTCGCCATGAACGGATGTCTGCAATGACCCCCGGCACCGACGCAATCATCACAAAGCGCGCAAGGACCACCTGAGAAAGCGGTCGCGAACCGATATCCCAATCTCATCGCGTCTCCCTCGAGAGCGTTGAGCTGAGTCGTCATCTCCTTTATGGCCCGATTCATGGCCTTGAGGTACAGGTCGTTGTTCTCCAACGTGGACAACGAACTTCCTTTGATCGCGCGGAGCATATCCGGATCGGGGTCCAGGGTCCATTGGACGAGGATCGAGTCGGAATATCTGGTGAGGATATCGGAGAACTCCTTAAGTGACATTATCGACGGAGGGCACATGAGGCTGCGTCCGTAGTTCTTGCAGATAGGGACCTGGCACTTCATCCTGACTCGGGGGTCGATGACGATGAACGACGTCGAGAGCTGCACGGCCTTCGCAGCCCCGCGAGATAGAGCCGATTCGATCAATCTGCGCATATGGACCGTTTCCGCTGACATGGGTGCTTCCATGCCGATATTGGAATTATCAATCTTTCTGATGGCGGGATGTGACGGTTCAGCTTGCTCGAGGGCCTTGTTTCAAGCTCCTGCGGACACTTCACGGGATGGCTCGATGTTCCTGAAGTTCAGGTAGAACGCGACTATCGCTATCGAGTATATGATCGAAGCCAGTACGAACGGTAAGGTGTAGAACCCGGCCGCGAGCATTACGCCTCCTATAATGGTAGTCGCGCTGTTCGGCAGCCTCCACAGTATGGAGTTGATGGCGCTAGCCAGACCTCTGTCCTCCTTGTCGACTATGCCCATGAGGTACGAGTCCATGATCGGTCCGGCCATGTTCATAAGGGCAGCCCTTATGAGGTAGAACGTGGCAGCATATGCCGCCCCTGGCATGAACGGGATGGCCAGCATGAATATTATCGAAGACCCCTGTGTCAACGCGATCGCCTTCACCGGGCCGAACCTCTGGGAAAGCCCCGTGCTGAATATCGCGGCGAACCCTATCGTGATGCTGGATACCGCCAGCAGCGGGCCTGAATATTCGTCCGTTATCCCGTACTCAAGGAAGAGCCAGGTAGGTATGAGCGGTATGATCAACCCCGCGCCCAGACCGATCATGGTGTTGTTGATCGAGAACTTCACCAAGGTCTTCTTGCTCCTTGGGCCAAGAAGTGCGCGCGATGCCTTGACGACTGGCCTCTCCTTGTAGTCCCTGAGCAGATATCCGATCGTCAATGGAGATATTATCGCCATCAGGCCGAGCACCAGGAACGCGTACGAATGTACGTCGACCGAGGACATCGAGAACATGTCCTCGAACATAGGGAAGATGAGCGGCAATGCGAAACCTATCCCGGTGAAGGCGCCATAGACGATGAAGGACATGGAGAAGGCCATGCTCCTGTTGTCGACGGTCGTCTGGTCCGCGATCATGGCGTTCCAAGCCGACAGGAATGCCGCTTCGGAGATGCCTGCGATGATGTTCGCTATGAGAAACAGCGTGGCGTCGTGAGAGAAGGCGCACAGCAGCAGGACAGGTGGTGTCGTGACCAGGCCGATCATAAGCACCTTCTTCCTGCCGATACGGTCGGACATGATCCCGAACGGTATGGCGCACACGACCATTGCCAACCCTGAGGCCCCGAGTATGATCCCGACCTCGCCTGAGCTGATACCGAGCTCCGGCAAGTAGGCGGACACCGCCGTGATTAGAAACCCCTGACCGATGGCGACGAAGGCTGTCAGCAGGATCAGCCATCTCACCTTCGAAGGGACCTTTAGCTTGGGATCATTCGACCTCATCAGCGACCTTTCGTTTGAGAGACTCTTTCCATTATTTCTACCTAATCCGGTCAGATGAAAGATGGGAGAGCATTAAAAAATTATATATCGGGCGGCGGGATAAGGTGGAATCACTAGGGTCCGTAGCTTAGTCTGGTGGAGCGTCAGGCTCATAACCCGATGGTCGCCGGTTCAAATCCGGTCGGGCCCACTTTTTCAATCCATTTGCCCCCAAATTTACTGTCGAATGACCTTCCATTGTTCCTTGTCTTCGCGAAGGCATGTTGCGGGCACTGCATCGGCAAGGCGATTTCTTCTCAGGCATCGTGTAATGGCATATGATCGGTCATGACCGATCCTCATGACTGTCGTTCATCGTTCTCGTCCGATTGTATATTATGCCATAGCACTATAGAAGTGGGATGCTGAATGTGATGAAAGAGAAGGTGAGGTTTGAACGTCCGGACCTGACCGACCTGAAAAGCCAAGGCCTCCTCTCTGTGGATATGCACGTCCACACGGATCATTCGGATGGGACATTGAGCGTCACGGATCTTCTGAAGAGAGCGGGGAAGGAGGGTTTCGGAGTGGCGGTCACGGACCACAACGCGATCTCTGGCTCTTTGAAGGCATTCGCAGAGAAGGAACAGTCGGTCGTGGTCCCGGGGATCGAGATCAGCGCCGCAGATGGGCCGCATATCCTCGTTTACTTCTATTCACCTCATGACCTCGAGGAATTCTATCTCAATGACATAAAACCGCAAAAGAGGAAGAGCCCTTGGCTGGCCATCCGATCATCCACTCCGAAGATCGTAGAGGCATTGTCTGAGTATTCCTGCCTGACGGTCGCCGCTCATCCCTATGGTTATCTCATGTTCAATAAAGGACTTCAGAAATGCATCGACGGCGAGTATCTTTCCCCCCGAATACTGGACTCCTTCGAGGGCCTGGAGGTCATCTGCGGGGGCATGGCCCATTCCCTGAACGTTCGCGCGGTAGGCCTGGCCATGGACAAGGGGAAATGCTTCACTGGAGGAACGGACGGCCATGTGCTGAAAGACACCGGGACCGTCGTCACCTGCGCCGAGGCCTCTGGCCACGAGGACTTCTTATGTGCATTGGAACGGCGAGAGAACATCGTCGTGGGTAGGGAAAAGGGTCCGCTCATGAAGACCTTGACCGGAACGGCGCTCATCGGAAAACACTCGCGTTATTTCTTACCGTCCATGCAGGTCCATTTCGAGCAGAACCTGCCTCGCATCCCACACTATTTCAAACATAAGCTTCACAAGTTCCAGGAAAAGGAACGATAAGATGCGCTCATGCGATCGGCCCGTAAAGCCGTGAGATGTTTTCCATCAACCTCACCGTCCTTGAGCGCTCATTGTATTTTTCCGCGGTCAGCTCGGTGCATCGATTCTCAACGTCATCGAGATAGGCGGCCTTCACCTTCTTTGCGAACACCGCATCATAGATGACCGCGTTGGTCTCGAAGTTCAAGCCCAAACTGCGATGGTCGAAGTTGGCACTGCCGACCGATGACACTTCGTCGTCTATGACCAGCACCTTGGCGTGTATGAAGCCATCCTTCTGGAACTGATGGATGCGTACGTTGCTGCGCAACATGTCCCCTGCGTTGTAAAGCGACGCCCAGTACACGAACGGATGATCGGGCTTGGAGGGCATCATGATCCGTACGTCCACACCGGAATTGGCCGCGACCACCAAGGCCGAGGTCACTGCCATGCTCGGGACGAAGTATGGGGTTTGGATGTAGACATACTCCTTGGCAGAGACGATCATCTTGACATATTGTTCCTCTATGTTCCTTGAGGCCTTGTCAGGCCCTCCAGATACGATCTGCAGACCTGCCTTCCCTATGCCGGGCCTGGTCGGGGCGTAATCCTCGATCTTCAAATGGCCATCGGTAGCGAAGTTCCAATCGAGGATGAAACGCTTCTCCACGCTGATGGCGCCACTGCCGCGAATTCGCACGCAGTCGTCGCGCCAATATCCGAGCGGTCCTTCTCCGCGATACTCAACTCCGATGTTGCAACCGCATACGAAGGCGGTGTCCCCGTCTATCGTGACGATCTTACGATGGTTTCGGTTGTTGATCCCGATATTAAGGTCGCCGAATAGCGAGGGGAGGAAGTGGGCGGTCCTTCCTCCGGCGTTCTCCATCTCCCTGAAGAAATTCCTGGGAAGCTTGTGGCATCCTGCTGCGTCCATGAGGATCTTGATCTCCACACCCTCTCGGGCCTTCTGTGCTAGTACATCGGCGAATTCCTTGGCGAGGGAATCATCTCGGATCAGGTAGAACTCCAAGTGCACGAAGCGCTTCGCACCTTTGATCTCCTCGATCATGTCCTTGAAGATTCGGTCCCCCTCGTTGTAGTATTCCACCTCATTGTCGCCTGTGAGGAAGGATACATTGGATTTGAACAACATGCGCGCCAGAGATTCATAGGGGCCCAACCCATGCTTGGATGGGTCGGAGACGAACAGGCTTTCCCTTGCCTTGCCCAGGGCCATGGACACGCTGCGGTCGATCTCTTTCTTGTTTTGGAACATCTTCCTTCTGCGAAGGTCCCGCCCAAGATAGACATAGAACAGTAGGATGAACACCAGAGGATATATCACGACGGCAAGGAACCACACCAGAACGGCCAGGGAAACGGCCAGGAACCACACCAGAACGGTTTCGGGTTGCTTCTTCTGGACGAATATCACGGCGTATATCACCATTACCGAGAGGAACAATAGGAGCGTCGTGACGTATACATCGATGACGGACCATGCTTCGCCGAACCCCAAGACCATGCGTTAAACAACGTATGCCCACCGATATATTACATTACCGAGATCGGATGGGCCTGTCGCCCCGAATTGGCGCAGCGTTCCCATTTCTTTATTAGTGTCGGAACCTCATTCGCCATCTAGAGTAACTAGGAACGACTGGATACGTGAAAAGGATGAAAAGATGTCCTTGGGGCGATGACCCTATGATGATCGAATATCATGATGTCGAATGGGGGGTTCCTGTCCATGACGACCAGAGACTGTACGAGTTCATGATCTTGGACTGCATGCAGGCAGGCCTCAGCTGGGCGACGATACTCCATAAGAGAGCGGCCTTCCGAGCGGCGTTCGATGGATTTGACATAGAGACTGTGGCGAACTACGGGGACGACAAGGTCCAGGAGCTCCTCCAGAACAAGGGGATCGTCCGGAACCGCATGAAGATACAAGCATCGATAACGAACGCCAAGTGCGTCCTTGCGGTACAATCGAAATATGGAAGCCTGGATTCGTTCCTGTGGAAGTTCGTCGGAGGAGGGCCGATCGTCAATAACTTTCAAAGCTTCAAAGAGGTCCCGACGGAGACGGATGAATCACGCGCGATGAGCGCCGCCCTCCGCGATGAAGGTTTCAAGTTCGTAGGGCCAACCATCTGTTACGCTTTCATGCAGGCGGTAGGGATGGTCAACGACCACCTTGTCGGCTGCTATCGTCATGAAGAGCCGTCTGACTGATATTAAGAAGGGATCGCGAAGCGATCGCTCGCGGGTCCCGACCCAGTTCGTACCGATGCAAAAGGACTTAAATGACCGACTCCAACTAATTTTTAGAGATGGCGGAGACGGCATGCATGAACTGACCGATAGGGTGCGGCGTATCAAGGACATACGTTACGTCAAAGGCAATGTTGTCTACTGGATGTCTCGCGAGCAAAGGATCGAGGACAACTGGTCGCTCATCTATGCCATAGAGACCGCAAGATCGTACGGTTCCAAGCTGTGTGTGGCATTCTGTCTTCCCCCCGAGTACCTTGGCTCGACGATCAGGCAATATTCGTTCATGTTGGATGGTCTGAAGGAAGTTAGCGACGGACTGAGACGGCTGGGCGTCGGGTTCTACCTGCTCGAAGGATATCCGGAGATCGAGTTCCCATCGTTCCTCAGCTCAGTGGATGCAGGACTTCTGATAACCGATTTCGACCCTTTGGACGTCAACAGGAGATGGAAGAGCAGGGTCGCAGGCGAGATCGACATAGCCATGCACCAGGTGGACTCGCACAACATCGTCCCTTGCTGGAAGGTAGCGACCAGGAGGATTTCCACGTATGACACGTTCAGGAAGAGGATAACCCCGTTGCTGGCACTCTATCTGGTCGAATATCCTTCCATCGAAGGGATGGACGACCGCTGGGACGAGGATGAGGATCGAATCGACTGGGACGGGGCTCTGGCAAGGACCGTCGTTGACAAGTCCGTGCCGCCTGTGAGATGGATAACGCCGGGGGAGGCCAGCGCTAAGAAGATGCTCTCGGACTTCTGCAAGGGTCGGCTCTTCTCCTACGACGCTAGGAAGATGAACCCCGTGGAGAGCGGGCAATCGGACCTATCCCCGTACATCCATTTCGGAAACATATCGGCCCAGAGGATCGCCCTCGAGGTGAAGAAGGTGGACGCTCCCGATAAGGAGAAGGAAGGGTACCTTGAGCAGCTGATAGTCAAGAAGGAGCTTGCGGACAACTTCTGCCTCCACACGCCCGAATATGATACCACCGGAGCCTTCCCGATATGGGCGAGGCGCTCGCTCGACGAACATAGGTCCGATCCTAGGGAGCATGTATACTCGGTCAAGGAGCTCGAGGGGGCCAAGACCCATGACCCCCTATGGAACGCGGCCCAGACCGAGCTTCTGAAGATAGGGAAGATTCACGGCTCTCTACGTGCGTACTGGGCGGAGAAGATACTGGAATGGAGCCGCCGTCCGGAGGACGCTCTGGCAGCGGCTCTGCACTTGAACAACAAGTACTCGCTCGATGGCAACGATCCGGCCGGCTATACGGGCATCTCGATGGTCGTCGGGGGCCTTTACGGAAGGCCCTGGAGAACGAAGGACGTGATCGGGAAGCTGGAGAAGCATTCGTACACCCAGGAGAGGTTCTCCTACGATGTGCATGCATACTACGATAGGGTCGCGAAGTTGTGAAGATCGAGCGGACAAGAGGAGTCGTGTCGAGAAGGTGTTTCGAGCGCACGATCTTCCCGAAGGTCCGTGGATCCATTTCAAGCTCGGTTGTCATTTTGACCGATCCCGGATATTCATGATAGGCCACGCCGGTGATGACCAAGGCAGCATTTATTCATACATGTCAGGTCACTTCCAGAGAAGATCGTGATGATCTCGGCTTTGTGCCCTTAAGCAAATGACCATCCCATCTGGAAGAGTTCCATCGTGACCTATCATTTCGATCTGTGTCGAAGCGTGATGACATCGCTCCATACTCCAATGAACGGTCTGCGGCAGGACGTTCATCTTCGGGTCCTAAAACCGCAACTATAAAGGCATCGGGGTCCCTCGTTAATGACGGAGGATGAACATGAAGGACCCTGAGAGATCAAAGGGACGGTGCAGGATGGCCGTGACTAGCATGGGCAGAGGTCTGGACAGCAAGGTCGGGCCCCTCGCTAGGAGTCCTTACATTCTCGTCTTCGAAGGGAGCCCAGATAAGTTCTCAGTGATCGAAGAGAGGCATCGAGACATCAGGGACGAACCGGGAGTGAGGGCAGCTGAAGCGCTGGTCGGAAAGAAGATAGACATCGTGATCACTGGCACGATCGGCAGGAACGCCCATGAGGTGCTCAAGAAGGCGGGGATGAGCGTCAAGGGCGGATGCAAGGGGACGATCGCCGACGCAGTGAAAAAGTGCGCTGAAGGACGTCTCGCAGAATGCATGGGAGCGTCCTACGCGGGGAACGTCGATCTGTGAACGTGAGATCCCATTTGGACCTGGACGGCTGACGGCCGCTCCTGTCTCATCTTCTATGATGATATTTTTTAAGATTTTTCCCTTCGTGTGGGAATGATCGAACAAAAAAGAGTGAAGCGGGCCATTGACAAAGGGCTGAGTGCCATAGTGCATCCTCGAACGATGATAGAAGCATGTCCGACCACCCCCCCCCCCAATCAATTCGGTGAAAAAAAATAAAAGAGTTGCTGAGGGGATCCTCACATGCGAGAGGGCCCCTTCAACATAGAAGAAAAGGGTGAAATTCCTTCACCGAACGGATCGAAGAGAGATGTTACTGCTTCTTCTCGGTCTTGGATGCGTCAGCCTTCTTCTGCTTGTCCTTTGCCATTGATGTTCGCCCCCATCCCCATTTAGGGCAGACCTGCGATGCTAGAACATGAGCATCTAACTCTCGTTGGGACCGAATATTCTTTGGGTCGGAAAAGAATAATATGATGATGGTCGAACCATGCCAGTGGTGAAACGGAAAGGTTAATGTCTAGGTTTTTCTGAGATATACGTCGTTCCTGCATTGGATCGCTGCTCTAGGAACGATATGAGCGATGCTAAGCACGTGCTGCTGAAATGATACAAGGTCCCTTCGGGACCCGAAGGCGCCGCTCACTTCAGGACCTTGAGGAAATCATCTATGGGTAACGCGGCCAGGGTGGTGGTCTCCAGCGTCCCCCTCGACCCCAGGTCGACCATGACCTTGGCGACGGTCTCGTTGTCCGGTGCATCCAGGATCGTCAGGAAATCATACTTTCCTAGGAGCGCGTATTGCTGCACGACCTTGGCACCCATCTTTTCGATCTCCTTGTTCACTTCCTTCAGGCGCGACGGCTTTGTCTTCAAGGTCTTGCTTCCATTGGAAGTTAGCCTTGACAGAACTACGTATTCGGGCATTTCTTGACCTCCTTTGATAGAACTTGGAGATGTTCGCTATTAATCATTTCGGGAGGCAAAAGGGTCATTAGCCTAAACCCGTTATTGAGCACGATGGAAGATTGGATCGTACTGGGGCTAATGGCCGGTCTCCTTACCACCATCGGATATCTGCCGCAGATATTGAAGGGGTACAGGACGCGCAGGATGGAGGATGTGTCGATAATGATGCCTGCCCTCCTCAGCGTCGGGATGGGGCTGTGGCTGCTCTACGGAGCATTGCTCGGTGACATCCCGATAATATTCTGGAACGCCGTTGGGGTCTCTCTCAACATCGTCCTGATCGCCATGAAGCTCAAGTTCGAGCGAGCGCCGAAACAGCCTACTGGTCGCTGAATTTCAGGATGACCTCTTTCACGTCCCAAAGGTTCTCGATCTTCTCCTTCACCTCATCCCTGATGTTGTTGGCGAAGATGTGCTCCTGAGGGAGGTCGACGACGATGCTGACGACACCGTCCTTGATCTCGATGGACTTCACCAGATTGCCCCTCACGATATCAAGCCCGGTCAAAGGATTCATGACGTTCTTCAGTCGCCTTTCTATGAGCTCGACCGTCGTCTCCTTCTTCTCCACCACGAGCCCGTTCTTCTCCTCGTAGTTCGTTATCGCCTCCCTGAGGCCCTCGACCGCGAGCACCGAGCAGTGAGCCTTGATCTTAGGCAGCCCTCCGAGAGCGTCCGAGGCGTCCTTCCAGGAGATCTTCTTCGCCTCCTCGATGGTCTTGCCCTTCGCCAGCTCTGTGATTATCGACCCGGTGGCGATGTTCGATGCGCAGCCATATGATTCGAACTTGGCGTCGATGATCACATGGTCCTCAGCCCGGACCTTGATGTAGACGGCGACCATGTCGCCGCATGCAGGGCTTCCTACCATCGATTTTCCGTCAGCATCCTCTATCTTTCCGACGTTCTTAGGATTCTTGAAGTTCTCCAGCACCTTATCATTGTACGGAAATTTCATCATATCACCTCTTCAACGGACTGATCTCCCTCAGCCTGGCGACGATCTCCTTCATAGAGGAGACCACCTCTGGTATCTCGTCCATGCTGTTGTAGCGCCCGAAAGTGAACCGTATCGATCCGTGCGCCCTCTCGTGGTTCCCGCCGATGCCCATGATGACGTGGCTGGCCTCGAGCGACCGGCTGAAGCAGGCCGAGCCGGTCGACACCTCTATCCCTTTCATGTCCAGGTGGAGCGTCATCGACTCTCCCTCGACCTGGTGGAACGTGATGTTAGCGTTCTGCGGCGTCCTCTTCTGCCTATGCCCGTTCAACATGGTGTCGGGGATCTCCTTCAGGAGCTCGTCCATCAGTCTGTCCCTCATTGAGCGGACCATGGAGTTCTCCTCCTCGTTCATAAGCTTGGCCGCCTTGACGAACCCCACTATGCCAGGGATGTTCTCCAGGCCGGCCCTCAGATTGAACTCCTGATACCCGCCGTCCATCCATTTCTGCAGGGGAACGTCCTTCCTCTTGTAGAGAGCACCGTCGCCTTTAGGGCCATGGATCGTATGGGAGGACATGGTCATAAGGTCGACCGGGAGCTGGCCCATGTCGAACCCGAATCTTCCGAACGTGTGCGTGGCGTCCGTGTGGAAGAGGACGCCCGCCTCGCGACACACCCTCCCGAGGGACGCGATGTCCTGCATCGTCCCTATCTCCTGGTTCGAGTGCTGGATCGAGACGAGCGTCGTCTCCTTGGTGATCGCCTTCCTGAGCTCCTCGGGATCGACGAGCCCTTCGCCGTTCACTGGAAGATACGTCACCTTGAACCCGTCCCTTTCCATCGCCTTCGCGGTGTTCAGGACCGGGAAGTCTTCGATCTTCGAGACTATGATGTGCTTCCCCTTCTTCATCTGGGAATAGGCAACGCCCTTGAGCGCCATGTTGCAGGCCTCCGTGTCCCCCGAGGTGAAGATGATCTCCTCGTCGTTCCCCTTGATGATCGCTGCAAGATCGTTCCTAGCCTCATCAAGCGTCTCCCTGGCCACGATGCCGAGGGAGTAACCGAACTCGGACGTGGCCACGGCGTACTTCTCGAAGAAGTATGGGACCATCGCCTCGTGCACCCGTTCGTCCAATCGTGTTGCGGCCGAATTGTCCAGATATATCATTTCCTCACCTTAGATGAAAAGAGTTATCGCGGAGTCCCTTGCCTCCGATATGTATGTCCCCACTGCCCCGAACTCGTCGATCCAGTCGGTCCTGAGGTCTTCCTTGTTCACGCCCATGACCTCCATGGTCATCTCGCAGGCGATGATCTTCCCGCCCAGCTCCCT